>CBHROW010000058.1:0-19570 GCA_966080355.1 uncultured Chryseosolibacter sp.
ACAAACTGCGAAAAGTGAAATACATCAATGCCCAGGTGTACGATGCACAAGGTAGTGTGATTAAAAAACTGAAGAACAACGAAATCTCAGATCAGAGCGCGGTTGGTGACGCCCTGTTCAGCGATGATCGCTACAAGTATTTCGATTTGTCACAAGCCACATATCCCTATACTGTGGAATTTGAGTACGAGACTGAATCCAAATTCCTCTTTGCAATTCCCGGCTTTCAACTTCTTCCAGGCGAAAGAATTTCATCAGAACGATCGAGCTACACGCTGCGGTACCCCAAGAATCTCGCGCCTCGTTACAAAGTGCTCAACACTGATCTCAAGCCTGCGGAGACTATAGATTCCGAAGGATTTTACACGACCACATGGGCTTACAAAAACGCACTTCCGATCAAGATTGAGCCCGCAAGTCCTCCACTCGTGGATATTATTCCTGTTGTGATTGCTGCGCCATCTGAATTTGAGTATGATGGATATTCAGGCACCATGAACACGTGGGATGAATATGGAAGGTGGATCGCATCGCTCAATGTCGGAAGGGACGGTCTACCTGAACTTGCGAAGGCAAAAGTTCATGAGCTTATTCAAAACCTGAAAACCCGCGAAGAAAAAGTAAGCGTACTTTACGAATATCTGCAAAGCAAGACTCGCTATGTAAGCATCCAGCTCGGCATTGGCGGGCTTCAACCATTTGCTGCCTCCGTTGTCGACAAGAATGGTTATGGTGATTGCAAAGCGCTCTCCAACTACATGATGTCGTTATTGTCAACCGCGGGCATTCCCTCAAATTATGTGCTTATCAATTCCGGCTATGGAGCGTATCCATTGCGCGAAGATTTTCCGAGCATGCAGTTCGATCACGTTCTCGTTGCTGTGCCTAATGAAAAAGATACCATCTGGTTAGAGTGCACGAGCCAAAATGTTCCGTTGGGTTATCAGGGATTTCATACCGGTGATCGCAAGGCTTTGATGATCACCGATAATGGTGCAAAGATCATTAAGACAACCAACTACCTACCCGAGCACAACCTGCAGACACGATCGGCAACGGTAAAAGTTTCTGACAATGGCGATGGTCGCGCAGTTATTCGAACCATCTATTCAGGGTTGCAGTATGAATCTGAGGAAGTGAGCGCCCATCTCAACAGCCAAACCGATGAGCAACGCAAGTGGATACTGGAGAACACCAGCATTCCAACTTTCGATATCAATTCCTTTTCCTTTCAGGGTCATAAGGCAAAGATCCCGTCTGCCGTTGTCAACCTCGATCTCACACTCAGAAAATACGGAACTGCGAGCGGCAAAAGACTTTTCATTGTACCAAACCTGATGAATCGCTCAGCCTATCTGCCTGAGAAAACAGACAACAGAAGATTTAACGTTGTGAGACATTTTTCATATATCGATCTTGATACGATACGCTTTGAAATCCCTGAAACTCTTTATCCGGAATTCATACCCGATGCTGTGAAGATCAAATCACGGTTTGGTGAGTATGAGGCGGGCTTCAAATTCGATCAAGGCACGCTGATCTACACACGAAGGATAAGAATGCTGAAGGGGGAGTTTCCACCTGAAGCATACCAGGAATACACAGACTTCTTCCGCAGTGTAAACAAAGCCGACAACACCAAGGTAGTACTCCTCAGCAGAACATGATCATTTGATGGGCGCATTGGCTTCCTTTGCCATCACATTGTAAACCATTTTATCGGCAACAGATGGCAGCCACTTGTTCAAAAACACGGCAAGTTTGCCCTGAGTCGTTAACACCAGCGTGCGCTTTCTGTTGACTGTCGCGTGATAAATATGTCGGGCGCATTCCTCTGCAGACATCATTTGCTGTTCATTCCGCGGTGATTCACCCTGTGAACTTCCGTCCTTTGTCAGTGATCGCTTTCGAATATTCGATGATGTGAATCCAGGGCATGCCGTGAGAACATGAACGCCAGTTTTCAATAATTCAGTCCGAAGCACCTCAAGAAATCCATTGAGGGCGAACTTCGATGCCGAGTAACCGGTGCGGCCCGGCAATCCGCGGAACCCGGCAATGGACGAGATGCCGATCACCGAGCCCTTGTTCCTTTTGATCTCTGGCAAACAATACTTGGTGGCATACAGCACGCCATAGAAATTGATATCCATCACTTTTTTGACAACATCAAGATCGACCTCTTCAAACAATGCCCGCATCGAAATCCCGGCATTGTTGATCAGCACATCGATCGTGCCGTAAACGCTGATCGCAGCTTGAGCCATTTTCTCGTTGTCTTCTTCCTTGCTCACGTCAGCCTGAAATCCGATGGCTTGAATGCCGGCATCTTTAAGTTCCCCAATAGTCTTATCCAGCTCTTCTTTGTTTCGGCCGGTAATGAGAAGTTTCGATCCGCGATTTCCGAATTCAAACGCGAGTGCCCGGCCGATTCCGGAAGATCCTCCCGTAATAATGACGACTTTGTCCTTCATGCGCCAAAAATAACAATACTTAATTAACTTGCCTGCTCACTGATATGCCGCATGTTTTTTTTGAAACTGATCTCGCGCTTACCGTTTTCCGTTCTTTATGCGATTTCAGATCTCGCTTATTTCGTTGCATACCATCTGGCAAAATATCGCATTAAGGTTGTTCGGAATAATCTGGCGAATTCCTTTCCACAGAAGACAACCCGGGAACTTCGCGAGATCGAAAAACAGTTTTACAAAAATCTATGCGACTACGGAGTGGAGATGCTGAAGCTGCTGACGATCTCGAAAGACGAGCTCACCAGGCGCATGTTGTTTCTTAATCCTGAGGTACCGGCTTCATTCAAAAATAAAAATCAGTCAATTCTTTTTCTGGCCTCGCATCAGTTCAATTGGGAGTGGCTTTTGGTTTCAGCCTCGATCAGCTTTCCGATGGAAATTGAATTTGTCTATCAGCCTGTCAAAAATAAATTCTTCGATCGGCTGTCATTGTTCACTCGTTCGAGATTCGGGGCGCTCGGTATCAAACGAAAAGATGTTGCACGGGAGATTGTCAAGCGGAAACACAAGCTTCGTGGCATTGCCAGCGTGGCCGATCAATATCCCGGCTACGATGCGGATAAAAAATTTGAGAGCATGTTTCTCAACCAGGAAACCGTTTTCTTTTATGGAACAAATCAGCTTGCACACCTCACACAATATCCGGTGATGTATTATGTGATCCGAAAAGTTAAAAGAGGTTATTACACAGCAAGTCCGCTCGTATTGTCAACACCGCCTTATGCTAAAGAAAGTAACGCGGTGATCGAGCAGTATATTCAAGCTCTCGAGAAAACGATCAACAACGATCCGTCAACGTATCTGTGGTCGCACAAACGCTGGAAAAAACGTCACTTGAAAACTTCTTAAGCCAGCATCTGGGCAATGTCTTCCCTGGTGAGCTGTTTCATGAAGCTTTCTTCGGTAGTGATCAGCTCGTTGGTGAGTTTGAGCTTTTTCTGCTGAAGCGTGAGGATCTTTTCTTCAACGGAGTTTCGTGTGATGAATTTGTACGTGAATACCTTTTTCTTTTGACCAATCCGGTGTGCGCGGTCGATGGCTTGAGCTTCCACGGCCGGGTTCCACCACGGATCGAGAATGAACACATAGTCCGCTTCCGTGAGGTTCAACCCCAAACCACCAGCTTTAATTGAGATCAAAAAAACTTTCAGTTGCGGATCCCTGTTAAAGCGCTCCACTTGTTCCTTACGATCGGTGCTTGAACCATCGAGGTAAGCATAATCGATCTTGTTCGATTTCAAATATCCCCTTACAAGTTCGAGATGTTTCACAAATTGGCTAAACACAAGCACCTTGTGACCCTCCGCCATTGCATTCTCAAGCATGTGGGTGATGTCTTCGAGCTTACCGGAGTCTCCCTGATAGCCTTGCTCGATCATCTTCGGGTGATTCGCCAGCTGGCGCAGCTTCGTCAAACCTTCCAGGATCATGAATCGGCTGTTACCCAAACCCTCCTGCTCGATCAACTTGAAGATTTTCTCGCGATACTGTGTCTTCACTTCCTCATAACGTTTCTCCTGCTCAGGAGTCATCTCCGAATACTGAACGTGTTCAACTTTTTCAGGAAGCTCGGTTGCTACTTGAGATTTATGTCTTCTGAGAATGAATGGCTTGATGACCGCCCCGAGTTTCTTCGATTTCAATTCATCAGCTTTCTTCTCGATCGGGTTTTGATATTCGTTTCTGAAATACGTCTGCGATCCGAGAATACCCGGGTTGATGAACGACATTTGCGACCAGAGATCGAGCGTTGTATTTTCAATCGGTGTACCCGTCAGCACCAACTTGTGACGTGATTTCAATTCCCTCACCGCTTTTGCAATGTTCGAAGTCGGATTCTTGATCACCTGAGACTCATCGAGAATAATATAATTAAAATAGAATTTTTGAAGGTGATCGATATCCAGGCGCGTAATGCCATAGGAGGTCAGCACAAGATCATATTTTTCAAATCGCGTGATATCCTTGTTACGAAGTGTCCCCGTGTAATTCAGGATCTTCAGGTCTGGCGTAAACTTGCTCGCTTCTTTTTCCCAATTGTAGATCAAGGAGGTGGGCATCACCAGCAACGAAGTTCCGGAGCCGGCATCTTTTTCAGCCTGAAGCAGTGTAAGTGTTTGCACCGTTTTTCCGAGACCCATGTCATCGGCCAAACACCCGCCAAGTTTGTACTCATTGAGAAAGCGCAACCAGTTGTATCCAGCGCGCTGGTAAGGCCGGAGCTCGCCTTTGAATCCTTCCGGCATCGGATACTGTTTGATACCACTGAAAGAACTCAACGATCTCAATTTTTCACTGAGGTGAACTTTTGCAAGATTCCCTTCCTCCAGTTCTTTTACAAGATTGAGATGATGCTTTCGTAAAACAGGCTTCTCGTTGCTGCCTTCAGTTTCGCTCAACGCGAATAAGTCGGCATATTTTGTAAGCCACACTTCGGGAATAATGGCGATTTCTCCGTTCGGCAGTTTGAACTCCACTTTCCTTCGTAGAATAAGTTTGCGTAGTTCTTTGAAGGGAATTTCAAATTCTCCAAAGCGGATCTTGGCGTGAATATCGAACCAGTCGATGTTCTCTTTCACCTCAACTTCGATCACTGCCTTCCCAACAAAATATTTTTTATCGCGACTCTCTGGTTGGCTTACTTCAAAACCGAGATTGAGAAGATTAACACGATTTTCATTCAACCATGAAAATGCTTCGGACTTTGGTATGGCAACACGGAAGCCCTTCATCGGCAATCCTAACTTCTGCAGCGTGTGAAGAAAATTCTTTTCGACCTCCGACTTTCGTGTTACGCGATGGAAGATGTACCCTGTGTCCTGTTTTTCAACTGTTACGCTGACCGGTCCGATATTGTCTCCGCGGAAGCGGTGCTTGCCGTATTTAAACGACAGGTCGAAAACAATTTTTCCCGACTCATCACTGGTATCTTCCGGCTGAGGAGCACCGTTGTCAAAGAGAGAAGGTACTGCGGTGGTTTGCGCAGTATGAAGTTCAGACAAGGTAAGCACCGGATGCGGGTCATATGTGCTTTTATTGATCTCGAATCCGCTTGCTTCCACGTCATCGAAGGAGGCAATGAGCGGAGCAACAAACCGGTTGTAGTATGTTTCTTCTACATTCTTCGGAATGACAACTGATTTTTTGGTGAAGAATGGAATCAGCTTCCGTCCATCGACATATTTTTCAAATCCATATAACTTCCCATCGAGCACCATCCACGCAGGTGTTTTGCAAACCAGGTATGCCGACTCGTTGGGGAGATCAAGTTTCTTACCCTGATAAAAAATGGTTGGATAGTAGTTCGTTTGATCGTTGGTACGCATGAAGTGGAATTGAATTGTTGCCCGTTTGTCGAGCACTTCAATTCGTTTCCATGTGGGCTCTCCATCGTTGCCCATTTCGAAAAGCATTTTGCCGCGAAGTTTGTCCAGCACTTTCGCCCTTCGCTTCTCCATGTAGTCTTCGATCTGTTCCTGGACGAGTTCGTTCCCTTTCGATTTGTCGTATGTTTTTGTCAAGAACTCTTCAGGCTTGACCACCTTCGCAGAAAACTTTTTCACAATGGCGTCTTGCTGCATCGAATCCATGATCTCGATCAATTCGAAATCGCGGTCGTCAAGCCCTTTCGTGAACTCACGTGCGTTCTTGGAAGAGATGTTTTGATGCTGATAGGTGAGCTTGCCCTTTTCATCCAGATGCACGATGTAGGACTCAAAAATATAACCGAGATACTCGTGCTGATACAACGAGTAGATGATCTGGAATGGCTGGGAAGCAGAGACTTTCATGGAAAAACAGCCTTTTTGAATGAAACGGAATCACCAATGTACGTATTTTTACTTAATAAAATCCTGCGTTTTCCAAGTGGAAATTACATGGTTCTTACAGGTGCTTGATCGCTGCGAAGCGTGATGCAAGCCTTGCGGGGTGAAAGGAGATAAAGAAGGTAATGAGCGTAATGACAACAAAAGCGGCCGCGAAGTCGACCCACTCCATTTTCACAGGATAGCCTTGTGTGACAGAAGTTTCCATCCCCATGGAAATGATCCCGTATTGCATTTGAAGCCAGCAGAAGAGTGCGCCAAATCCCAACCCTATAAATGCTCCGATGAAAGCGATGATCACGCCTTCGGAGAGAAAGATGTTCCTGATCTGCGCCTTGTTTGCACCCATCGCAGACAGAATAGAAATATCTTTCTTCTTGTCGAGTGCCAGCATCATCAGTGTGAAAAATATATTGATGGACCCAACAAGAAGGAGCAGGCTGATCGCTATGAAAGCGAAAAGTTTTTCCATGCGAAGCAGCTTGTAAAGATCTTTGTGTTGCTCTTCATGGTTTTGCACATCAAATAAGTCACCGAGGGCTTTTTGAAGTCGCGATTCTACCGCTTCGATCGAAGTCCTGTCGTCTGTTTTTATTTCAATCGAGGTTCGCTTATTGCCATATTGAAGAAGATCAGCTGCAAAGTCAACCGGAACGATGATGTAATTTTCATCAAAGTTTTGAACGATAGAAAATGCTGCGCCCGGAATGATGTTCTTTTTGGTATAAAGTCGCGAGGGATCGAGGCCAACCGATTTTGTATTGTTGATGTAGTAAACCTGAAGAGGGAACAACGGCTCGTTCACAGCAATCGACAAGCTGTATTGTATTCCCTTTCCGATGATGGCATAAGAAATTCCATTTTCCTTAAGCCTGAGCTTGCCTTCTACAATATTTTCCAGGGGGATTCGCTCCTGATCAATGAAGTTGTCGCTCACGCCCTTCAACGTGACGACCTGGTTCGCATCACGATAGCGAACATACACATAATCCTCGATAACATCCGTGACGATTTTCACGCCCTCCACACCACGGATCTTTTTCAATAGTTGGTCATCCATCACGAAAGATTTTCCCTGCCGCGCAACGATTCTGATTTCAGGATCGAATGAATTGTTGAGGGAGTGAAGAAGATCTCCCAGCCCGTTGAAAACCGACATGACGATGATGAGTGCTGCGGAAATGAAAGCAACACCGCCCATAGAAATGATCGAAATCAGGTTGATGAAATTTGCCTTCCGCTTCGAGAAGAAATATCGTTTCGCTATAAAGCCGGCAAGATTCAAACGATGATCGGGTTAATCTTTTTTTTCAGGCGGAATATTGAGGTTCCTGATCAGATCCTCGATGCGCTGCGCATTTTCCTCCACTTCATCGATGACGAAGATGAGTTCGGGGATTATCCGGACTTGCCGTCCGATCTTTTCACCGAGCTCTTTTCGAATTTCCTTTTTGTGCAGGTTCAGGCTATCGAGCGTTTTCTGCTTGTCTTTAGCGAGCATCATGCTGATAAAGACCTTTGCAACGCCCAGGTCGGGGCTTACTTTCACATCAGTAATGGTGATCATGGTAGAACCGAGGATTCCGCGTTTATCGCGCTGAAAAACTTCGCTCAATTCCTTTTGAATAAGCCGACTGAATTTTTGTTGTCTGGTGGTGCCTGCCATTTGAATCGCCTTACGAATGAAGGACTAACCGTAATAAAAAACAAAAAATTCCGCTTTAATCTTTCCAATTACTGCCTATTTTTCGCGCCAATTTCGCAGCATGCTGATCCGCTATTTTCGTCTCAATGATCCCTACCGGCTGATCGGCCTGTTGATCATCATGCTGCTGCTCTACCTGCCGTATTTTATCAATTCGCCTGGCATCACATTACCGGAGTTAAAAGGGATTCTGGTTGGCGAAAAGCTAAATGAAGATCGCTCCATGTATGTGTCGATAGTCGATAACATGGCTCCGCTAACAGCATGGTTTCACGAATCAATGGATTCAATCTTTGGGCGGTCGCTTCTGGCGCGGCACATTGTAGCGTTTGTGGTCCTCTTTTTACAAAGCGGCTACCTCGGCATTATGTTCATTACGCGAAAGCTTTTTAACGAGAACACGTATGTCCCGTCCTTTCTCTTTTGTTTGCTCACGCTGTTTTCATTCGATACGCTTTCGTTAACCGGGGAGCTTGTCGGGTTTACTTTTCTGCTGTTGGCACTCAACAATCTTTTCAAAGAGCTTGAATTCCGGGTCCAATACGATGAGACGATTTTCAACTTGGGGCTTTTCATCAGCATCGCCTCGCTGTTCTCTTTCGCGTACTCGATCTATATTCTGTGGGTGATGATCGTACTTGTCTTTTTCACGCGATCAACACCTCGAAAATTCTTGCTCTTGCTGTTTGGTTTTCTTCTTCCGCATTTGCTCACCATTACCATCTCCTATTTAACTCAATCGTTAGGCAAATTGTGGAGCTACTATTATCTCGCAAACCTGACCTTTCATCGCGATGTGCTAATGAGTGCGAAAGGAATGCTGGTATTGGGTGCTATGCCTTTGATTTTTTTGGTGATCTCTACGGTAATGCTTCAACGCGAGGCTCGGTTCAGCAAGTACCAGTCGCAAGTGCTGCAGATCATGTTCCTGTGGATTGGATTTTCACTCATTTTCATTTTTTACGCGAAGAATGTCCGGCCTCAAAACATGATCGTTTTTGCGCCCGCTCTCGCTTTTATTTTTACACATTTTTTTCTTTTCATTCGCAGAAGAAAATTTTTGGAGCTTAACAGCTGGTTGCTCTTCATTGGAGTTGTCGCAGTAAGCTACCTCGCTCGGTTTGGAAAGCTTGAATCTGTTGATTATGGGTCCTTGCTTGTCAAATCACACAACGCTTCGATTCACGGCAAAAAAATAATTGTGTTGGGAAAGGCCCCTGGCTGGTATTTGAACAATCAACTGGGGATGGCTTACCTGAACTGGGATCTGTCTCAAAAGATTTTTGACGAACCTGAATACTATGAGAACGTGGTTGAGGTTTATCACCAACTCACAACAGAATCTCCGGACGTGATCGTTGACGAAAAGAATTATATGGAAGCGTACTTTTCGCGCTTTCCTCAACTCAGATCCGATTATAGCAGGGAAGGTTCTCTCTACATCCGAAGGACTAGCAACTGATCTTTGCCACTCGCTTTTCGTGCCGGCCGCCTTCAAACGAGGCATGCAAAAACCGGTCGACTATTTTTTCGGCTGATTCATAAGAAACGAATCTCGAGGGCAGGCAAACGATGTTCGCGTTGTTGTGTTGTCGCGCAAGCGAAGCTACTTCTTCCGTCCAGCAGATTGCAGCCCGAATTCCCTGATGTTTGTTGGCTGTGATTGCCACACCATTTGCGCTCCCACAGATCAAAATTCCGAACTCAAATTGCTTTTCTTCAACTGCGCTGGCAACGGGATGCGCGAAGTCCGGATAATCTGTTGACTCTTTGCTGTAAGTTCCGAAGTCCTTTACCTGATATCCGTTCGATTCGAGCCAACGCTTGATACTCTCCTTATAGTCGAAACCTGCGTGGTCGCAGCCTATAGCAATATTTGGCATCATGAATTCTCGTTTAATTTTTCGAGGGCCTCTTCGCGCTCTTTCGCTTTCATTACCCGGCCTGAAATCAAGATACTGATTTCGTATAAGAGATACAATGGAATGGAGATCAAAGCCTGACTCAGCGGATCAGCAGATGGTGTAACAATCGCTCCGATGATCAAAATCACGATGATGGCATGTTTGCGATAAGTTCGAAGGAACGAAGGTGTTACTATACCGATCTTAGTCAGAAAGTAAATCACCACCGGCAATTGAAACAACAGACCACTTCCCAGCACGACTGTAACGATTGTGCCGACATAGGATGTGATGTCGAATTCGTTTACGATCATGTCGCTGATGGTATAGTTCGCAAGGAACGCGATCATCATGGGCGACATCACATAGTAGCCGAACAACACTCCGAGGATGAACAAGAATGTGACGGCCGAAACCGCGCCACGCGATGACTTGCGTTCTTTTGAATAGAGTCCTGGCTTAATAAATCTCCACAACTCCCAAACCACGTAAGGAAACGCGAGTACGAGTCCGATCACGAACGAGGCCGTGATCGACATCGTGAATTGTCCCGTCATTAAACGGCTTTGGATCTTGAACGGAATCGCATCCACGCAAAACGCATCGGGCGTTCCGAGCCATGTTCCGAATTGGCACAACCAGCGAAAAGTCGGAAAGTCAACCTTACCAGGGGCGAACAAGATATTGGTGAATATCCATTCGATGTTGATGAAGGCGAAAATCATAAAAAACACAATGGCGATGAGCGATCGCACCACGTGCCATCTCAATTCCTCGAGGTGCTCGAGAAAGCTCATTTCCTTTTCTCCTTCCAAATCCTGATCCAGCGGCATGTTTGAGTGATTTCGAGCGTGAAAAAATTTCCGTTAATAGAGAGGGAATTTCTCCATGAAACGATTGACTTTTCGCTTCACCGATTTAAGGTGTTTTTGATCTTCAGGTTTTTGAAGGGCTTCATCGATCAGGTCTACAACCTTTACAACATCTTTTTCCTGCATCCCTCGTGTGGTGATCGCAGGAGTTCCAACGCGCATCCCGGAGGTTACCATGGGAGATTGCGTATCGAATGGAACCATGTTTTTATTGATGGTGATGTCTGCCTGTATCAATGATTCTTCGGCTTGTTTACCGGTTAGTTTCTTCGAGCGAAGGTCGATCAGCATCAAATGATTGTCTGTCCCCCCCGAGATGATCTTATATCCTTTCGACACAAATGCTTCCGCCATCGCTTTGGCATTCTTGGCAACCTGTACAATGTATGCCAGGTATTCATCCGACAATGCTTCCTGGAATGAAACCGCCTTTGCGGCAATAACGTGCTCGAGCGGCCCACCTTGGGTTCCGGGGAAAACACCGGAGTCAAGGATCGATCCCATCTTGCGGATCTCGCCCTTTGGCGTTTTAATGCCCAGCGGATTATCTACGTTCTTTCCAACCATGATCATGCCGCCACGAGGTCCACGTAATGTCTTGTGTGTTGTAGTGGTCACTACATGGCAATGCTCCATCGGATCGTTAAGTAATCCGCGGGCGATCAACCCGGCTGGATGGGAAATGTCGGCAAGCAAGATTGCACCAACACTGTCGGCAGCCTGGCGCAGCTTCGCATAATCCCAATCACGGCTATATGCTGATGCGCCACAAATGATCATTTTCGGTTTTTCGCGCTGAGCCGTTTCAATCACTTTGTCGAAATCGATCTTTCCTGTTGCCTCTTCCACTCCGTAAAAAGTTGGCTGATACAACTTACCTGAAAAATTGACTGGCGATCCATGCGTGAGGTGGCCACCGTGCGACAAATCGAAACCAAGGATCTTGTCACCAGGCTTCAAACATGCCAGCATCACAGCAGCATTTGCCTGGGCTCCCGAGTGCGGTTGTACATTTGCCCATTCCGCTCCGAAAAGTTCTTTCGCCCGGTCAATCGCAAGTTGCTCGATCTCATCAACCACTTCGCAACCTCCGTAATAACGCTTGCCTGGCAGTCCTTCAGCGTATTTGTTGGTGAGCACCGTTCCCATGGCTTTCATGACCTGCTCGGAGGTGAAATTTTCGGAGGCGATCAGCTCGATTCCATTTTGCTGTCTCTCTTTCTCTTTGGCAATCAGATCGAAAATCGCTTTGTCTTTCTTCATGGGATGTGGTTAAAAAGAAGGCTCAAAAATAAACCTTCGTTTGAACGATTGACAATTTCAGGTAATTATTTTGGTGGAATCGCCTTTGCGTCATCAGCCGATTACCATGACCCGCTACTTCCGCCTCCACTGAATCCTCCGCCTCCTCCGGAAAACCCGCCACCGCCAGACCAGCCGCCTCCTCCGCTTCCACCGCCAAACCCTCCATACCAGCCTCCGCGTGAAATCCACCCTCCACCACGGTTCCCACGATTGCGAATGCTGCTAATGACGATGATAATGATCAGGATGATCAGCGTGCTGAGAAACGAGCCGCCCCGGGTTTTACGTTTTTGAATGGGAACGTTATCGACCTGGTATTCGCCAGCGATGGATTTGATAATTGCGTTGACCGAAGCCAAAACACCTGCCTCGTAGTTTTCCTGACGGAAGTATGGAGCTAGTTCGTTGCGGATGATTTGATTGCAGATCGCATCTGGTAGCGGGCCTTCAAGTCCTTCACCGACTTCAATGCGCGCTTTTCTGTCATTGATTGCAATGAACAACAAAACACCATTATCGTTTTTTTCCTGACCGAGCTTCCAGTGTTCGGCAACGCGAAGGGTATAATCTTCTATAGCCTCACCGTTTAGCGAAGGCACGATCAGTACGGCAATCTGATTCGATGTAGAATCTTCATGTGCCTTCAGAATTTGTTCGAGCTGGTTGATGAACGGTGCTGATAAAACTTTAGCTTCATCATGAACCCGCGTTCCCCAGAGCTCGGGAATCGCCAGCTGGCTCCATGATAACGTGGGAAGGAACAGCAGAAAAAAAATCAGGTATCGTTTCATGAGGCTAGTTGATTCGCAGATCGTCACGAAGCTCGTTAATATCGTCTGCTGTTTTATGAAAACCTTTTTCGAGCAGTATGGCTCCGCATCTCCTAACTCCGGCTTCAAGGCCCTCCACCGCTTTACCTTGTCGGATGCTGCTGACGAGATCCGCCACGATCGCGTCCCACTCTCGCTGATCAACAACTTTACTGATCCCCCGATCGGCCATCACGATCACTTTGTGCTCAAAGAAGGAAATGAAGATCATGATTCCAGTGCGATGCCGGGTATTGAAAATTTCTTCTTCGAGAAATGCGCTCTGTGCCCGCATGCGCGTGCGTTCCTCAAAACTCGCGCGACCGATGAAAAGTCTCTTGAAACTTTCCGATATCAGGCACAGCAACGCGGCCAGCAGGCCCGCAGATATCACAGCGAAGAAAATGAAAATCGGATCGTAGTACAGCGTGTTACTGGCATCCGTGATAACATATCGATCGAGTGCAATGATTCCGATGAACGCTAGCAGTCCGAAGATCACAGCGCTTTTAAAAACAGCGGCACTATATGCTCCGCTTCGTTCAACGATAACGGGCACGATCTCGCCCGAGATCTTGTCTTCGGCTTCTTTCACCGCAGCCTTGATCCGCTGAAGACTTTCGTCCGAAAATTCTTTTTTTAGATTCATACGTTGGGTGACTCAAATATAGATTATTTGATAACCCGTAAGACGAGCAAGCCGAAAGATTGTTGTTACCGAAGTTGACGAAGATACAGTTGGATAGTGTTCTCCAGGCCGTAGTAAAGGGCATCACTGACTAGCGCATGGCCGATCGAAACCTCGTCTAAATTCGGAAGACTCTCGTGCAGAAATTTTAAATTTTTTAGGTCAAGGTCATGTCCCGCGTTTACGCCCAGGCCTAACGAATGTGCTACCTTCGAGCTTTCTACATATGGTTTGATGGCAACCTCGCGATTCACATGATATTCTCTTGCATAGGGTTCGGTATAAAGCTCAACGCGATCGGCACCACACGTTGCGGCACCTTCGACCATTTTAGGAAGCGGATCCACAAAAACCGAAACTCGAACTCCCGATTTTTTCAATTCGACAATGATCTCCTTCAACAAGCCTTCATTTTTTTTTGTATCCCACCCTGCGTTTGATGTTATCGCATCGGGCGCATCGGGTACAAGTGTGGCCTGGGCCGGACGAGTCTCGGCAATCAGCTTCATGTAGCGATCATCGGGATATCCTTCAATATTGAATTCAGTCTTCACAACTTTCTTCAAGGCCACAGCATCCGCGTATCGAATGTGTCGCTCATCGGGGCGCGGATGCACGGTTATTCCTTCGGCACCGAATCGTTCGCAATCCATTGCAGTTTTTATAACGTCTGGATTATTTCCTCCGCGTGCGTTTCGGAGTGTGGCAATTTTGTTAATATTGACGCTGAGTCTGGTCACGGTAACAATTTTCTGATAAAACTTTGAACAGACAAAATTTGTTCGAAAATACAAAACAGAAATATTCTATGAGCCTCAAGCAACAAATAGACTCGGATATAAAAAAGGCGATGTTGGCGAAGAATAAGGAGGAGTTGGAGGCATTGCGAAGTATAAAGTCAATGATCTTGCTTGCCGAAACCGAAAAAGGCGGCAGCGATGACCTGAGTGGCGATGCCGAAAATAAATTGCTCATGAAAGCCGCGAAGCAAAGGAAAGAATCGGCTGACATTTTCACGCAACAAAATCGTAAAGATCTGGCAGATCGGGAGTTGTTTCAGTATGACGTGATCAGCAAATACCTGCCGAAGCAACTTTCATCCGAACAGCTTGAGGCCGAAATTTCGCGCATCATTCAGGATGTCGGTGCTAAGGGAGCGCAGGACATGGGAAAAGTTATGGGCGTTGCAACAAAAAAACTCGCTGGACAGGCCGAAGGGAAGCAGATCTCTGAAACAGTTAAAAAACTATTGACGTCTTGACGGGTGCTGATATCGCAATTTGCGTGATCATTATTATAGGCGGCTGGTCCGGCTATAAGGAAGGCTTTTTGATGGAGCTTTTTTCACTGCTCGCAATCATACTCGGTGTGCTCGGGGCCTTTACATTGATGGGATGGGCAATGCTCTACCTGGCGGATGAATTCAATATCGATAAAAATATTCTGCCGTATGTAGCTTTTGGTATCGTGTTCATCGCGATTGTGATTGTTGTGCGACTCATCGGTAACATGCTCAAGCTTTCGGTAGATAAATCTTTCCTTGGCAGGGTCGATCAGATTGCAGGTGCTGTATTAGGCGCATTCAAAACGGTGTTTCTTTTGAGCGTTGCAATTTGGCTCGTAGGCTCTTTGCGTGTTCAAATTCCCGACAGTTGGACAAACAACTCGATCCTGATGCCATACGTTGCCGGTTTTGCACCGCAGGTCACCTCCTGGATCGCAGAAATATTTCCGGTTTTTAAGGACGTTTTTTAACGTAACAACACATCCTGATACTTTTTTTCTCATTAATTTTTTCCTTACTTATCCATATTAATTTCGCCCCATGGCAATCGTTGTTAAAGAAGAAAAGGGATTCAAATTTGTCGATGAAGGGAGCGGGCAGGTATTGCTTTTACTCCATGGATTGTTCGGAGCACTAAGCAATTGGGAAGGCGTGGTCAACAGATTTTCGAAACAGTTTCGCGTAGTCATTCCGATGCTTCCGATTTACGAAATGCCAATCAAGGAAGCTGGACTTGATGGTCTGCGAAAATTCGTTGAGGATTTTGTGGCTTTCCAAAAATTGGACAATGTCATCATTATGGGTAATAGCCTTGGGGGCCACATTGCCCTGTTGTACACGTTAAAAAACGGTGACAAAGTTCGCAAGCTGATCCTTACCGGCAGCTCCGGGCTGTTCGAAGATTCAATGGGAGGGTCGTACCCTAAGCGCGGAAATTACGAATACATCAGGGAGCGTGTTGCCTATACATTTTACGACCCCAATGTTGCGACCAAAGATCTTGTGGATGAGGTTTTTGAAACAACCAAAAGCATTCCGAAATGTATGCGCATTGTAGCCATCGCAAAATCCGCCCAGCGCCACAACATGGCAGATGATATACCGAATATCAAGATACCAACGTTATTGGTGTGGGGATTGAATGACACAATCACTCCACCCATCGTTGCTCACGAGTTCAATCGCTTGATTCCAAATTCAAAATTGAAATTCATCGATAAATGCTGCCACGCACCCATGATGGAACATCCGGAAAAATTCAATGAGCTCGTTGAGGAGTTCCTTGTTACCTAGGTATTGTTTTGGTGTTTAGTTGAGACAGATTTAGAAAATGAAGAATTGTCTATGATTGCCGAAGATCTTATCAACCACATGATTCCTCCACTGAAGGGAACTGACGATGCGCACAAAGCCATTGTGTGGATGGAAGAATTTCGCTGCAACTACCTGCCGGTTGTCGATTCAGGGCACCTGCTAGGATTCATCTCCGAAGAAATCATCCTCGAAACCAACGATATCGAAAAGCACGTGGGTGAATTCAATCTGGTTGGCCAAACCAGCTACGTCCATCTCGACACGCATTTTTACGATATCCTCAAGATCGCCACTGATAACAAGTTACAGATGGTGGCTGTGCTGAACGATGATCAGCAGTATTGTGGAGTTATCACAGTTCAAGACACACTCACGTCATTCGCGCAAACGGCAGCTGTTCAGATGCCAGGAGCAATTCTTGTTTTATGCATGAACTTCATCGATTATTCGCTGGCTGAAATCAGCCGGTTGGTAGAAGAGAATCATGCCAAGATCCTGAGCAGCATCATCAAGGAAGATCCGCTCGACCCGGGAAAGATCAGACTTACACTCAAGATCAATCAGGCTGATATGTCGCGCATTGTAGCTACCCTTGAACGCTTCGGCTATAAAGTGATCGGCCGATATCAGGAAATGAAACCCATCGAAAACGAACGCGAGCGCATTGATATGCTATTGCGCTATCTCGATATTTAATCGCGACCCTGCCTGATTTTTGACTTCATCTTAATCTTTGTATCTTTATTCTGCCCTTTTTAGGCTCAACCTGAAAGCTTTAAACTTTTACGCGCAGAATGAAAATCGGAATCCACGGTAAGGAATTTACTATGCAAGTTACCCCCATCATTCTGCGAATATTTGAGATCCTTTCACCGCATGATCTCTACGTGTCGTCCAAATTTTCGGGTCTCCTGAAGGCGCCCGGATTTAAGAAATTTCAATGGAAAACGTACGAACCGGAATCTGTTACCATCGAGAAACTTGACGTATTTATCAGTATCGGGGGTGATGGCACTTTGCTTGAAACTGTTTCGCATATCGGCCGACATGAACTCCCGATACTTGGTATAAACACCGGGCGTCTGGGCTTTCTGGCAACTACAAGCAAAGACGAAATAGACATGGCCCTGCACCAGGTATTGGCTGGAAAATATAAACTTGACAAACGCGCTGTCTTAAGATTGGACGCCAGTGAGCCCATTTTTGGAAAGTTGAACTTTGGATTGAACGATTTTACAATTGTGAAAAAGGACACTTCCTCAATGATTACGATCCACACCTACATTGATGGTGAGTTTCTGAACTCCTATTGGGCTGATGGCATTATTGTTGCCACGCCCACGGGGTCGACAGGGTATTCGTTGAGCTGTGGCGGACCGTTGATATTCCCGAGATCGGGTAATTTTGTAATTACTCCGGTAAGTCCACATACGCTGACAGTGCGGCCGATTATTGTTTCGGACGTCTCGGAGATCACGTTTCAAATTGAGGGCAGGAGCAAAAGGTTTTTGGTGTCACTCGATTCACGAATTGCAACTGTTGACAGCACAATAAAACTAACCGTGCGAAAAGCGGATTTTAAAGTCACACTGATTCAGCTCGAGGGCCAACATTACTTTAAAACGCTAAGGCAGAAGCTGAATTGGGGATTAGACATTCGAAATTAAAAATTGTTATTTTTGTGGTTTACCGGTCTATAAGTTGCTTAATCCTGCTCTGATGAGAAGAGTTTTTTACCTGTTAGTCATTTTAGGAGTATTGGCATCAGCCGAAACTCACGCCCAACTCAACAGGAAGGCGATCAAAAAGAACAATCGAAGGATCTCAAATTTCCGCGGAAAGAAATTCCATTTTGGTCCTGATAAAGTATACAATGCAATAGGTATCTCTCTGAACGCGCTCAATTATTATGGCGATCTTGCACCTCAGCCTTCACGAGTAAGCACCGACATTTCATTTACCAGGCCTGGATTGGGACTTTCTTTTGCTCATCGTTTCGGACCTCGTTACACACTAGTTGGAACCTTGTTTTACGGAACGCTCCGTGGCGCTGACGC
Source organism: uncultured Chryseosolibacter sp. (assembly GCA_966080355.1). GTDB lineage: Bacteria > Bacteroidota > Bacteroidia > Cytophagales > Cyclobacteriaceae > Chryseosolibacter. Next base: position 18,298 of record CBHROW010000058.1, read on the forward strand.
TGAGTCTGCAAACAAAGGCGATAACTCGAACGGTGTTTATCGTTACAACCGAAATCTTTCATTCCGAAATCGTATCACCGAACTCTCTATTGTTGCAACTTTCGACCTCTTTCCAAACCAGGCTACGTACATCAGCCGAGTGAAGTGGACACCCTACGCCTACATAGGAGCTGCAGTTTTTCATCATAATCCCAAGGCTCAAGTTCCGGCTACGGACTTAAATGGAAACCCTCTTCCGAATGCTGGCGAGTGGGTTGCTTTAAAGCCGCTTGGCACCGAAGGGCAGAATGGCAGCCTTCTTCCAACAGATGAAAATTATGGCGCGAAACCCTACAAATTAATTCAACCTGCGATACCATTTGGTTTAGGGGCGCGTTTCAGAATAAATGAAGTAATGGATTTTTCAGCTGAATTAGGATTCCGTTATCTGTTCACTGATTATGTGGACGATGTAAGCAAAAACTATGTGGACCTTTCCGTTTTTGGCAACAACGAACTCGCGAAAGCAATGTCGTATCGCTCAAACGAGGTTGTAAATCCTGGTCAGCTTGTGGCAACACAAACCCGCGATGGGAAAACCTACAATTTATTGCCCGGATATGGTCAGGAGTACCCTGATAATATTCGCGGCAGCAAAAATGATCGCGATGTCTATATGGTAACCTCATTCAAGCTCACTTATATTCTTGGAAAAACATTTCACAGAGCTAAATTCAGATGAGAGGACCCTGCCTCGTTTTTTGCCTGATTGCAATATTCGCTGTTGATGCTTTCGCGCAACGCTCAGAAGTTGGTTTTGGTATTGGTACATTCAACTACACTGGCGATTTAGCGAGGAACTACAATTTTTTGAATTCTCGTCCCGCAGGTACTGTGTTTTATCGCTCGAATATGAGCAAAGTTGTCAGCTTTCGCGCGGCCATCACCGCAGGAAAACTGGCAGCCAGCGACAAGCGCCCGATAGATCCATTTGCTGTTCAACGAAACGCTTCATTCAACATTTTTTTGATGGAAGCCTCGACAGTTTTTGAATATCATTTCCTGAACTGGCGAGATACAAAACACTACATTAGATTCTCTCCTTATATGTTCGGGGGATTGGGCCTATTTGGTATTTCCGGTAACGGAAGCAAACCCGAAGAGTATAGCAACGTGCAAGCCGCCATTCCTTTTGGTACGGGGTTAAAATATGTTATCAATCCTAAATGGTATGTAGCGCTGGAATTCGGTGTTAGAAAAACATTTTTCGACTACCTCGATAATGTAAGTGCGG
>CBHROW010000059.1:0-19373 GCA_966080355.1 uncultured Chryseosolibacter sp.
ATGTGAAAAACGTAACGCTCGGAGAAAAATCGATCAAGCAAACATTGGCAAAGGGCGATAAGCCTGGCAGTGTGAAACTTTCAATTACGGAGTCAGACAGCAAAACATCAACCGAAGAGGTTTATACATTCAATCTGGCAGATGTCAATCCAAATGCCATCACGTATAAGATCGCTGGTAACCGATTTGGCATTGAGCTGCAAACCTTGCGTGACGACAAGTTCATGGCCTTGAAGCGCAATGGCGAAACGCGGCCCTTTGCCAACGATATTGTGATCAATGCGAATTCGGTTGATGAAGCGCGGGATATCAAGACCGTTCTCACGATCGCGATCCCACTCGCTGTTGAAAAAGTTAAGGCCGAGCTTGGCGCTCCCGGTGATCCGCTGACAACGATCAAGAACCTCACTACGGACCTGGCTTATGGCACGAAAGAAGTTGGTCAAAAGATAGAGCCGCAATGTCTTTGTACACTCACCCAGGTTGAGAAAGATCCAAAAACTTCCGTGAAGCACGATTACAAATTCAATTTTATCGATGTGAACGGGGTGGCCAGTGGAATTGATGTTTCAGGTGAACGGATGTTCGTTGAATTAAAGGTAAATGAAAGCAAGAGGTTGATCATGCATCATGAAAATGAAAAGTTCGATAGTTATGATAACTCGGTTCGGATCTACTTTCCCGAAATAGAAGCTGCACGGAGGGCAAAGGGTGCAATTGACAAAGCCATCGAAAAATGTAAAGCATCTTATAAGGAACCTTTCGGTGCCGATGCTTCATCAACCTTCAATTTTATTAAGGCCAACATCAAGGATGTGACGCTTGATGAGACAACCTTGAAACAGGCTTTTGAACCCGTTGAGCCAGGGAAGTTCAACAAAATAAAATACACAAAAACGGAAGTCAATCCCAAAGGAAGCGGGTCGGAAGAGATTTATGAGCTCAATATGGCAGACATAAACCCCTTGAGCGTTGAAGTTGAAGTTCGTGGCAAGTGGTTATACGTGACCATGACCACAGATTTCAAAGGCAAGATCATCAAATACTATAAGAACGGAAAGATTCAGCCGTACACTGCCACAATCGATTTTGCCGTGAACGATGTTGACACTTCCCGGAAGCTGGTGAGTGCATTCCAAAAATTAGCGAAGGCACAAAAACCTAAGTAGCGGTTCGCAGATATTCTTTCTTCAGCAACGGACAGATTTTATACCGTTCGTCTTTTGTGTCTTCGTAAACAGCTTCGAGCAATTCGTAAACGTGGTTTACGCCAATTCGTTCGCACCACTCGAACGGACCAAACGGATAGTTTGTGCCCAGTTTCATCGCCAGATCAATGTCCTCACGGCTCGCAGTTCCCTCCTGGACGGTGAAATAGGCCTCGTTGATGATCATGCAAATGACCCGCGGTGTAACCATGCCCACGCGGTCATCAACCAACGAATACCCGGTACCAAGGTCTTTCATGACAGCATCAAGCTCCTGTTTTTTTCCTGGGTCGAGGAGCGATACTTCGAGTAGATTTCTGTTGAATAAAGTGGGGAGTCCATTAAAACCGATAATGGTTGCATCTCCCGTCTTCTGACATGTATAAGCCAGCTCGGCCAGCGTGATCTTAGCCGAGTTTAGAAAGACAGTTTTGTTTGATTGGGAGTAAGCCTCGAAATCTTCCGGTGCTTCCTCGATCAGAAAATCGAAAATGATTTCTGCGGAAGCGAACGCATCCTTCGCCTTGACCAGCGAATTCACATAAGTCACAGCATGGCTGGCGAACTTGAGATTGAACTCATTTATGTTAACATCGTTGCCGACAACCAAAATTTTCATGCGACTTAAAAATCCAGTGCAGATATACTTATTTTTGACCACATACTAAACGATAACAGTAAAAACATGGCGAAATCAGTAGTGTATTCTTCAGAGGCTCCCGAACCCATCGGTCCATACAGCCAGGCCATTCAATCGGGAAATATGTTGTTCGTCAGCGGCCAGATTGCCATCGAAAGATCGACCGGAAAAATGATCACCAACGATGTTCAGGCTGAAACGAAACAGGTGATGATCAACATCGAGCATATTTTGAAATCCGCAGGTATGAATTTTTCGAACGTGGTGAAAAGTTCGATCTTCCTTAAAGACATGGGGAATTTTCCGAAAGTGAATGAGATCTATGGCCAGTATTTTCAGCAGCAGCCACCTGCGCGCGAAACCGTGGAGGTGAGCCGCTTGCCGAAAGATGTGAATGTGGAAATTTCGTGTATTGCGGTTATGTAGCTTCGAGCAGATCGCAGGAATATTGCGTTTCCGCGCTGACCCTTAAGAATTGAAAAGATACCATTAGAAGCGGAGTCCAAACAGCTCGTGGCTCGCAGCTATTAGCTCGCAGCTATCGATACGCTGCAATTGTTGCAATACAAAATCAATGATACCTTTACGGACTTTTGAGATCCTGAAATGAGAGAAGTTAGAGTACGATTTGCGCCAAGCCCCACCGGAGCGCTTCACATTGGTGGCGTGAGAACTGCCTTGTACAATTTTTTGCTTGCCCGCCAGCAGAAAGGAACGATGATCCTTCGCATTGAAGATACGGATCAGAATCGTTATGTGCCTGGAGCGGAAGAATACATCATCAAGTCGCTTGAATGGGTTGGTATCAAGATCGATGAGGGGGTCGGTGTCGGTGGTCCGCACGCGCCTTATCGTCAGTCTGAACGTTCTGCCATTTACCAAAAATATGCGCAGCAGCTGATCGATGCGGGGCACGCGTACTACGCATTCGATACTTCGGAAGAACTTGAGCAAATGCGCGAGAGTTTGAAAGCTCAGGGCGTTGATACTCCGCAGTACAACAGCATCACGCGCATGCAAATGAAGAACTCGTTGACGCTTGGCGAGCAGGAAGCGAAAAAACTTGTTAATGGCGGTACACCTTATGTAATTCGGTTGAAAGTCCCGCGCAAGGAAGAAATTCGGTTGAATGATCTTATTCGCGGCTGGGTCACGGTGCACTCTTCGCAGATCGATGATAAAGTGTTAATGAAGTCTGATGGTATGCCCACCTATCATCTCGCCAATGTTGTTGACGATTACCTGATGAAGATCTCGCACGTTATTCGTGGTGAAGAGTGGCTTCCATCGGCTCCGCTACATGTGCTTTTGTATAAGTTCTTTGGCTGGGAAGATGTGATGCCGCAATTCGCACATTTGCCTCTGCTGCTCAAACCGGATGGCAATGGAAAACTGAGCAAACGTGACGCAGATCAACTTGGCTTTCCGATTTTTCCTTTGACGTGGAAAGACCCTTCGTCAGGAGATGTTGCAATTGGCTATAAAGAAGCTGGCTACCTGCCCGATGCGTTGTTGAATTTTCTGGCATTCCTGGGATGGAATCCGGGCACAACACAGGAAATTTTTTCGATGGATCAACTGATCGAAGCCTTTCAACTCGAACGCATCAATAAAGCCGGTGCAAAGTTCGACTTCCATAAAGCGCAATGGTTCAACCAACAATATCTGCGTGCCAAGCCGGATGAAGAACTGGCACAATTTCTTTTGAACTCGCTTGAGACGGAGGGAATTAGTTGCAGTCGTGACAAAGCGATGAAAATTGCTGCCGTCATGCGCGATCGCATTACGTTTCCTGCCGATTTGTGGACGCACGGAAAATTTTTCTTCCAATCGCCAGAATCGTACGAGCAGGCTGTTGTTGTGAAAAAATGGAATGATGAGGCCGTGAAAGTGCTGGAGGGATTTCGAGATGCAGTCGCAACTCTTCCTTCCATCGATGCAGCTTCCGCTAAAGAAACACTCGAGCGCGTTACTGCTGCATTGGGGATAGGAACAGGAAAGATCCTTCAGGCCTTGAGGCTTTCCATAACAGGCGCAGGTGGAGGGCCCGACTTAATGATGATCATGGAGATTATCGGAAAGGACGAAGTGGTGAAACGGATCGACCACGCATTGAAAACCCTTACAGTAAAAAAATCGTAAATTAGTATTATGTCAAAAGATCAGCCAAAGAAAAGCAAGCCGAAACCAAAGGTTCACAAAGAACTGCAAGGATTCGATATTTCGATTGATTCTTTTGGAGAGATCAAATCGAATATGAACATCGAAAAGATCAACGAGTTCCTCAACGAAAATGTTGACGACAAGAAGTTGGCGGAGCGCGATGACTACGATGATATGAAATCCAAAAAGAAGAAAAAATAGCTCTTCGCAGTTGCTTTACATCCGCATAACTGGCATTTTCATCTTCCTAATTCAGAACGATGAAAATCAAACTTTGTGCATTTCTTTTCGCATTCATTGCCAATCATATTTATGCGCAGTCGGTCTGGCCCGAATCGCTGATCCTCACCCCTGAAAAAACTGAGTTTGTCAAGACGTCCACGTATGCCGAAGTAATGAGCTTCGTTGATGCCGTTGTCGCGCTGGCTCCGAATACGTGCAAAATTTCAATGGGAAAAAGCCCCGCAGGTAATGATATCCCTGTTGTCGTGCTTGCGTCATCGCGAATTACAACGCCAGAGCAAGCCAGGGCGACAGGCAAACCCGTGATTTACATTCAAGGTAATATTCACGCAGGCGAAGTTGAAGGCAAAGAGGCAGTGATGATGCTGATGCGCGATATCCTGCTCGGAGACAAAAAACATTTGCTCGATAATCAGATCATTCTCTTCGCACCCATTTACAACACAGACAGCAATGATAAAATGGAGAAAGGCAGACGCCCTTCGCAGGAGGATAGTCCGCTTGAAGTTGGAATTCGCGAGAACGGCCAGGGCCTCGATCTCAATCGCGATGGCGTAAAAATGGAAGCCCCTGAAACGCAAGGATTGTTCACCAACATCATTGTGCCGTGGGACCCGCAGATGTTTGTTGACCTTCATACAACCAATGGAACGTGGCATGCTTATTCACTTACATGGGCTCCCAGCTACCACTACGCAGGTGAAAAGATCACTTACGACTTTGTGAACAATACGATGCTAAGGAACATTACGAAAACTGTCGAGAAGAAATACGGGATGTACTTTGGTCCATATGGTGACTACGATCTGAGAGAGGGATGGCCGGTGAAAAATTTTTATACGTACAATCATCATCCCCGCTACCTCGTCAATCAATTCAGCCTGCGCAACCGAATGGCTATTCTCAGCGAAGCTTTTTCACACGAGCGATTTTATCAACGCATTCATTCCACTTACGCTTTTGTGACCGAAATTCTGGACTACACGAACAGCCATGCGAAAGAAATTCTTACGATCAATAAAAATGCTGACGAGAATGCGATTAAAAATGTAACGGAGAACGCGGGCAGAGTGAAGAAGGGCGTCAGGTTCAAAATGGTGTCAAACGAAACTCTCAATAATTTCAGGACGTATGATTATGTCGGACAGAAAAAAGCTGACGGCTCTGTGTCGTGGTTGCGATCTGGAAATATTGTGACGTTCGACAGTGTAAAATATTTTGGAACATTCGAGCCTGAAGTTGAGGCAACACTTCCGCGCGGATATATCATTCCTCAGGAACACAAGGCCATTGTCGACAACTTGAAAATGCATGGCATTCAGGTAACTCAACTGACGAAGAGTCAAACCTTTAATGGAGAGCAATTCAAAATGACATCACTTGAAAAAGCCCAACGAAAGTTTGAGGGTCATTTTATGGCGAAAGCATCAGGTGTATTTACTGCAGCATCTTACAAAGCAAAGAAAGGCGATTATGTTGTCGACCTGGCTCAGCCACTTGCGAATTTCATTTTTTATTTGCTCGAACCTCAATCTGACGATGGCCTGGTCACCTGGAATTTTTTCGATTCCTGGTACGGCAACGCAATAAAGAGTAACAAGAATCCCATCTATCCCGTTTTTAAATACTACAAGTAGAAATGATCAATAACCAACAATCAGACAGTTCATCTTGTTAAGGCTTCAAAAACTCGTTCTGGTTTGGTTGCGTTAAATCTAAAATCTTAACTCTAAAATCTTAAATTTTCCATGGCACGATCACACGAAATCGACTATCAAATCAAAGGTGAGAGTATTCAAATTGTAGAGGTTGAGCTCGACCCGATGGAGACCGTCATTGCAGAAGCTGGTGCTATGCTTTACATGGAAGACGGCATCACATTCGAAGCAAAAATGGGAGATGGCTCGAATCCAAGCCAGGGTCTGTTTGATAAATTGCTTTCTGCCGGTAGTCGCATACTCACAGGTGAATCGTTGTTCATGACCCACTTCACCAATCGCGGCAATAAGAAAGCGAAAGTAGCCTTCTCAGCGCCATATCCGGGTACGGTTATTCCGATAGACCTTGCGCAATCAAGCAACAACGAGTTGATCGTGCAAAAAGATGGATTTCTATGCGCGGCATTCGGAACGAAAGTGTCTATCACATTCAATCGCAAGATCGGTACGGGCCTCGTTGGCGGTGAAGGATTCATCCTGCAGAAACTTCAGGGAGATGGAAAAGCCTTCGTTCACGCTGGTGGAACTGTGATCGAACGCACGCTCAACAATGAAACGCTTCGCGTGGATACCGGTTGTGTGGTCGCATTCGAATCGCATATCGATTTCGATGTTCAAACTTCGGGAAGTCTTCGGTCGATGGTGTTTGGCGGTGAAGGAATTTTTCTCGCAACGCTTCGCGGAACGGGAAAAGTCTGGCTTCAATCCATGCCGATCAGAAAACTCATTCAGGCACTCGCTCCCTATGGAGGAAATGCGAGAAAAGAGGGATCTTCTATCCTGGGAAGTTTTCTCGAATAAAAAAATGGAGGAATGGCAGCAGAAGATTATCAGCATCTTTTCGGCTAAAAATAAACTGCCGGAGGATACTGTCTCCGCACTCCTGAAAAAATGGAAACACAGGAAAACGCTGAAGCGAAATGACTTTCTCGCTTCCAAAGACGAAGTAGAAACAGATCTTTTTTATGTGCTGTCGGGAAGTATGCGAATATTCTATCCGATCAAAAATGAGGAGGTCTGTGTGGGTTTTGCTTACGACAATAACCTGATCTGCTCGTATCCCTCTTTCATTCAGCAACGCCCTTCGGCATATTCCATTCAAGCGTTGACGCCCGTTAAAGTAGTTTCGATAAGGCGGACGGATTTCTACGCGTTGTTTGATGAACACAAAAGCCTTGAACGTTCCTGGCGCATGCTTGAAGAAGAAGCGTTGGTGGGAAAAATTGAACGCGAGACCGAAATGCTGACCTTCACACCGGAAGAACGCTGCAAACGACTGATGGAACGCAGCCCGCATATTTTTCAGATCATTCCTAAAAAATACATAGCCTCTTATCTTCGCATGAGTCCTGAAACCATGAGCAGGATCAAGCTGGCGTGAAAATCTTGATTGTCGTCAAGATTTATGCGAAACGGGCACGCTTCCTTTGCGTTATGATGACCATGAAACAGAAAGAACTTTTACATCAGCTGCGCGAACAAACCAGCTCGATCGTTGAAATTGTGGAAACGGAGATCATCCATCTTCCCTACGAAAGATTGAATTGGAAATCATCAATGGATCAGTGGAGTGTTTTTCAATGCTTTGAACATCTCAATCTCTATAACCGGTATTACCTCAATGCTTTGTCACGGGCGATCGAAGCCCTTCGAAGCAGTGACCTTGCAGAGAAATTTGAGTACACCTGGATTGGAAGGAAGTCGGTCGATATGATGAGACCCTCCAATGCGAAGAAGCAAAAGACGTTCAAAAGAATGGTTCCGTCTGCGAGTACTTTAAATATCGATGTGATAAAAAAATTCCTTGACGATCAAAAAGTGCTGCTCGTGTTGATCGACCAATCCGAAAAAATTGACATTAATGACAAACTTGTACCTGTTGAATTTTTCAAGCTGTTGAAAATGAATATCGGTGAGACGATCGAGTTTGTCGTGGTGCATGAGCAACGTCATCTTCAGCAGGCAAAGAACGCGCTGGCTAATTTTGCATCGAAGAAGACACCAGTATTGGCATTATAAACCAAATACTTTTCGCAATCGTGTGCCGTTTGTCAAAACCTGACTAATTTTGGCAAACTTTTTTCATGAACTCTATCAAGCTCGGCCTTATTCGCGAAGGCAAAGTTCCCCCAGACAAACGTGTTCCTTTCACACCGCTCCAAACTGAAGAAATTGAACAACGATATCCGCATGTGAAAGTAATGTGCGAGGAAAGTTCGTTCCGTTGTTTTAAAGACCAGGAATATGAAGAGCTCGATATCGCAGTTGGCAGCCAGGTCAGTGACTGCGATATTTTGATGGGGATCAAAGAGGTGCCGGTTCAAAATCTCATTGCAAATAAAACATATCTCTTCTTTTCACATACTATCAAGAAGCAGCCGTACAATCGAAAGCTTCTCCAGGAGATCTTGAAAAAAAATATTCGATTGATCGACTATGAGGCATTGAAAGACAGGCAGGGAAATCGGCTTGTAGCCTTTGGAAGATATGCGGGGATTGTCGGTGCCTATAACGGGCTTTGGACTTACGGTAAACGGTTCAAAACCTTTGAGCTTCGAAGAGCCTTTGAATGTTTCGATGTGAACGATCTCAAACTCGAGCTTAGAAAAGTGAAGTTGCCCTCGGTGAAGATCATTCTTACCGGATCGGGTCGCGTGGGACGAGGATCAATGGAAACACTGGACAGTGCAGGTATCCGAAAAGTGAGCCCGCAACTATTTCTCGAAATGAATTTTGATGAGCCTGTGTATGTGCAGCTCAGCAGTTCAGACTATCACCGCAGAAAAGAAGGCGGACATTTCAACCGCGAGGAATTTCATAAACATCCGGAACGTTATGAATCATTTTTCTCGGACTTCACGAAGGTTGCAGACATTCTTATGGCGGGCGCGTACTGGAACCCAAAGGCCCCCGTGTTGTTCACAGTCGAAGACATGCAAAAACCTGACTTCAAGATCAAGGTGATTGCCGACATCACCTGCGATATCAATGGCTCGGTTCCAAGTACAAAAAAAGCAACGACAATAGCCGATCCGCTATACGATTTCGACCCTCAAACTGATTCCGTCAAACCCGCGCTCAGCTCAGATGATTACGTGACTGTGATGGCGATCGACAATCTTCCTTGCGAATTGCCAAGAAGCGCCTCTGAAGAATTCGGACGCGATCTCATTGATCGCGTGATGCCGATGTTACTGTGTGGCGAAGACAGGGACGGGATCATTGAGCGCGCGATCATTACCGAAAATGGAAAACTCACTCCGCATTTCGAATACTTGCAAGACTATGTAAACGAAAATTCAACTGCATGACGCTATCGACTCCGCACGTTGCTCGATCACCGTGTTGCGTGTGTAGATCATGGTGATGATCGGTTACCCATTTGATGCCCGTCCACTCGATTTAAGAGCCAATGAGTTTCAAAAAGAAGTTACTTCAATACTGTTTTGATTTTATAGATCAGCGCATTGCTGCAGCGCGTGAAGCGATCCGCATGGCGCAACAATCTGCCAACGAAGAAACAAAAAGCAGTTCGGGCGACAAGTACGAAACCGGCAGGGCGATGGCTCAGCTTGAAATTGAGAAGATCAACAGTCACATGTCTGCGGCCTTGGTGCAAAAATCCTTTCTCGAACATTTGGATATTGCTTCGTCTGAAAAAATCCGTTTAGGAAGTCTTGTGTTTACGGATCGAGGCAACTTTTTTATCGCTGTCAGTGTTGGCAGGGTGGATATTGAAGGTATCGAAGTTACTGTCGTTTCTGCACAATCTCCGATAGGAAAATCACTTTTAACGCTTCGTGCTGGAGACGCTTTCGCATTCAATAAGAACACGTATGTGATCAGCCGCGTGGAGTAGTTATTTAAATCGCATAATTAAACGTACCTTTGCATCGCACACCTGAAACAATAAGCCTGATTCGGGCTGTTTTTATTAAATTCCATTAGATGTCATTTGAAAGTTTAGACCTTATTGAGCCTATTCGCAATGCCGTTAAGGCACAGGGATATACCAAGCCAACACCTATTCAAGAACGCGCTATCCCAATTGTGTTGAGCAGGAAAGATCTGCTGGGCTGCGCACAAACCGGCACGGGAAAGACCGCTGCCTTCGCTATTCCGATCCTGCAACTTCTTCATCAGGATGAGTTGTATAAAAAAGGACCAGCTGGCATTAAGTCGTTGATCCTTACACCTACGCGTGAGCTCGCCATCCAGATCGGAGAAAGCTTTGCCGCATATGGGAAACTGCTGCGCCTTCGTCACACGGTGATCTTCGGAGGCGTTTCTCAGAAGCCGCAAACCGATGCTCTTCGCTCAGGAGTTGATATTTTGATCGCTACGCCAGGCCGATTGCTCGATCTCATGGATCAGCGTTTCATCAAACTCGATCACCTGAAAATTTTTGTGCTGGACGAAGCCGATCGCATGCTCGATATGGGCTTCATTCACGATGTAAAAAAGATCATTGCACGAATTCCTGCCAAACGGCAAACATTGTTCTTCTCGGCAACCATGCCAGATGAAATTCAAAGATTGGCCAATACAATTTTGACAGACCCAGCCAAAGTTGAGGTAACGCCTGTTTCTTCCACCGCGGAAACTGTAAAGCAGGAAGTTTATTTTGTCGAGAAAAATGATAAGCGAAAACTGTTGGCGCACGTGCTGAAAAATGATGCGATCCGTTCAGCGCTCATATTCACACGCACGAAGCATGGTGCTGATCGTGTGTCGAAAGACCTCGGCAAGATCGGCATCACTGCGATGGCCATTCATGGCAACAAGTCTCAAAATGCACGGCAAAATGCTTTGAACGCGTTTAAAGCCGGTAAACTTCGTGTACTTGTGGCCACCGATATTGCTGCGCGAGGTATTGATGTCGAAGAACTTTCTCATGTCATCAACTATGAAATCCCAAACGTTCCAGAAACGTACGTTCACCGCATCGGAAGAACAGGCAGAGCGGGAGCGAGTGGACTTGCAATCTCATTTTGTGATTCGGAAGAGACAGATTTTTTGAAAGATATTCAGAAGTTGATCGGCAAACATGTTCCGGTTATCAACGATCATCCTTATGTAATGAGCGAGATCCCGGCACATCAGCGAGAGTTACACAGAATTCCCGCGCAACAAAATCGAAACAACCACAATACAGGCAATCGATCGGGGAACCGAAATCAGCGTCCGAAAAGAAATCAACAAGGCAAATCGAATCATCCAGCTAAACAGCAGCAGGCGGAGAAAGGAAGCCAGGGACAGAAACAGCATGCTGATCGGAGGAATTCGCTCAGTAGTCCAAAACCAAAATCCGGAGCGACAAACCATGGAAGACGTTCGGGCGACAGACCCAGCGATCTTAATTTCGACATCAAGAACTATTAATTTCTTTCGCGAATCTTGTCTCTTCGAGTCTTGGCGGCCAACAGGCCCCTTCGGAAAACCTCAGGGTCTGTGACTTTCAGGGCTTTAATGCCTACCTTTCGTCATGCTTCTCTACAACGTTACAGTCGGAATTGACAAGAGCCTTGAAAATGAATGGTTGAAGTACATGAAGGGAAAACACATTCCCGAAGTGCTTAGAACCGGCATGTTTGTTTCAAACCGGATCTTCAAAGTTCTTCACGATCAGGAAGACGACACTGTTTCTTACAGCATTCAATACTATGCCGAAACAATCGATCACGTCCAACGATATCTCGAAGAATTCGCTCCTGCGTTGAGAGATGACCATAAGAAGCACTTCGAGCACGTTGCATTTAGAACGCTTCTTGAGGAGGTTTAGTCAATATGCCATTGGTCAATGTGCCAATATGCCAATGATGTGACTTAAACGACATCAATGTTCTCAACGAGCTCTTTTACTTAAAATTCGTGGAAGTGTAAATGGTGCGGGATTCCAATTGGCATATTGGCTAATCGGCATATTGGCTAATTATTTTGATTTCAGTAGCTCTCTAATCTGCCCCGCTTCCAAATTACAGTTCGTCCACTCGTCATCGAGTTTTGATCCGTATTTTTTATAGAACTTAATAGCAGGTTCGTTCCACTCGAGCACTTGCCACATCATCCCGGTGCAATTTTCTTCAAGCGCTTTTTCCATGGTACGATCGAACAGAAGTTTGCCCGCGCCTTTGCCCCGTTCGTTCTCGGTAACGATGATATCTTCGAGATAAAGTCTCTTACCTTTCCACGTGGAGTAACGCCAATAGTAAAGCGATATCCCGATGATGGTGCCGTTCTGCTCCGCGACAAAAAATCCGTAGATTGGATTTTTACCGAAGCCATCTTCTTCCATCTTTTCAACGGTGTTGATTACTTCATGTGGAGCGCGTTCAAACTCCGCAAGCTCACGAACCAGCTCGAGTGTTCTAGGCAAATCCTGTTTTGTTCCCTGGCGTATCTTAATCTCCATTTTTGAAATGCATTACCGCGAAGTCCGCGGAGAGAAGGCTCACAAAGAACGCTAAGTGATTTTGCGAAACTTTGCGCCTACCTTGCGACCTTCGCGGTTTGTATTTTAGTTTATTAGTTCAAACCCCGCATAAGGCACAAGCACCTTCGGAATTCTGATTCCCTCGGGAGTTTGATTGTTCTCAAGTATACCTGCGAGAATTCTGGGTAACGCAAGTGCACTTCCGTTAAGCGTGTGAAGAAGTTGTGTTTTGCCTTCTTTGTTCTTGTATCGAAGCTTCAACCGGTTTGCCTGGAAAGTTTCGAAGTTGCTGACAGAGCTTACTTCGAGCCAACGACCCTGGGCTGCCGCATACACTTCCATGTCGAACGTCATCGCGGAGTTAACACCCATATCGCCCCCACAGAGCAAAAGTTTTCTATAAGGCAATTCGAGTTTTTCGAGCAGGCTTTGAACGTATCCACACATCTCATCAAGTGCTTGATACGATTCCTCAGGTCTGCGGATCTGAACGATCTCAACTTTGTCGAATTGGTGAAGCCGGTTCAACCCGCGGACATGTGCACCCCAGCTGCCTGCTTCTCTTCGGAAACATGGTGTGTATCCCACATTCTTTACCGGCAATTCGTGTTCACTGAGCATCACATCGCGATACAAGTTCGTGATCGGAACCTCTGCAGTTGGAATTAGGTAAAGGTTGTCAAGTTGAATATGATACATCTGGCCTTCTTTATCAGGAAGCTGGCCGGTTCCATAACCAGACGCCTCATTGACGACAATAGGTGGTTGGATCTCGCGGTATCCCTGCTTTTCCGCCTGATCGAGAAAAAAGTTGATCATTGCACGTTGAAGTCGAGCGCCTTTGCCCTTGTAAACCGGGAAGCCAGCACCCGAAATTTTATTACCCAGGTCAAAATCAATGATGTCGTATTTTTTGATGAGATCCCAATGCGGAACCGCCTCTTTGCCAAGAGTCGGAATTGTTCCCCACTCATGTACTTTAAGGTTGTCGTCAGGACCACCTCCGTCCGGAACACGCTCGTGTGGAACGTTCGGAACACTATACAAAAGCTTCTGCAGCTCCTCTTCGGCTCCCGTGAGGATAGGACCCAATTCACTGATCTGCTTTTTTAATTCGGCAGTACGGGCTTTCATTTTTTCAGCTTCATCCTTCTTGCCAGCTTTCATTAGGCCACCGATTTCCTTGGCAAGTGCGTTGCTTTCAGCGAGCAAAGCGTCTTGCTGCTGCTGAGTTTGTTTACGTTTATTATCAAGCGACAATATGCTCTCGAGCATTCCTTCAATGTTCTTGATACGCCTCTTTTTCAGACCCTTGATTACCTTGTCTTTGTCGTCACGAATAGCGGAAACTTGGAGCATACTTTTTATGTTATGATAAGCGGTTTCAAAATTAGATTTTTTGTTCTGCCAACGCGTCCGGTGCCGGAATAAAATATTTTCAAGGGTTTGATTATCTGAATTTTTAGCCTATAATTGCATCATCATTCGGCTTTATCTCAAGCCCTCTGAATATAAATCCGGTTTTTGCCTCAAACTTTTTACTTCAACGCTTTTCTGTTTTGATGTTTTAGTTTTCAGAAATTCTGATTTGAACTCACACATACTGTAACACCTACACAAACACTTTCAATTTTTTTTTAATCACATGTACACTATTGATGATCTGAACGTCAGACTCCTTTCTGAACTGAAGGAGATCGCTGAGGGGATGGGCGTTAAAAATGCCAAGAAGCTTTCAAAGCAAGACTTGATCTATAAGATCCTCGATCAGCAAGCGGTTTCCGGTGAAGCAGCTCCCACCCAAGCAAAAGCTGCTAACGAAGGCGGTGAACCTGAAAGAAGAATGCGTCCGCGCAGGCGCGAAAACGTTGCCCCGACACCAGCGGCAAAGCCTGAGTCCGAGCTGTCTTCCGATGAACTCCTGCAATCTATCAACATCGATTTTGATGACTCGGTAGCCAAGTTTGAAGACAAAGATGAACAACCGTCCTTCGAGGAAAAATCCGCTGAAGCCGAATCTTCATCTTTCGAAAATGCACCCCGTGAACAACGCGAACCACGCGAAGGTCGTGAGAACCGCGAGGGTCGCGAAGGCCGTGAAGAACGCAACCAGCAGCCACCTCGCCCGAATATTCGTGACTTTGACGGAGCCATCAGTAATGAAGGCGCCCTCGAGATTATGCAAGACGGTTACGGCTTTCTCCGTTCATCTGACTATAACTACCTCGCCAGCCCAGACGATATTTATGTATCACCATCACAGATCAAATTGTTCGGCTTGAAAACCGGTGATACTGTGAAAGGACTTATCCGTCCTCCGAAAGAAGGCGAGAAATATTTTGCCCTTCTCAAAGTTGAATCGGTAAATGGAAAAACTACCGAAGAGATCCGCGACCGTGTGGCGTTTGAATACCTGACACCGTTGTTCCCCGATCAAAAGCTGAAGCTCAGCACCACACCTGATAACATGTCAACACGTATCCTCGATTTGTTCTCGCCCATCGGTAAAGGACAACGGGGTATGATCGTAGCGCAACCCAAGACCGGTAAGACCGTTTTGCTGAAGCAGATTGCCAATGCCATTGCGGAAAACCACCCTGAAGTTTACCTGATCGTATTGCTGATCGATGAGCGTCCTGAAGAAGTTACCGACATGGCGCGCAGCGTGAAAGCCGAGGTTGTGGCTTCAACGTTCGATGAACAGGCCGAACGCCACGTGAAAGTATCGAGTATCGTTCTTGAGAAAGCAAAGCGCATGGTGGAATGCGGTCACGATGTAGTTATTCTCCTCGACTCAATCACCCGTCTTGCCCGCGCTTATAATACCGTGGTTCCATCATCAGGAAAGATCCTTTCCGGTGGTGTGGATGCCAACGCATTGCACAAGCCTAAACGTTTCTTCGGTGCCGCACGTAACATAGAAAATGGCGGCTCCCTGACCATCATTGCAACCGCCCTGATCGACACCGGTTCGAAAATGGACGAAGTGATCTTCGAAGAATTCAAAGGAACTGGTAACATGGAATTGCAGTTGGATCGCAAGCTTTCTAACAAGCGTGTTTATCCGGCAATCGATGTCCCGGCTTCGGGTACACGCAGAGAAGATCTCCTGATGAAGGAAGAAGAACTCCAGCGCGTGTGGATCCTGCGCAAGTTCATGAGCGATATGAATTCGAACGAAGCGATGGAATTCCTCCTCAGCAGGATGAAAGGAACACGCAACAACGAAGAATTCCTGTTGTCGATGAATGGATAGTCAGTTAGCTAAATAGCTTTGAAGAGCCATCTGAAAGGGTGGCTTTTTTTATGGCTGCAAGCTTCAGGCTATAAGCTGCAAGTCCAGCATCGTGATGTGAAAACTCATCTCCTGAATACTGCTTGATTTGGCTATGCTCCCCGGAGGTTCTGATGCACAGCCTGCAGCTTGTAGCTTGAGCCTTTTATTTCAAGGCGCAGGACTTTGCCACTACGCGACCATCATTTCTTCCTACTCCCCTTCCGCTCGTGAAACGCTCCTTTGAACTCCGGATCTTCTTTTCGCTTCTGCATATCAATCTCGCGTGCCATGTCTTTCGCCTCGTACTTTGAGGTCTCCTCGACAGTAACTTCAGGGGGCATTTTTTTCACCGGAATTTTTTCACGAATAAGGTCCTGGATTTTTCCGATGTGATAGATTTCGGCAGGGGTGGCAAAAGTGATCGCCTTTCCTTCCTGGAATGCGCGACCTGTTCTTCCAATGCGATGCACATAATCTTCATACAAGATCGGCACATCGAAATTGATCACATGAGAAACTTTGTTGACATCGATTCCTCTGGCGGTAACGTCTGTTGAGACGAGGATTCTAAGCTGACCTTCTTTAAATTCATTCACGGCATTGATCCTCGAATTCTGTCCTTTGTTGGAATGAATGACGCGCACCGGACCGAGCTCCTTTCGCTCGAGGTATTTGAAAACATTATCGGCAACCTCCTTCGTTCTGGTGAAGATCATTACGCGATTGAATTCATGCTTGTTTTGAAGAAGATATTCCAGGAAGTTGATCTTCGTTTTCAGATTCGGCACTTCGTACAATTCCTGATCAACTTTCGCGGCTGTGGTTGCAGGGGGGGTCACTTCGATCTTCACTGGAAACTCGAGGAACTCCAGCGACAAGCGATCGATTCTCCCGGAGAATGTCGCGGAGAATAACAGATTTTGCCGCTTTGGCGGAATGACTTCCTGAATTTTTCTGATCTGCGGCATGAACCCCATATCCATCATTCGATCCGCTTCGTCAAGTACAAGTGTTTTGATTTGTTTTGTGGGAAGGCTTCCCTTCAGGTAGATCTCCATGAACCTTCCTGGGGTCGCGATCAAAATATCTACACCTTGTTCAATCTGTTCAATCTGGGCTTTAGGGCCGATTCCACCATAGATCGGAACAATCCTCAGGTCCGTGTATTTCGAAAGCTGGTGTGCATGCTCTGCAATCTGAATTGTGAGTTCTTTGGTTGGTGCCAGGATCAATGCACGAGGTTCTTTGCCCTGTGCGTACTTCACCTTCATCAGAATGGGCAAGAGGTATGCCGCGGTTTTTCCAGTCCCGGTCTGAGCAATACCGATAACCTCCTGGCCACCCGTGATCAGCGGAATAGCTTTCGCCTGAATTTCCGTTGGCTCTTTGAACCCTGCTTCCTCAACTGCGTTGAGCAGCTGCCGATTGAGATTAAAATTTTCGAATGAAGGTTTAGCCGACACTTTGGTTTAATTTTACAGAATGAAGAAGTACCTGATCACAAATGCAAATATAGTCAATGAAGGAAAGGTCTTTCAGAGCGATGTGTTGATTCGAGGAAAGTTCATTGAGCGCATTGACAACAATATTTCAGATCGAGAAGCCATCGTTATTGACGCAAGGGGAAAGTTTCTCCTCCCTGGAGTAATCGATGATCAGGTTCATTTTCGCGAACCAGGGCTTACGCATAAAGGCAATATTTTTACTGAGTCGCGTGCAGCGGTAGCGGGAGGCGTGACTACTTTCATGGAAATGCCGAACACCAATCCGCCTACGTTCACCCAGGCATTACTTGAAGATAAGTACACGATCGCTTCGAAAAATTCCCTCGCCAACTATTCTTTCTACATTGGCGCCTCGAATGACAACCTGGAAGAAGTACTGAAGACTGATATTTCGCGTGTGTGTGGGTTGAAAATTTTCATGGGATCTTCTACGGGAAATCTTCTTGTCGACAATGAGAAAACACTTGAGGGCTTTTATTCAAAATTCCCGGCATTGATTGCTACGCACTGTGAGCATGAACCGACCATTCGAAAAAACTCGAAAGATTTTAAGGCAAAATATGGTGAAGATGTTCCAATCGAATGTCATCCCCTGATTCGAAACGAGGACGCTTGCTATCTTTCATCTTCGTTTGCCATCGCGCTAGCAAAAAGATATGGCACAAAACTTCACATTCTCCACATCTCTACCGCCAGAGAGACTGATCTGTTTGACAATTCGATTCCATTGGAGAAAAAGAAGATCACTGCGGAAGCCTGTATTCATCACCTGTGGTTCAACGACAGCGACTACAAGCGCCTGGGAACACTCATCAAATGGAACCCTGCCATTAAAACCGCTCACGATCAGAAAGCGATTTTCGATGCCTTGATGTCTGACCGAATAGATGTGGTCGCGACTGACCACGCTCCTCATACGCTGGAAGAAAAAAAGAATACATACTTCAAATCCCCTTCAGGCGGGCCCCTCATCCAACATTCATTGATGGCGATGCTTGAATTTGTGAAACAAGGCACGATCTCGATCGAAAAAGTTGTTCAAAAGATGGCGCATAACCCGGCCATACTTTTTCAGATCGAGAAGCGCGGTTTTATCAGGGAAGAATATTTTGCAGACCTCGTGCTGGTTGATCGCAATTCGCCATGGACAGTGACAAAAGCGAATGTACTTGCCAAATGTGGCTGGTCGCCTTTTGAAAATGTGACCTTTAATTCAAAAGTTACCCACACGTTTGTTTCGGGTCATTTGGCCTGGTCGAACGGTGCCTTCAATGAATCAAAAACGGGCGAACGCCTGCTGTTCAATCGGGTTTGATTTTTATTGTTTGTAAATTAGGCCTGGGTCGCTAAATTTGCAGTCCCTTCCCGTAAACGAATCGGGAATATGGTGGATGTAGTTCATTCCGATAGCTATCGGGAGGTTAGAACATCAAACCGCCACAAACATACGGTGGATGTAGTTCAGTTGGTTAGAACATCAGATTGTGATTCTGAGGGTCGTGGGTTCGAGTCCCATCATTCACCCACCCGAAAAAGCTTCTATTAATGTAGAGGCTTTTTTCATTTTAGATCATTCCTTCGAATGCTTTCGCTGATGCCCAATTCCTAATGCCCGTAAATCGTGATGCGAACCGGCAGTTCGAATCAGAAGCGCTTCGATCGTAGAAAACGAGTAATAAGTCAATCTTGACCTGGCGCTATTTTTTGTCTACGTTTCAGTATGATTACGAGGGGAGAGTTCAATAAGCTTTCATTGGATAAAAAGATCACGATGCTGTATGAGCGAGGCACTTTCGTGATGGCGATCCGTTATTATGCTTACAAGGTGAATCTCTATCTCCTGGGAAATTTTTACCTCGAAGTCTTCGTTAATCACAAGATGGCTTCCATCGAAAAAATTGTCCCCCTCGACATTCGCCACACCCGGATGAAATTCTATTCCGATCAGATCAAACTTCCCGTGGATATTTGTTGAACTCCATCGCCCTGAATTGGATGTTGACAGTTGATCGGTTTATCCGTTGATCCGCACGCCTGATCAATGTGATCGGCATGATTAGATGGCCTACGGATAACGTATACCAAAAAAAGACCCAGCACTGGGCCGGGTCTTTGGTTAGGTTCGGTAAGAAATATCTTATGCTGTTGCAGCAGTTGATTCTTCGAATTTTTGAGATACGCGGAGT
>CBHROW010000060.1:0-19015 GCA_966080355.1 uncultured Chryseosolibacter sp.
CTGCACTAAATGTCTCAACGTAAATCAAATTCGAAGATTTTTTTCGATCCCAAAAATTTCCTCGGACACTAGTAATCTTAAATCTCAAATCTAAAATCTAAAATATCTTTCCCGGATTCAAAATCCCTTTCGGGTCAAACGCTCTCTTGATTCCCCGCATCACTTCCAGATTTGCTTCACGCATCGCGATCGGCATATAGGGGCGTTTTGCAATACCGATGCCATGCTCGCCCGAAAGCGTTCCACCCAGCGACACCGCCAGCGCGAAGATCTCACCAATGCCGTCATTCACTTTGGTATTCCAGTCTTCGTCCGCGATATTTTCTTTCAACACATTGACGTGCAGGTTTCCGTCACCCAAATGCCCAAAGCACACCGAATTGAAACCATACCTTTTGCCGATCGCTTTGATCCCATCGATGAGCAGAGGAAGGTTTCCGCGTGGCACAACAACGTCTTCGGCTTTGGTCAAACAATAGGCATTGACCGCGGGAGAAATATTTTTTCGGATCTTCCAAAGCTCTTCAATTTGAGCAGCTGTTTCAGCAAAGAGAATTTCTCCGGCTTGAAAATTCTCAACCACAGCCATGATCCGCTCTGCATCACGCATCATCACTTCTTCATCATTGCCATCGAGCTCGCAGAGAAGATATGCGTCCATGTTCTCGGGGAATGGCGTTGTGACTTTCGCAGCATAGATCTTTTCGCAATAGTCTACTGTCTTCATGGCTGCTTCGCGTTCGAAGAATTCCATGCCGGATGGTGTTACACCAGCGCGGAAGATCTCTGCAATTGCACGACAAGCTTCGGCATTCGTGACAAATGGAATAAGAAGAAGAACCGATTTTTGTGGCAACCCGCGAAGCTTAAAAACAATTTTTGTGATGATGCCCAGTGTGCCCTCGCTGCCGCACATCAACTGAGTGAGGTTATAACCGGTGGAGTTCTTCAACACATTTGCACCTGTCCAGATAATTTCGCCATTGGGAAGAACGACCTCGAGATTCAAAACATAATCGCGTGTTACACCGTACTTCACGGCCTTCGGACCGCCACTGTTCTCAGAGACATTGCCTCCGATGAAACACGAGCCGCGACTGGCTGGATCAGGAGGATAAAAGAGCTTCTTTTCCTTTACCGCATTTTGAAACACTTCAGTGATCACTCCCGGCTCTACGGTCGCTTGCAGGTTAAGCTCATCAATACTAAGAATGCGATTGAAACGTTCCATAGAAAGCACCACGCCTTTTTGCACGGGCAACGCCCCGCCACTCAAGCCAGTGCCTGCTCCGCGCGGTGTGACGGGAATCGAATGTTCATTGCAAAGCTTCATGATGCGGCTCACCTCGTCAGCTGACGAAGGTTTTAACACTACATCGGGAAGAAAACTGTAATCCTCCGTTTCATCATGTGAATAGGTATAACGTTTTTCTGGATCGAGAACAATATGATCAGCTCCAACTATCGCCTCAAACGCGTGGATGATGTCACTGGTAACTTCCGTAAATGCCATGAATTCGGTATCTTTGAACACTTTTTAAGCTTGTGTTATGAAGCTATTTTTTCAACTCAAAATTAATCAAAAGCTTCTGTTCCAACTGCTGCTTGCCATTACTGTTTTAGCAGGATCATGTGCATCGTCCCGCAAGATTAACGCACACGACACGAAAGTTAGTAAAGTTGTTGCAACCGCACGAAGCTTCACCGGAACACCTTATAAGTACGGTGGAACTACACGAGCCGGCATGGACTGCTCTGGATTGCTGCTGAACTCGTTCAAGGCAATCGATTTTAACCTTCCGCGAAGTTCAGAGGATCAGAGCAAAGTTGGGGAGGAGATCAAGATGAAGGATCTGCAACCTGGCGATCTCGTATTTTTCGCTACCGGCAAAAAAAGACGCCAGGTCACGCACGTTGGTCTCGTCACCGAAGTAAAAGGCAAAGAAGAAGTGAAGTTTATTCACGCGTCATCATCCCTGGGTGTTGTAGAAACAAACATCTACGCTGAATATTACCAGAAAAGGTTCCGCGGAGCGAGAAGAGTCATTGAGTGATTTAAGATTTTAATTTCTGATTTCTGATTGGTTGGGGCAATTGACTAGTATTCTTCTAAATCTGAATGTAAATTTGTTTCAGGTGCTCGAAATGCAGTAGTTGCATGCATTGCATCAGAAATCTAAAATCAGAAATCAGAAATCAGAAATCTTAAATCTTAAATCTTAAATCTTAAATCTTAAATCTTAAATCTTAAATCTTAATTTCCCTCATGTCTTCCCGCAGAAAATTCCTCAAGCTCTCAACCTTTGCAGCGGCCACCCTTTCAACATCAAAAATGTTTGCGCGCCAGTCTGAAGGAATAAAACCGATCGTATTGTCGACCTGGAATTTCGGTTTGGCTGCCAATGTCGAAGCCTGGAAAATCCTTTCAAAAGGTGGGCGGGCACTCGATGCAGTTGAAGCGGGGGCAAAAGTTCCGGAAGCAGATCCGAAAGAAACAAGCGTTGGCTATGGAGGTTTGCCCGACCGCGATGGTCACGTAACGCTCGATGCCTGCATCATGGATGAGAATGGGAATTGCGGATCGGTAGCGTTCCTCGAGCACATCATGCATCCGATCTCGGTGGCGCGTGCCGTCATGGAAAAGACTCCGCACGTGATGCTGGTCGGTGAAGGCGCGCTAAAGTTTGCACTCGACAACGGCTTCAAGAAGATGAAATTACTCACTCCGGACTCGGAAAGGACCTGGAAGGAGTGGACTAAAAAATCAGAATACAAGCCGGTGGTCAACATCGAAAATCACGACACCATCGGTATTATTGCCCTCGATGCCCAGGGGAACTTATCGGGTGCCTGCACAACGAGCGGTATGGCTTTTAAAATGCATGGACGTGTTGGTGATTCACCGATCATCGGAGCAGGTCTGTATGTTGATAACGAAGTGGGAGCTGCAACATCCACAGGTGTTGGTGAGGAAGTGATCCGTATTGTCGGATGTCACCTTGTTGTCGAGTTGATGCGCCAGGGCAGAACTCCTGAAGAGGCGTGTAGGGAGGCCGTTGAACGGATCTTGAAGAAAAGCCCGGAGAAAGCCAAAGAGATCCAGGTCGGGTTCCTTGCGTTGAACAAGAATGGCGAGTATGGTGCACACTGTCTGCAGCCAGGTTTTAACTTCGCAGTTCATACATCTGCGGGCAACAAGCTTTACGATTCTAAAAGCAATTTCTGATGACCGTAGAAGTCGTTGTCTATAACATTGAGTCGGCCATGCGCGCGCAGGAAGGTGGTGCTGACAGGATCGAGTTGTGTGAGAATCCGGGTGAAGGTGGAACCACGCCTTCGTATGGAACCATCGAAATTGTCAGGCAAAACGTAAGCATCGATGTGTTTGTGATGATCCGTCCGCGCGGTGGGGATTTTCATTATTCGAACTACGAATTCCACGCGATGAAACGCGATATCTCACAATGTCAGCGACTCAGCGTTGATGGTGTTGTCTTCGGAATATTGAATCCCGATGGGACGATCGATAAAAAACGTTGCAAGGAACTCATCGAGCGTGCCAAGCCGTTGAAAGTGACTTGCCATCGTGCCTTCGATATGGCCAGCGATCCTTTTCAGGCGCTTGAAGATTGCATCGAAGTCGGCTTTGACCGTATCCTCACCGCAGGACAACAAGCCCAAGCCGTTAAAGGAGTCGATGTTATTTCTGAGCTGGTGAAGCGTGCAAACAATCGAATCGCGATCATGGCCGGCTCCGGAGTTAACGAGCAGACGGTTGAGGAGATCGTTTCAAAAACGCGTGTGAACGAAATTCATTTTTCTGCGATGGGTCATCGCGAAAGCGCTATGCAATTCAGAAATCAACAGATCGCAGGAATGGGTTCAGATGCCGGAGCAGAATTTAAGGTTCGAACAGTTGATCCGCAGCGCGTGAAAATGACGAGAGCGATGGCAGAGAAGACAAAGGCTCGTCAATAAAAAAGAGTGGAGAATATCGGAGTCGAACCGATGACCTCTTCCATGCCATGGAAGCGCTCTAGCCAGCTGAGCTAATCCCCCGAAAATGCTTGCAAATATATTCGAATTTAAGTTTGCGCTGCAAATTAATGTTTTTCCAACATTGAATACTTAGCCAAGAGCTTACAAAGAATTTAATGTGTTTCTTCAAGAACTTAGTGTCTTTGTGCCTTCGTGGCTACCCTACACGAAGGAAGCACTCAATCTTGCTCGGTTCATCATTTTCATCGCGGATAAGTTCGATGGTATGCGAAATCCTGTCTTCGGACGATTTGAGGCTGTAAATCAATTCTACTTTCCCCTTGGTCTCCAGATCGCGCAAAGCATTTTCAACGTGTTTTTTATCGTTTTCAGAAATGCAATCTTCCCAAAACCCCGGCCGGTCGGTAATACTTGCTTTTGAAACTCCGAACAATTCGGAAGCTCGTTTTGAAATAAAAGTTTCATCCGGATTTTTCAGGTCGATGACCCAAAAGGGCTGATCAACATTTCCGGCCATCCGTAGCATCTGAGTATGATAGCGTTCGCGTGCACAAGCCAACTGACCATTCACGCGATTGTTCGCTTCCTGCAACAATTTGTTTACCTCTATGAGATCGTTGTTGCTCCCGTTGACTTCCCTGATCCGCACCTGTAGTTCTTTCGTATAGAGCGCCATTTCGTAACGGCTGTCATTCAGTTTTTTCTCAAATTCTTTTTGCATGCCCATGACCATTTCTTCGGCCTGCACCTGTCGTGTAATGTCATTGGCCACGACCAGCAATGCATGTTTAAAATGAAACATGATTGGGTACGCACCGATCAGCACGTGGATCGCGGTTTTATCTTTTTTTAAATGTCGGGTCTGACCGAGAAAGCGGGAACCACTGCCTGCATCCTGGAGCACGCGCCTGACTTTTTCAAATTCCGCCTCGGGTTTGATATCGAAAATAGTCATCGAAAGAAATTCAGCTTTCACGTAACCATAGGTGTTGATCGCAGCGTCATTCACATCGAGAAACCGAAGTGTGTCGGAACTGATGATCCACATCGGCTGAGGATTTTTGGCGAACAGATCGAGGTCGTTGATCTCGATGGATGCGCTGTACCTTCGGAGCGTGAAGAAAATAAAGACCCCCATCGCGAGCACGAAAGCAATTCCTTTGACAACTTCCATGTGAAAAAGGGGCAGGTGGTCAGCGCTTGTCGATTGGGTGAAGAAAAGCCAGAGATCGGAAAGCACGATCCAAAGCACACCGATGCCGACAAATTTCATTGCCGTGGCTAGTGACAAGGAAAAGCGTTCTTTATTGAGCTGCGATGTGAGAAAGCCAGTCATGGAGGAATTTAGATTTTCGATTCATTGTTATGCCGGGGAAAGATTCACCATAAGTGACTTCTGTCCGTCCGCTTTCCGGGCGCGGATTCGAATATAACAAACCTCATTGAGAGCGTAATGCAAAAAGGGTAATTCAGTAGAAATGCTTAGCTGTGTGATAGGTAAATTTAGTTAGTGCGTGTAGCGCAATCGTTGTTTCAATTACTCGTTTTCCGGATCTCATCGAACAATGTTCTGAAACAATTCCATGCGGTTTCTGCCGATTTGTCGTTCGATCTTCCATAATAACCTTCGACAAATGACTTTGGATCCGACCACACCGTTTGCATTATACCTGAAAATTTATCTTTCATTTCAACAGTGGATGTCTGCCGAAAATTGAGCATGTCAGTCAATTGAACTTTCGCTACCGCAGGGTTCCGCCATGGACATGTTATCACACGCAATCCTTTCATGGCGAAATACACGGCTGTTTTGTCTGCGCGCTCATAGTGCCAGTCGCAGATGACAACGTCCCTGGGCAGCAGGTCGACTGCGCGATAGGTGTTGTTCATGCTGGCTTCCCACATACCCAACCCGGTGGTTTTGCCATCGATAAGCCGGTCGCCCCATATCCACAGCTCGCGATTATTCTCTCGTAAGTGATCTCGAATTGCCTTTACTTCTCCCGCGAATAATTCAGCTTTATCGAGGCCCGAGCAGCGCGGGCACCTTTCATCACCGATGTAAAACACTTCATCCATGCCTGCATGAAACGCTGTGGATTCGAATGCATCGCAGATTTCGTCAACAAGGTCGAAAACAACTTTGTGTACGTCCGGATGGAGCGGACAATAACTTTTACAATACAGGCCGTCCGGGTTCGGCCACTCGTATTTGACCGGCATTTTTACATGTGGTGTCTCATCGAATTGCGGATATTTCTCCAGCAATTTGTTAATATCTGACGCCCATGATTGATGGCCTAATAAATTGACCTGCGGGATCAGTCTGATATTGTGTTTCCGGCAGACCGCTACAATTTTCTTCATATCCGATTTTGCCAGTGCGACACTGTCGCGAAGCTCGGGATGAGATTGAAACTGATAATTGTAGTCGACCCTAAGAACGAGTGTATTTACTTTTCGTGGCGCGAGCTCTTTTTCGATGAAGGAAATGAAGGTATCGACATAGTCCGGGGCTGGAGCAGCGATGCAAAAACCGCGAACAGGAAGTTTTTCATCAAGTGTTTGAGAGATTGCCGGAGTGCTGACTGCCACCAGCAACAAAAAAGCGACTGCAGGTTTCATGGCTGAATTTAACCCACAGCCGCTCAAAATGTGAAATTTTACATTTGATTTTTAAAGCTTCTCAATCTCGTTCCGAAGCTCTTCTTTCGATTTCCCCAGGCGTTGCTGGAGACGTCCCAGCATTTCGTCTTCCTTACCCTCCGCGAACGTCAGATCATCATCGGTCAACTGGCCGTATTTCTGCTTCAGCTTTCCCTTCATCTCATTCCACGAACCTTTCATTGATAACTTTGACATGATGTTTTAAATTTTAATGTTGCATATGATCAATTTCCTTCAGGCCAGATGATTTGCAACCCGAAAAATTTAATGCCACTTAGTTATTGCAAACCGAGCCTGAACTTGAAGATGCCGGCAATACTCAACGCCCGCTGTTTGGCTTCCTCGGCATTTGGTCCGGTGAAATTTTTATCGATCGTTTGATTGAAATGAAACAGCCATTGATCGAAGTGATCAGATGTGATCGGGAGATTGATGTGCTTTTGGAATGGATTTCCTTTGTAGCTGTCGTCACCTAATAATATTGAAGACCAGAAATTCACAATAATAGGCGTGTGATGCTCCCAGTCAACATGGGCGAATACAGGAGCAAGGCGAGGATCCGCCTTCACGCGTTCATAAAATTCCCTGATAAAAAAATCTACGTCTTGTCGGTTTTCTATGTCTTTCTCCATTGCTGTAAAAATGCAATACGTTTTCGATATCAACACTGATTTTTGTCACCCGGTTCTTCCGGGAACCCGGCTTTCCTGCACCTGGCAACCTGGCGCCTTGCATTTCTAGATACCGATCGGTATCTTTGATCTATGCGAAATCCCGACCAAACGAAGGCGCACATTTTGAGGAAATCAGGCGTTCTGTTCAATACACAGGGATATAAGGCTACGTCTATCAGCGATATCACTTCGGCTACAGGTTATACAAAGGGTGCGATCTATCGCCATTTCAAGAACAAATCGAATCTTGAAAAAGAAACATTGTTTCATCTTTCCACGTTGATGTTCGAGAAATTGCGTGGCATGATCAAAAGCGCGAACTCTGCCGGAGACAAGCTGCGCGCGATCTTTAAATATTTTGAAGGGTATTTATCGAATCCGGAAGTTAAAGGAGGTTGTCCACTCATGAATGTAGCCATTGAATCGGACGATGCACATCCGGTATTGCGAAGAGAGGCGGTGAAGGTGCTCGATATCCTCAGGGACTCGGTGATTCTTATTTTGAAGAATGGGATAAAATATGGACAGATCAAGCGCGACATCGATTTGCAATATTTTGCAACCGTTGTTATCGCGTCACTGGAAGGTGCGATTATGATGAGCAAGCTGCGGGGAGACAATGACGATATCAAACGGATCAAATTGCACCTCGAGCGACAACTCAAGGAAATCGAGATTTAATTTTTTTTCACCACGAAGATACCGATTGGTATCTATAACTGTAAACGCCTATGAAAACATGGATCGTTCGATTGTATGGACTTTACCTCAACTTGCTGACGCGGATCGCACCTGCCCGCGCAGCTGAAAAAGGCTTTCTCTTGTTTTGCAAACCTTTTCGCCTGCCGATCTCCAATAAGCAACTCGACTTCTTCAACACAGCCGAGCAATTTATGATCGAGCATGAGGGACATTTAGTTCAAGGCTATAAGTGGGGATGTGGCGAACAAAAGATCCTGTTCCTCCATGGCTGGCAAAGTCATACCTACAGATGGAAGCCCTACATCGAAGCTTTATCGCAGCAACAATTTACGATCTATGCGATCGATGCGCCTGGTCATGGACTTTCGTCAGGTAATTTTCTCTCGGTCCCGCTCTATAGCACATTGATCGAAACATTCATTCGCGAGCGCGGCCCTTTTCATTCAGTCGTAGGTCATTCCCTCGGTGGTTTCTCATTGTTATATACGCTTTATCGTTTTCCACTCCTCCAGGTAAATAAGCTCGTGTTGATGGCCCCTCCCGGGGAGGCAAGTGAATTTATTGACGTATTCAAATCAACACTTGGTCTCAGCGAAAAAACAGTCGAGCTCATTGTCGATCACTTCACCAGCCGGTATGAAGTTGGCCCTGAATTTTTTTCCACCATTCGTTTTGCCGAGAGTGTAAATGTGAGTGGCATCATCATTCACGATGAAGAAGATACAGAAGCACCATACAAACATTCTCCTCCGCTGGAGAAAATCTGGAAGCGTTCAAAGCTCATTACCACAAAAGGTTTTGGCCACAATCTACGATCGATGGAAGTTGTTAAGCATGTTGTCGACTACGTGAGTGAAAAAGAGCCCGTAACTGCCGAGTAGCGCTGGACTCCTGGCATCCGGTCATGCGCATCCTGGCAACTATGTCGGAAGAACGTTCACTGGAAGCTTGTCAGTCGATCACGGAAGGTTCAATTGCTTCTTACGGCAGGAAAGACCGTGAAATTCATCAACTCCGTGTGCCTGATCACAGAAATATCGACTGCTGTGAGAATATCTTTCCTCGTTAATTCCTTGAACAATTCATGCATGGAATTGATTGACTTTCCATTGAACGAAACCACGATGTCGCCTTCCTGCAGTTGTGAAAGTGATGCTGGTGAATTTTTTTCAATGCTTACGACAAACAATCCTTTTGCGTTTTGCAGATGATAATGACGAAGGATCTTGTTGTTGACCGGCACTTCTTGCATGGCGATACCCAGGTAAGCCTTGAATACTTTGCCATCGCGAATGAGTTGCGTGGCGATCTCTTTCGCAGTGTTGATATCAACCGAGAAACTAAGGCCCTGGGCACCATTGATCATCGCGGTATTTACACCCACAACTTCAGCGTCAGTGTTGATCATTGGCCCGCCTGAATTACCAGGATTGAGTGCAGCATCAGACTGAATAACATTATCAACAAGCCGTCCAGACTGTGTTCTCAGGGTTCGCCCCAAAGCGCTCACGACTCCGGCCGTCACCGTATGCTGATACCCGAATGGGTTCCCGATCGCAATTACAAACTGGCCTATCTGCAACTCGCTTGCGTCACCCAATCGCGCAACGGAAAATCCATCAGCGTAAATTTTAAGGATAGCGAGATCTGTGTCGGGATCTTCACCAATGATCGTGGCTTCAATTTCATTTTCATTCAACAGACTAACCATGATCTTCTCAGCTTTGTGCACAACGTGACTGTTCGTGAAGATGAGTCCATCTGAAGAAAACACGAATCCCGAACCCGATCCGGCTGGCCGCAATTTGCCTTGTTGCGTTTTATACACATCGATCTTGACTACCGCGTTCTTTACTTTATCTACGGCCTCAATGATCATCTTTGAAAATGCATCCATAGTGAATTTTTCTATCTCCGCTCAAAAATCCGCCCACAGCGTTTTTCGGCAGAAAAGTCGTGGCAGGGTAGCCAAAATGGCTCAATTGCTTGTACAATAAATTTCCGGATCGCACGTCCGTTTCGCATTTTCCAGTCTTAGGCACTAGCATCTTGTCAGTTGAAAGTCACCTTTGGCAGGTTTTTTGGAATGTAGGAGTAGACCCAATCGCTAACTTTGCATATGTCAATTCGAACGCCTGTTCTTTTTGCCTTCCTGATCCTAGCAGGCTGCACGACCTACAAAAGTTCGCAGCCAGTTGAGGTTGTTCGAAATGCGCTGCCCCTGACCATTGAAAAGGAAATGCTTGAAATTCCCGGGCTGTCGAGCCAGGCCTCGGTTCTCAAATTCTATGGATCACACGATTTTAAGATGCAGTGGTACGACACCCTTGGTATTTCTCCCCGCGGAGATTCTTTACTGACGATCCTGAGCAAAGCAAAATATTTCGGATTGATCGAAGATGATTATCACCTCGCGAAACTTGCCGCGTTGCGCAGCGCTCCAGTTGCCCATCAGCAGGCGGCCGAGCTCGATGTTTTTTTAACTGACGCATTTCTTTCATTCTATCGCGATCTGAGATCCGCCAGGGTTGATCCGAAAACATTTTCAAGGATCAAAGCGCGACCAATTGATACCGATGCACTGGCAGCGCTTGACCAGGCGATAACATCACAAGCGATAGGAAAATTGCTGGCCGTTGAACCAACGTCTGCCCGTTATGTGGCGCTGAAAAATGAATTGCGCAAATCAATCGATGCGAATCGGCTGGATACTGCCTCGCTCAAACATCGGGATCAGCTTGTTGCAAATCTCGAAAGGCTTCGCTGGGAGAGCGCGCGGCCTGCCAGGTATCTCGCGGTAAACGTTCCATCGTATCAGCTTCGGATCTTTGAAAATGATTCTGTTGCACTGCAGTCGCGCGTGATCATCGGCAAATCGGAAACACCGACTCCGAACATTAAAAGCGTGATCGGCTCGTTCATCATCTATCCATATTGGCACGTGCCGAAAAGCATCGTAAAAGAAATTCTTCCCGCAATTCAAGCCGACACAAGCTATCTCAAAAAACACAACTACGAAGTGTTGAACGCGATGGGTAAAGTGGTGAAACCATCGTCAGTTCAATGGGCGAAGTACGATCCTGAAAATTTTCCATTTGTTTTGCGCCAGCGCGAAGGTTATGAAAATACCATGGGCGTGATCAAGTTTGTATTTCCCAACAACTACGGTGTCTATCTTCACGATACCAATGCCAAAGGACTTTTCAGAAAAGCAGACCGGGCATTGAGTCATGGTTGTATACGTGTTCAAAAAGCAGTAGACCTTGCGCATTATCTCGCCAGGGATGATGACACTTATGTTTCTCCGGAAGATCTCGATCAGTATCTCCAGGTGCAGGCGCGGATGGAGGTAAAAGTGGTGAAGCCCCTTCCTGTATATCTTGACTATTTCACTTGCGAAGTCGAGGGTGACTCGGTCGTTTTCTTCGATGACATTTATAAGAAGGACAAGGCGCTGGTGGATTCGTTGAACCGGGTGAAGCCAAGCGTGCAAATAATCCAGTAATTCATTTCAACGCGGAGCCGCAAAGTACGCAAGGCTCCGCAAAAAAAAATATTTGGTCGCAATCTTGCGGCACTTTGCGCCATTGCGCCTTGGCAAAAAAAAAGAAGCTGTCCGAAGACAGCTTTTCATGTGTCGGGGTGGCCAGATTCGAACCACCTTTATAACCCTCTATTTCTCAATATCTTGTAAAGAACAAATTTCAAGACTCACCTTTTAACTCACCTAGAGGCATAAGCCAACAGATGAAGATTATTCGGATGGCGAGGAACTAATGCTAAGGTAGCGATTGTCCAGATCTTGCTCAACTCACGTCAGTACATATATTCTATTTGGTGAAAGTTTTCAATAAACTTCCATTGACCGCCTTCATCACCCATGATCAAAATCTCATTGTTTGATCCTTCATAGATAAATCGCAGAGTGATCTGCTTCTCATGCTTTTTGCCACTACTTTCCATCGATAGGCTGAGGGTTACTTCAGTTATCGCTGGTGAGCAATCAATAACTTTTACAATCCGGTATGCGCTTAATTTTTTGTCGCCCAAAATCTTTCTAACTCTTCCAGCCTCCTTTTTTTCACTTATTTGTTCCTGTGAAAAACGGTGGACCTGTTTAACAATCGCTCCGAAATTACTTTTCTGCCAATGCTCACAAAATCTGATCGCTTCTTGCTCTGGAGTGAAATTCCTATAATCAGTTGAAAGCCCGATTTCTGGAATATCAACACCAATAGCTAATTGTCTCGGTTTCCATTTTTCAACCTTTGCGCTAACCATTTCATTTCTCTTCTTGCTTTCAGAGTAGTCGTCTAAAGCTGTTTTAAGTTGTGAGAGACTCTCAGTAAACGATAGCTCAGGTTCCGGAGCCGGTTGATTTTTCTTCCCTTGTCTTACGGCAACTGCCCAGTCTTTTATTGCGAATACCGCTGCCCAGCATTTGGCGGTTACGATTTTGTTAGCGTATCCCAGATCGCGGCCATGAAGAATTCCATGTCGGTATGGCAGGGTGATTTCTCCTGTTGTGGTCTTATGTCTACCATCGGTAAATACTTCTTTAAGTGCTGTTAATCCTGTGCTATGAGCAGCAATCGAATCCCAGGCAGTTAAATTTGTTCCCTCCGCGAAAAATCCTTTGCCCTTGTCAATGTCATTCACGGCACCATCTATCATCATTAATAGAAGAGGAACAACCGCATGATAGCGTTCAGCTAAGGTGTCATCATACGCGAGACGAAAAAACTCTAATCGTATAGAGAACGCTTCGATTCCATTCAATTGATATAACATCCAATACATCTTTTCAGAAGTGTAGTAATTGACAAGGTCGATTTCAGCGGTATCAATTAGTCCTTTTTCTGCCAACTCGATACATAAAAGCATTAAGTCGGAATTCATTGACTCATGTGCAATCCATCCACGCTTAGCATAATGTTCGTTAAACTTGTCAGGACTCTTGGAAAGAACATGCAGTTGGCTTTCAATGTCAGGCAACCCTTCAAAAGCCTTACCGATCTCTTTGCTGTTCATGCAAAAAAAGGAAAGAACCTTTTGAAGACTTTTAGCGCCCTCGAGTTCTTTCCGGAATTTTCGATAAGACGGATTATTCTCTATTTTATCTTCCATTGTATCAAAATCAAGTCGTACTACTTTTTATAAAATATATCACGCACGCGTCCAAGAATACTTTCTGCAATCACAAAATCTGGTTGTTCAGGCAAATCTGATTTCTTAAACAGATCGTCAACCAACCCTATTTTTTCCTCGGCTTGTTTCAAAAGGTCTTCATAAGCAAACTCGCCAACTCGAATCTTCAGTAAGTATTCGCGTTCAGGTCTTCTTACATTCACTTTTTTGTATCGCGCAATTTCTTCAGCCATGTTCAGCAGGCGAAATACATGCATCATGTTTTTGGCATCGTAGTTCTTGCCATGGCTTACGGTGTTTTCGTACCGTTCTTCATTCCGTTGTTCAACCCACTTCCAGTACTGTCGATATTCTTTGCAGTAGACAGAATAACCATCCTTATTAAAGTAGAGAATGCACGCAGGATGCAGTCCTTCCGGAACGGAACTAAGTGATACTTCATCGGCATCCTGTCCGGAAAATATGCCGGAAAACTTGCGGTCTGATTGAGATTGATGAAAAAGTGCATACATATCTCTCATGTGATCAATTCTCACAAGTCCACAATCTTCTTGCGCGTAACCGTGATTCGTAAGCCACTCAGCAACCGGAACCGAACCTTGTCCTTTCACCACGTAGCAAAAGTCAAGAATCGTCTTTCTTTTTCTATCAAGCGGATTGAGGATCTTCTTATTTAGTCCACGTGCTTTCTTGATCTGGGCATAAGCATATTGGCCAAATGTCTGATTGCACAATCTCGACAAGAACATTTCCGGTTTAAGCAAATTCATTACTGGATGCCTATGCAAAACACAATCATCGGGAGTACTCAGCAGTTCTAGAATATTCGGGTTGTTCTTCAGGAGCAGCTCAACAAACTTTTTGATTTCATAGTACATGATATCATTCGTTTCGTTGTTAATCTGATCGATATAAGTCAGTCCGTAATATTCCTTCTTTGGTTGAATGAAAACGCCCTTGATATCTGTGTCAGAATGTGGAAGAGCTAGGCCATAAGCCTGGCTACCACTGATGCATTTCAGCAGGAGATTTGACGAGTCGTTTTCAAGTTCAATTAGTGTCATGCAAGAGATCGTTTAAAAAGCTTATTCAGCTCAACATTATTATCCCTAGTTCTATCCTGCGGAACCCTGGCTTCGCAGTAAAGTATGCATTCTCCAATAAAGGCATTAATCTCTGACTCCTTTTCGGTCATGAAGCTCTCATCAACCTTTACTTTTATTAAAAGCAGTTCGTCAACAAGTGTGCTTATCCGCTCAGGCATTAAGACACGCAAGCTTTTAAATTCCATGGGTGGAACTGATCTCATATCTGCTATCCACTTAGCTGCAAGAATAGGGCGAAGCGCATAAAAGTACCTCTTCAGCTTGACCATTTCACCAGACAACTCGCTTTCAAAGACTCCTTTTGCCATGCTCAAGTAATGGTGCATTTCCGCGCGTGGCGAAAAATAAGTTGGCATCAAGGCCTTCATCTCCGAAACAAAGGTTGGATGTTCAGCATACACTATCGGTGACTGTAGCCATTCATATAGAGGCGCATTGGACTTTCTAAAAAGTCTAAGTGCTTTCCTCAACTCCCATCCATTGATATCCAGTAGGTCATTGATCGGAACCTCGATGACATCCCGGAGATCATCAATAGAAAGGTAGTAATCCGTCTTGTGAACGTAAACAAAGCGCACGTCATAATCACTGTCTGGAGACGCAAACCCCCAAGCCCGGCTTCCCGACTCGCAAGCATACAGTATCCTGACATCGAATTGATGTTCTATTGCTTTTAGTTTATCAAGGATGATTTGTTTCACGGCTACAACTTTATGATACAATGTTACAGCCGATGTGCGCAGCCTTTTTGCGCAGAAGCGAATTTCTGTTAATTTTTTAGCCGGAACATGATATCAGTCCTCAAAACATACTTTATACCTTCAATCACTTCTGCACCCTCGTGCTCCAGGTAGTGGTAGAATACTAGCGCAGAACCTTTCTTTGGCGCTATCACCAAATCGTTAAATCTGGTTTCGCCACCCTTAAAATTATCGTTCAGATAGATCATGAGAGTGAAATAGCTTGCCTCGCGACTATTTCGGATGTAGCTCTGATCCCGATGCTTTCTAAACTGTTGGCCTGGCTGATACCGGTAGAAACGGAATAGTTCATTTAATCCAATAGACTCAGAATCTCCGATGGACTTAGGAGCATGCGGAGCAAGCTCGTTCCACAGTTGTTGCGCGAGTGCAAAGTCCTTATACAAGACGCGGTTGTTATTACGTATATGATCTACGACACGAGGTCCGGTTTCTGTTTGAACAGTCGCAGCTTCGTATCCTTTGCTTTCAGATTTTGCAATGAACTCGTCACATTTATTAATTGACCAGAATTGATCAATCAAAAAGATATCTTTCGACAATGCTGTTGTTTTCATATAGGGAAAGTTACCCTGACCTTTTCAGTCAGGGTATTTTTAATTTAGCACACTTTTAATCTTGTCGGGCACAGTGAATTTGCTTCCAATAAAGGATTTACAAACGCGGATGCCATTGACAATTTTGTCATTGAATTCTTCTAAGTCTTCGGCTGGAACCCAGAGCTCCTGATGATGATCGAGTCCCACGGTTTCGATGGGAAACTTCCTGAAGTAATCTTCTGGAATTTCGAATTCGGTAACAAATCCAACACCATCGGATTCCGGATCGCCCATATTCCATCGCTCAGCGATTTCTGCTGCATATTGGAAGTTCAAAACTGGATAAAAAATAGGCTGCCAGAAAAGCCTTGGCGGAAATCTTTTCATTCCACTATCTATGATCAGTGCAAGCTCATTTGCACCTGTTGGTCTATATAGGGTAACGTTCTTAATCATCGTCTGAATTCTTTATTATTTCTCTAATCATTAACTCATATTCCATATTCAAAGGAAGAGTCATTTCTATATTCAATTTTCTCCGAACAGCGGATACGATGTTTTCGGTCTTAGGATTAACAGCCGATGTCTCAACTGTGTCGTAACGAAAACCTATTCCTCGCTTTTGCCATGAAGGAAGATCATTGTAGTTAATGCCATCTTCAAAAAGAAACTGATTCTTGTCCGCTACAGATTTTCCCTCCAGTTTCTTCGTGGCTTCAGCCACACTTGCACCATTCTTTCTAAGCGTCCAATAGCACCACGCATTCAATGCATTCCTACTTGCGTCCTCCGCTCTCCAGCGAAAATAGTCAACAACAAGATTCTCCGTTGGCAAAGGAATAATTCTACAGTCGAAAACTCCCATCACGCCCATTTGCCTGGTAAACTTTGCGCTGGCTTCGCCAGACAAAACAGAAAGAAGTTTACGTGTCTTTCGCGAGAATCCATTTTCGTTTTTATCAAACAAGATTGATATCTCATCACTTTGACAATAGCCATAGGTGACTTTAAATCCACAGTTCATTAAATGCGATACCGTCTCAATCATTCCATCGCGAAACGTTTCATCAAACGGCCTTTCAAGTGGAAGCAACTCCTTTGTTAATCGGGTAAAGCCGCGTCCATCGAGTCGAGCTACGATATATACCTCCGGAAGAACAAATTGGTCCAGGTTCTCTTCAAAGGCACGCATTGTCTTATCAAGCATTTCAAATTTCATGGCACTATAGATTTAACATTAAAATGATCTCCTTCGATTTTCACAAAGTAAAGTTTATCAAAACCCTCATCGAATGAGGGAGGCTGAAGTTGTTTAAACTTTGCGATGACACCTATTTTTTCAATTCTGTCTTTTCCACTACGCTTTTCATTTCTCTGCAAACAGTCAGAAAGAATTGATTCAAAGTAGTATCCTACCACTTCATAACGCTTTTCCTTTGCCTGCGTGATGTACTTGTTTCTTTCTTCTCGCAATACATTGGTGTTGTCGACTACTACCCGTTGTTGAAGGGACAACGCCAGATTCAGAAAACGTTGCTCTTTATTCCGCGTATTCAAAAGATCAAGGCTAAGCCGCAAGTGCGAACTAAAGAACTGCTCTTTATAGAAGGTGCTCTTTCCGCATCCGGGAATCCCAACAAACATTATCAATTGCATTTTTTCTAATCGGTTAAAAACAAAAAAGCCCGGACTTAAATGCCCGGGCTCTAGTGTATTGTACTTTAAATACTAATACGTTCGTAAACGCCAGGCAAAACAATTCCATTCATAGGCATGGCCTATGAAACCTTGTTCGATCTTATGGCGTTGTACTAACATCATGATGCAAAGGTAAACGAACTTTTTAATTTTTAGGAGGAAAAGTTTTGCTTGATAGAAAAAAGTTACTTTATCTTTGTCTCAACAAAAAGAAATGAGAACTGGTCATAACATATCAATTAACATCTGTTATCAGCAAATATGCTATCAGCAGAAGGTGTGTTTATGCCCGGAAAATTTGTTATGATATAGAATTACTATAGATAGTTAACAGAGCCCTGGGCAATTCGCCTGGGGCTTTTTGTTTTTATACCACTTCCATTCGAGGCTGTTGCCTTGAAAGAAGAGTGATACTCTATTGCCAAAATTGTCAGCGTACCCAAGTGGCTCAAGGGGTCTCTCTGCAAAAGAGATATTCATCGGTTCGAATCCGATCGCTGACTCAAATTCCAACTGCTTTGCGAAAAGCAAACTTTACATGTAGTAAAGCGATAGTTGGAAATGTAATTGAATTTGGGATCGTCTATGGCAGGGCGGATGATTTTGGATCATCAAATGCGTGGTTCGAGTCCCGCTCTCAAAACAAGCTCGAGGTGTATTCCCTCACTCTTATACAGTGTAGAAAGGATAACTGGTTGTATGCTGGTTCGAACCCAGCCACCTCGACTTAAATCGGAGAGTAGTCCGTAAGTGGAAGCGGGCCGCTCTGTAAAAGCGGTGCTTAATTGCCTTGGGTGTTCGATTCGCCCCTCTCCGACAATTCAAAATTGACATAGGCTCTCGAGTTAGGAAAGTTTCGTTTTTAATTCACTGAAGTATTCTCCCACTGCATATGCATAAAAAATCAAACAGCTAGTTGCAATTTTTATTATCTCCAGCTCCGATAGATCGTCCGCATTGTGTATATCATTGTTTCGACTCACATATAAAGTATGTATGTGTCTTTTTAACCCATCTTCTGGGACACCATTGATGTTTGTTTTGTATCGTTCTTTTGTTGGATCAAGCTTCGACAATTTATCTATTATAGATCCTAATCCCTTTTTTGATCCTTTAACCGTAGTATAATCAGTGATGTTAACAAAAAAGAGAATCTTCTTAAGTAGCGCATCGCTCAGCGAAAGAAGTTGCTTGATTAGATTCAATTTGTCCGTTCTATTATGGGTTTCAAGATATAGCTTTGTCAGTGATGGAAATATTCTATCAGCAAGCCCGTTTAGTCCTGCTTCGGCAGTCTTTGTTGTCACAAGGTTATAAAGTAAATCAAGTACCTCGTCCAGCGTCACGGGATAACTTGTTCCGCGATCGAATTCAGTTTTAATCTCTCGGACAATTCTGTCCTTCAATTCTAGCCAATTATATCTATCCGTTGCAAGAACGGCCGCTCTTGTGGTTTGAACCAGTTGTATTTTTAGATCTTCACCCTCTTCGATTTTAGCAAAGTATTCACTTTCTTCAAATATTTTATAAAATGCCTGACGCTTGAATTTGGCATTTGTTGGCAAAATCGACTTAATTATTCGAGGCGCGGTATCAGTATTGCCACTCTGCTTATTCAAATGCTCAATTACTCTCTGCCTTAAAAGAGTTTTATGCTCTGGTTCTCGCGTATTGATTCTTTGTTTCCTTGCGGCAAAGGTCAAACTAGGATATCGTTGCTT
>CBHROW010000061.1:0-18815 GCA_966080355.1 uncultured Chryseosolibacter sp.
GCTTTGATGTGATCGCTGATTTCCGATTGGCGGTTGTTGATATGAATCATATTCAACGTCTGCTTATAGAGATTCTCTTTGTTCTTTTCCAACTCAGCCCGGAGTTGTAATTGCTCATATTCATTTTTTCGCTTGGCCATCCGATTTCTAAAAAACAAATAGGCAACTGCGAGTAATGCCAGGAAAGCAAGCGAAGTAAGTCCAAAGAACAGTCGTTGATTCTTCAACCGGTCCAATTCCGCTGCAGCCTGCAAGGTGTTGATCTCGTTGTCTTTTTCGAGCGTTTCAATCCTGATTCTGAGATCGCTGAACTGCGATTCATTGTTGGCTTTCTCGTATTCCGCGCGATACTTCGAGTGCAGATCGATGTATTTGAAAGCGCTGTCAGGTCGATGGATCTTCCGGAACAAGCCGGACAACATAAGCGAACTTGATTGAGCAACCACCAGGTAGTGCGCTGCTACCGAGAGTTGAAGTGCCTTTCGGGCATTCATAATCGCGCTGTCGAGGCGATTGATCTTTTGAAAAACTATCGCGAGGTTCTGATAAGCATTCGACAGATTTCCAAGGTTAAATTTATTTACGGTTGCAATGTTCCTTCGAAGCAGGCTCATTGCTTCCTCGTATCGCTCGGTTTTGATCATCAGATCCGACTTCTGCAAGAGTGCAGTCGCACCGATGTCGAGCAATTTTTTTCGCGCGGCCAGGCGATAGGCGCTGTCATAAAAAAATAATGCACTGTCAAACTCGCTGAGGTCTTTATAGGCTGTGCCAAGGTTTGTTGCCGTGATAACCATCGCTGCAGTATCGGCCAGCTCTGTTGTCAGCTTCAACGACCTCTTCATGAATTGTTTGGCCATCGGGTAATTTTTCATCTGCAGGTATGCCAGCGCGATATTGTTCAGCTCTTTGTTAAAAGGACTCCCGGCCTTCATTTGTGTTTCCATTGCCTTTGAAAAGTAGCCGAGCGCTGCATTGTGATTACCCTGCCTCATTTCCATCGTGCCCAGCGAGTTGGGTACCGCGGCAAAGTAATCTTTCATCTCGGCTTTTTGTCGGATGGCTGCAGCATTCGACTCGATCATCTTTTCGGCAGCATCGAAATGATCTTTTGCGAGTTTGTAGCTGTGTAAAGCGCTGTAAACACGACCGAGGAAGTACTCGCAGATCAAAGCCTTCAGTGGATCTGCCAATTCGCCATTGATTTCTCTCAGCAAGAAAAGAGCAGAGTCATAGTGATTCTGAAGGGTGTGTGAAATTGCCAAATTCAGTTTGGCCTCGCTTAGACCTTTCTCGTACGAAATGGCCTGACTCATCCTATACGCTTGACGGGCCGATTGTGCTGCGGCTGTCCGATCGGTGTTCCGGAGTAAAAATGAATTGTCGTTCAGGGAATCAACCTCATGCGTGGAATCCCCCTGACCATTTACCGACTGCACACAAACCATGAGAAGAAAAAGGACATGCAACGTCCAGATAAATTCAAATCGCCAACTCCTATTTTGGAAATCGTACCGTTGGGAAAACGTAGTGCCGGATTTTTCTTCTGCTGACAGGTCTGGAAACACAAAAGCAGTTGCAATTGCTGCCGCAATGACTCGTAGGGTTTTAAACATAGATCAAACGTTGTGGGCTCCTTGGGCGCAACTGGCCGGAAAACGGGGTAAACTCCAACTCGACACGCCTAAGTGAATATAAGAAAAAAAAGTCTGGCACCTATCCGAACACTCATCGCCCAATCAACGGAACTCTAAACTTTTTTGTCGCAGGAATAAAACGGAAATAGACTTTCCTGATTTAGCAATGCCGACATCGGCAACCAGAACTATTTAATTTCAGTTTGTTACGTTTCGTTCTCTTCATCGACTCATCATGTGTTCATCATGTTTCCTTTATCTTGTTATTCCAAAGACCCGTACCATGGCCATCGCAATCGGAATACTCTTAGTGATCATCGTTGTATTTCTGTTAACGCGCAATTCGATCTCGAGTCGCAATCAGAATATTGAAACGCATGTTCGAGACACCTGGGCAAAACCCAAGCAGTCATCGTTCTATTTTGACATGATCGCCCGTTACGCCAATCAAAAGACAAATGATGATCGTCTTTCAAATCAAACCCTGCGTGACATTGACTTTTACAAATTGTTTGAATTTGTTGATCGTACCTGCAGCAAGCCCGGCCAGCAATACCTTTTCTACAAGCTGGTGCATCCCAGCCAGTCGCTTGGGGCGCTTGAAGATTTTGATCGAGGTGTTGAATTTTTCAATCAACATCCTGATGTGCGAAAGGAAGTGCAGAAGCTTCTCCTTTCACTCGATCACTTCGACTCATATTATCTCAGCGACCTCATTGATACTCCAATTCAGTCGCGACCTGCATGGTTAAAGCACGCGTGGTGGAGTTTGGGATTCGCGGTCGTGTGCATCTTTGCGTCTTTTTGGTATCCGGCTATGCTGGCGGCACTCATCATTCCTGCGGCAGTCAACGCCATCATTCACTATTGGAACAAAGGTAACATTCTCAACAATGAGAAATCGTTCCGTCAGCTCGACCAACTTATTAACGTTGTTGAAAAATTGACTGTTGTACTTCGAGAGCGACCCGGAGCATCGGCTCCCGTCAACGAACTTCAGGGTCTTTCAAAGTTTCGCGACAACATGTGGCTATTGGGACGATCGAGTGATGGAAGTTTGAAAGATGAGCTAGCACAACTCGGCACATACCTGGTGGAGCTGCTGAAGTCGTTCACGCTGATCGAAGTCTTCAGTTTTTTCCGCATTGCTGGTTTGGTAGAATCCAAACGGAGATCCATTCAACATTTGTTTGACTATGTTGGCGAAGTCGATGCACAGATCGCCACCGCATCATTGCGATCACAATGCAAAACTTGCAAACCCACGATTATTTCGCGGTCGAAGGCATGCTCGATCGTAAATGGCTATCATCCCCTGATAAAAGGCTGTGTTCCGAATTCGCTCGAGATAAATTCACGAGGTGTAATGATCACAGGGTCGAACATGTCGGGGAAAACCACGTTCCTGCGCACGCTCATCATCAATTCAGTTCTCGGTCAATCCATATTCACTTGTTTTGCGGACGAATTTGCAACTCCGATGTTGCGTCAGTGCTCTTCCATTCGCATTGAAGACAACGTGATGGAGAAAAAAAGTTATTATGTCGAGGAAGTGAATGTGATAGGGCAGTTGGTTGAGGAATCGGATTCACCGAGTCAAAATCTTTTTATTCTCGATGAGGTTTTCAAAGGAACGAATACACTCGAGAGGCTCGCGCTGGCAAAGGCGATCCTCTCTTATCTAAACCGAAGCGATAACCTGGTCATCGTCTCTACGCACGATATCGAGCTTTCATCTATGCTTGAAAATGAATACGACTTATATCATTTTGCCGAGACCATCGAAAACAACGACCTCTATTTCGACTATGAATTGAAACCCGGTCTTGTCAAAACCCGCAACGCCATCAGGATATTGCAAATGGCGAACTACCCGGATGCAATCATTGAGGAGGCAAGGAAGATCAGCGATAAGATGGGGAAAGTGATGGAAGGGTTGAGAGGGTGATTACAAATGTGAACCGCAATTGCCTTAGCGACTCGCCCTTCTTTTCTGAGCTAACCATGTTCCCATAAAATTCGAAGATGGGGTCACTCGGTT
Source organism: uncultured Chryseosolibacter sp. (assembly GCA_966080355.1). Taxonomy (GTDB): domain Bacteria; phylum Bacteroidota; class Bacteroidia; order Cytophagales; family Cyclobacteriaceae; genus Chryseosolibacter. Next base: position 3,679 of record CBHROW010000061.1, read on the forward strand.
TCTTTTTTCGACCACACCTTTTGCATCATTCATTTGCATTGCGCAACCCAAATCGGCTCAGATTTACTAAATCGCTTGCATTATAAAATCGTTGAATTCGAGTCAAAATCGCAGTTTTGCAAAATATTTTATGCAATCGGTTGCATAAATTGAACGCAAATTTGAAATTTATCATAGCCTTTCGCACCACGCTCTTCGCTGGAGGCGAGCAATCGCTGAAAGGCAAAACAACTAATCTAACCTAACCAAAGTCCAACCTATGAAGCCGAAACTTTTACTATTCTCATCGCAGGGCGGCATTGCATCGCTCCTGCTCTTGCTATCACTAACGTTCCCCGCACAAGCACAAGTCAGTTTGCAAGGCAAAGTCACTGACGAAAGCGGAACCGAAATGCCAGGTGTAAACATCGTTGTCAAAGGAACCAGTATCGGCACGACCACCGATGCCGCAGGAAATTATTCCATGCAAGTTCCAGGGCGACAAAGTGTTTTGGTATTCTCATTCATCGGATATGCCACACAGGAAATATCTGTAGGTGACCAAACTTCGCTCAATGTCTCTATGTCCGCAAGTGCGGAGCAGCTTTCTGAAATTGTTGTGATCGGTTATGGCGAGCAACGGCAAGAGGCGATAACAGGCTCCGTTGTTTCTCTGAAAGGAGATGCTATGCGCGAAGTACCATCAGCCAATTTTACACAAGCGCTGCAAGGGCGTTTAGCGGGAGTGGAGATGTCACAAAGTTCAACTAAGCCAGGCGCAACCATGCAGATCCGTATTCGTGGAACTCGTTCACTCAGCGCCAGCAACGATCCTCTCGTAGTACTCAACGGCATTCCGTTTGCCGGATCGCTCAGTGATCTCAATCCTTCCGATATACAAAGCATCGATATCCTTAAAGATGCTTCATCAACCGCAATCTACGGTTCACGCGGATCGAACGGTGTTATTCTGGTTACCACTTACAAAGGCGTTAAAGGACAAAAAGCAAAAATCTCCTATAACGGATATTACGGTACCAAAAACGTGTTCGCGAAATATCCGATGATGGATGGAGCAAAATTTGAACAGCTTCGTGCCGAAGCCGGGATCTACACTACACCCGGCCTTGATGAACAAAGCGGAGTGAATACAGACTGGCAAGACATGTTCTATGCTCCGGCAGCGGTAACCAATCACGACATCTCAGTGTTGGGTGGAACAGATAACGGTAGCTACAATGTTGGATTAGGTTACTACAAAGATGTGGCGGTGATCCCCGGCCAGGATTACAGTCGATTTTCACTAAGGGCTGGCCTTGATCAGGGTGTCGGCAACTACCTCAGGGTCGGTTTTAATACAAACACCAACTACTCCATCGCGAATGGTAGTAACCTGTCGATGTATGACGTACTCAGTTTGTCTCCAATAGCAGATCCTTACAAAGATGACGGCACGCTAAAACGAACCATAAGAATGCCGCTGGATGAAACGTGGACACGCACGCGATCAACCATTGAAGCATTGGGTGATAGCTGGGCAGACCAAACAAAAAGTTTAGGTAGCTACAATTCGATCTACGGAGAGCTGCAGGTACCGTGGGTAAAAGGCCTGAGCTACCGACTCAATCTCGGATTGAACTATCGCCAGTCCACCGCTGGCCAATATACCGGAGAAGGTGTCTTCGCCATAAATCCAACCACCGTTTCTACAGCATCGATCACGAACACGTTGACTACGAGCTGGACCGTTGAGAATCTGCTGACGTATGATCGCACTTTTGCCGAGAAGCATAATGTGAACTTTGTAGCATTGTACTCGGCACAACAAGATCAATACAACAAGTCGAACGCGTCAGCGAAAGATATCCCTGCTGACGCCTTGCAATTTTATAACCTGGGGAGAGCCAACCAGCCGATCATCATGGACCCGGCAAATCAAGACTACTATCAGAGTGGACTGATGTCTACCATGGCGCGTTTGATGTATTCTTACGATGACCGCTACATGCTCACCGCGAGCTACCGCTTTGATGGTTCATCCAGGTTATCTCCCGGCAACAAGTGGGTGGATTACCCGGCTTTGTCCGCGGGATGGAATATCCACCGCGAATCTTTCATGAATAATGTCTCGGTGATCGACAGGCTGAAACTGCGTGTAGGCTACGGCATAACTTCCAATCAGTCGATCAACCCTTATTCAACACTCGGCTTACTCGGCACGCGGCCCTATAACTTCGGCTCGACCTTCGCTACGGGATTCTATGTAACGGATCTTCCAAACCCAAAATTAGGTTGGGAATATTCCGCTACCATGAACTATGCGTTAGAGTTCGGATTGTTAAAGAATCGATTGACAGGTACGGTCGAATACTATCGCACAACAACGAAAGACCTCTTGTTCAGAGTTGGTCTTCCGCAAACTTCAGGTGTAAGCAGTTACGTAGCAAACATTGGTGAATCTCAAAACAGAGGCGTAGAACTTACATTGAACGGTGTTATTCTCGACAAGCCTGATGGTCTGCGTTGGGATGTTGGTCTCAACATCTACGGCAATCGAAATGAACTCACCAAGCTTGCATCGGGGCAAACCAGAGATGAAGCGAACTGGTGGTTTGTGGGCCATCCGATCGATGTGATCTACGACTATCAGGCAATTGGCCTTTGGCAGGAAGAAGACGCAAATCGCGCGGCCTATGAACCTGGTCCGCTCACTGGTCCCGGAGGTACACTCGGCATGATCAAAGTAAAATACACAGGAGATTATAACGCAGATGGAACTCCGGTGCGACCTATTGGCCCGGCTGATCGGCAGATCATGAGCATGCAGCCTAAGTTTCAAGGTGGATTCAACACCCGCCTTGCCTTTAAAGGTTTTGATCTTAGTGTTGTCGGTGTGTTCAAGAGTGGTGGATTATTGATCGCAACACCTTATGGCGCGAACGGCTACCTGAACATTCTCAGCGGACGCAGAGGAAATGTGGATGTAGACTACTGGACTCCGGATAACACAGACGCGAGGTATCCAAGACCAGGTGCGATCGGAGGAGATCAACCCAAGTATCTTAACTCTTTGTCATATTTCGATGCATCGTTCCTGAAGATCCGAACGATCACGCTGGGATACAATTTTGATCAAAGCAACTGGTTTAAGCTGAAGGGCATATCGAAATTGAGAGTTTATGTGACGGCACAAAACGCGCTTGTACTCTTTTCACCTTACAAGAAGGCTTCCGGAATGGATCCTGAAACAAACGCATATGCCAACGACAATCAGGCTTCCGCTGTGATCTTTGGCGAGAACGATGCAAGAAAGCGCTTGCTGACAACAGGCTTGAATACGCCTTCAACACGGAACTTCATCTTTGGTCTCAATCTAACGTTTTAAAAAAGAACGCCATGAAACGACTCAACATAAAAACAACAGGAGCATTCCTGATGACCTTGGTGCTGGTGGGCTGCGGTGACATTCTGAATGAAACACCACGCAGCATCTATACACCGGAATATTTCAAAACAGAAAAAGGCGTGAGCGGAGGTATCACCTCGATGTATGCCCACCTTCGATATATTTATGGAAACGGATTTTACTATTCAGGAATGCAGGGAGGTACTGACGAAAGTAGCTGGGGTGCGGTGAATGGTACCGATACAAAAAATGCCGACTTCTCAGGTGTGGGAAATCTGTCTTCGCAAAACAATCCGTTTGCGGCTATTTGGGGAGTGTTCCCCAACATCAACACGGCTAGTGGCATTATCGAGAATGCGCAAGCAGTAGGAACAATTTCTCCGGCTTTGATCGCTGAAGCAAGGTTTTTCCGGGCGTTCGATTATTTTGTGTTGGTGCAGACTTTTGGCGGAGTGCCGTTAGACCTTGGAGCAGGAGAGTTGAGATTTAACACATCAACCGCGCGTACTTCTGTTCGAAACACGGTTCCGGAAGTCTATACAAAAGCAATTTTCCCGGACCTGCTGCAAGCCATAGCTGATCTGCCTGCAAAATCTCGCTTGACCGGCACTGTGAACAAAACGCTGGCTCAACTGTATTTGGCAAAAGCTTATTTGACCTACGGATGGTGGCTGGAAAATCCTCAGAGCATTCCCACCTATCCCGATGCTCCTCGAACTGATCCTGATGGCCATAACGCGGCTTATTATTTCCAACAGGCCTACGATGTAGCGACTGCCGCAATTAATAATCACGATGCTTCCATCGGACTCGAGAATTATTTCTACGATGTTCACGTAGGATCCAATGATCGAAACAAAGAGATGTTACTCTACGCGGATCATACACAGGCGAGCGATCTTTATAACGGATCACCTGTGAACGAATTCGGACCGGCAGCAAGCCCCGGTAGTTTTGCGCACTGGTATGCCAACTCAAATTATACGGAAGTGCGAAGCAGCACAAGCGCAGGCGGTGCTTACACAACAAGCTCCGTTCAACGTGAAGCCACGCAACCCCATGGTCGGCCGTTCACCGGTGTTGCACCGATCCATGAAGCGATCCTGAAAACCTTTGCCGATAAAACCAACGACTCGCGATACGATGCCACGTTCACAACCGTGTATCGCGGTAACTGGAAGCGCGGTTCAGTTACCAACGATGTACTGTACAACGCCAATAGCCTGCCCGTTACAATGGGAAGTCCCATCCTTACTTTTCTCGATACAGATCCTGGAACAGTTACTTATACTGCCGGGGCAGGTGCAAGCGGAGTTGGTGGTGGAACAATACCGGGCCGGGCCGATTGGGTAATAACTCCGACCGGTATCAGCAGAATATATTTTCCTGGCATGTGGAAACTCGGCCCATACCGTACAGACAATGGAAACACTTTGGGGCAACCCAGCGCCAGGTTGACACGCCCTTTCCCTGTTGCCAAATTTTCTGAATTGTATTTTGTTGCAGCCGAAGCTGCAGTGAAAGGTGCGGCTACGTTAGCCGGACAAAGCGCGCGTGAACTGATCAATGTTATCCGTGCACGCGCTGGTAAATGGCGCTGGGACAACAACGATAACGTGGCCTATTCCGCAGACAATAGTGCAGCAATGACTGCAGCTACACCTGCCGCCATCGATGTCAACTACATTCTTGATGAACTCTCCCGTGAGTATTATGGCGAAGGGATCAGATGGTTTGATCTGGTGCGCACGCAAACCTGGCAAACACGAGCTGCCTCATTTACCATTTGCGGGTCTGCCAAGGGAGATCACACTCCGGTTACAACCTCGCGAACAATTCCCCTAACTGCTTACCTCCGGCCCATTCCGCAAAGTCAATTGGATGGCATGGAAATGACGGTTGATGAAAAAGCAGCTTATCAAAATCCTGGTTATCAGTAATCGTAAACAGATTTTCTGAACATTGAGCGAAGAAATTAGCATGACAGTTCTGGCCTGAGATGAGGAGGGCGCGGGCTCTCCTCATTTATTTCAACGATACGATGATGAACCTCGATCTTACTGAATTCAAATATTCAATTCTGATTTGCGCCACGTTGCTTTCAGGTGTGTTGAGCGCACAACCTTCTGGTGAGCACCAGGCGCGTCAACGTATTTCCATCAATGAAGGATGGCATTTTTATAAATACATTGGTCACGAGAAAGCAGACAGCCTGATCTACGATGTTCGCCCTGCAATTACCACTGACGCTGAAAATAAAGTTGCTGACGCCAGGCCCACTCATGCAATACAAGTCGAATCGGTGAGTGGCGTATTGAAGCCATGGATCCTGCCTTCAGCAAATCCCTTCATAAGTGAAATTCGCGACAGGCATTTACGCCCCGAAGGAAATCCTGGAAAAGATTTTCCCTTCACGCAAAGTGATTTCAATGATGCCGCGTGGGAGGTAGTTGATCTGCCACACGACTGGGCAATCAAGGGTCCGTTTATGACTGGTGAAAATCCGAAAGTTGGCGGAGGAATGGGCCGGCTGCCGAGCTATGGTGTGGCGTGGTATCGAAAGAAATTGGATATCCCGAAAGAGGATGAAAATAAATCTGTTTTCCTCGATGTTGATGGAGCGATGTCGTACGCGATCGTTTGGTTGAATGGCAAGCTTGTTGGCGGCTGGCCCTATGGCTACAACTCATGGCGCCTTGACTTAACATCCTATATTGTTCCTGGTGGTGTAAATCAATTGGCGATTCGATTAGACAATCCGAATCATTCTGCAAGATGGTATCCTGGAGGCGGAATTTATCGGAATGTGTGGTTAACAAAAACCAACAGGGTACACATCGGTCATTGGGGTACGCGCATCAGCACAGAAAATGTTTCCAATTCTTCAGCTACGATCAACATTGATGTAACCGTTGACAATGATCTAAAAGAGGAAACTAAGGTTGATGTAGTCACGGATCTATTCCCGTTGGATGGAGATGGGAAAAAGTCATCCAAGCCGTTGATCCGTTTTCCGAAACTTACAACTACTGTACTGACAACACGAAGTTCAACGGTGCGCGGAACGGTGATCCTAAAAAATCCTTCGCTGTGGAACCCCCTTCCCACGCAGCGCCCGAATCGCTACCTGGCGGTTACTTCATTATATCAGGATGGTACGCTGATCGATGAATATGAAACATATTTTGGAATTCGCTCGCTTGAGTTCAACCCATCCAAAGGATTGATGGTTAACGGAGAGCGCATTCAAATAAAAGGTGTGAATCAACATCATGACCTCGGTGCGTTGGGTGCTGCGTTTAACCTGCGTGCAGCTGAGCGACAACTTGAACTATTGAAAGAGATGGGATGCAATGCCATTCGGTTTGCACATAATCCACCCGCACCGGAGTTCCTAGACCTGACAGACAAAATGGGATTCCTGGTGTTTGATGAAATTTTTGATTCCTGGGAACTAAAAAAAACACCGCTCGACTTTCATCTGATCTTTCCAGCTTGGGCGGAGCCAGACGTGCGAAGTTTTGTGCGCAGAGATCGAAATCACCCCTCGGTTATTATCTGGGGAATAGGAAATGAAGTTGGTGAACAGTACACCGGATCGGAAGGCGCAGCGGTTGCACAAAAACTTTACAACATCATCAGGGAAGAAGATCCCAACCGCCCTATCACTTCTGCTATGAACTTCGCGAAACCAGATATGGCTTTTCCTGAAGTCTTAGATATCATCAGTCTGAACTATCAGGGAGAAGGTATTCGGCAGCATCCTGAGTTTGAAAAAACAGATCGCATCCGAACGCCACCTCAGTACAATGCCTTTCACGAAAAGTTTCCCGACAAACCGGTTCTCAGCAGCGAAACCGCTTCAGCATTCAGCAGCCGCGGTGTTTATCTTTTTCCGGTTTCAAAAGAACTCAGCGCTCCGGTGCGCGAGGGACGAGGCGGTGATTCCAACCTTCGCCAGGTTAGCGCTTATGAACTCCATGCCGTAGATTTTGGAGCGACAGCAGAAAAAGTTTTCAGCGCTATTGACCGTCATCCATTTGTAGCCGGAGAATTTGTTTGGACAGGATGGGATTACCTCGGTGAGCCCACGCCCTACTACACATCGCGAAGTTCTTACTCGGGCATCATCGACCTCGCTGGATTTAAGAAAGACAGGTTCTATCTATATCAATCGCATTGGCAGCCTGAGTTGCCAATGGTCCATATCCTTCCTCACTGGACATGGCCGGAACGCCAGGGCGAGATCACGCCCGTTCATGTTTTTACATCCGGTGATGAAGCTGAGTTATTTGTCAACGGCAAGTCGCTGGGCAGAAAGAAAAAAAATCAATTTGAATACAGGCTGCGCTGGGACGATGTGAAATATGAGCCCGGCAAGTTGAGCGTAGTTGCCTATAAGAATGGAAAAGAATGGGCTTCCGAAGAAATTTCAACTGCAAAAGAACCCGCAAAACTTATCGCCATTGCCGACAGAAATGTTATCGCTGCCGATGGATATGACCTGGCATTTATTACGGTGAAAATTACCGATCGGTATGGAAATATATCGCCCCGGGCTGATGATGTAATTGAGTTCAGCATTTCAGGCCCGGGAGAAATTGTAGCCACCGACAATGGCGATCCAACCAACATGGATTCATTTGCGTCAGCAAAGCGAGCCGCATTCAGCGGACTTTGCCTTGTGATCGTGCGCACGATAAAAGGCAAACCTGGAAAAATTATAGTTACTGCCAAGTCACCGGGACTTTCAGATGATAGGGTCACGCTGAGCAGCAAGTAAAAATGTAGATATGACATTTATTGTAACGAAACCGGATATGAAGGTGAGTCGGATAAAATATTGGAGTTGCGTTTTTCTTCTTTGTTTATCGATTGAATCGGTCGCGCAACAATTTCCACTCGCATTGGCGAATGGTTCAGTTTCGTTTGTTATCGATGCCAACGAGTTTCCCGGGGTTGTGACGGCCGCAAAAAATCTTCAGACAGATATTGAACGGGTGACTAGTCTATCGCCTCAACTGTACACCAATCTCCCAACGGAAAAAAATATTCTGCTCATTGGTACGATCGGCAAGAATCGATTGATCGAAAAGCTCATCGACAACAAGAAGCTTGATGTTTCGCAAGTTGCTGGAAAATGGGAAGCCAGCCTCACTGCAGTAGTTGAGCATCCTTTTCCAAATGTTGAACGCGCGCTTGTGATCGCAGGAAGCGATAAACGAGGAACGATATTCGGCATTTACGGACTCTCTGAAAAAATCGGAGTTTCTCCCTGGAGCTGGTGGGCAGATGTTCCCGTTAAGAAACAAAAGGAATTGTACGTCTCCGCTGAAAAGCAAATCAGCAAGGCAACTGTAAAATACAGAGGGATCTTCATTAACGATGAGGCACCGGCCCTTTCAGGTTGGGTAACAGAAAAATTCGGTGGCTTCAATCACAAGTTTTACGAGAAAGTTTTTGAGCTCATTCTGCGATTGAGAGGAAACTACTTGTGGCCCGCCATGTGGGGCCGTGCGATTTATGACGATGACGCGCTCAGCGCGAAGATTGCTGATGAATACGGAGTAGTGATCGGCACATCGCATCACGAGCCCATGATGCGCGCGCATGTGGAGTGGCAGCGCTATGGAAAAGGTGAGTGGAATTACGAGAAGAACCAAAAGACACTTCAGGATTTCTGGCGAAAGGGGATCGAACGGATGGGTTCGAACGAAAGCATTGTTTCACTGGGTATGCGTGGCGATGGCGATATGGCCATGAGTAAAGAAACAAATGTTGCGCTGCTGGAGCGAATTGTAAAAGATCAGCGTCAAATAATAAAAGACGTCACGCATCAAGATCCAGAACTCATGCCTCAGATGTGGGCGTTGTATAAAGAGGTTCAGGAATACTATGATGAAGGCATGCGGGTGCCAGACGATGTAACACTGCTGCTCTGTGACGATAACTGGGGAAACATTCGCAAGCTGCCCCGCCTGACAGACCCAAAGCGAAGAGGCGGCTACGGTATTTATTATCACTTCGACTACGTAGGCGGACCGCGAAATTACAAATGGCTCAATACGAACCAGATCGAACGCGTCTGGGAACAAATGAACATGGCTTATAACTACGGAGTCAACACACTCTGGGTCGTGAACGTAGGTGACATCAAGCCGATGGAAATGCCGATCGAATTTTTTCTCGACATGGCGTGGAATCCCGAACTCATCAACGCCACCACGCTCGGAAATTATGTTAAAACATGGGCAGCGAATCAGTTCGGAGAAAAATATGCTGCGGAAATCGCTTCCATCCTTTCATCGTATACAAAATTCAATTCGCGAATAAAACCGGAGTTGTTGAGTCCCGAGACCTATAGCCGCACGAATTATCGCGAAGCCGAACGTGTGGTTGATGAATACAATCAGATTGCTGCGAAAGCCAAAGACATCTATGAGAAGATCGATCCTCAATACCGGGACGCCTACTACCAACTCGTGTTGTTTCCTGTCCTTGCTTGTTCCAACCTGAATGAGCTCTACGTCACTGCAGGAAAAAACCACTTGTATGCCAAACAGGGCCGGATGATCACCAATGAGCTGGCCAAACACGTGATGGAGCTTTTTCAAAAAGACGCTGCGCTCACAAAATATTTTAATGACAGTCTCGCCAGGGGCAAGTGGCGTCACATGATGGATCAGACGCACATCGGATACACCAGCTGGCAACAACCTGATAAAAATAACCCACCCCAGGTATTGACCATTGACGTCAAGCCGGATCCGGAATTGGGCGTGGCGATCGAGGGTTCTGAAAGCTGGTGGCCAAATGAAATTCACGAAGCCGTCCTTCCTTCTTTTGATGCGCTCAATCAGCAATCTTTTTACATCGAGATCTTCAATCGCGGGTCAAAGCCGTTCAGTTATGCGATTATGTGTGACCAGCCGTGGATAAAATTCTCCGCACAAAAAGATAACGTTGAGAAACAAAAACGCGTTGATGTTTCGATCGATTGGGAGAAAGTGCCGAAAGGAAATTACGAAGTTCCTTTTGTGATCAGAGGTGCGGGTAAAGAAGTGAAGGTGTATGCCACTGTTAATAATTCAATCGCAGGTAAGCCCCAAGGGTTCATCGAAACGAATGGCTATGTTTCTATCGAAGGTGAGCATTACACAAAGGCCGTTAGTTCGAAAGGCATGCAATGGACAACCATTCCGAATCTCGGACGGACGGGGTCATCGGTGTCGTTGTTCCCGGTCGCGCATTCGGAAACGGGCACCACATTGGCAGATCCCCATCTCGAATATGATCTCTTCTTGATCAGCGCAGGCGAGGTGAAGGTAAATGTGTACCTCTCGCCCACGCTCGATTTTCACAACCGAAGCCTGAGATACGCTATTGCAATCGATGATGAATCGCCTCAGATCGTCAGCATTCATGAACTGAGAGCAAACAATGCCGTGTGGGAAAAATGGGTTGCAGGTAACATCATCATCAAAACATCAAATCACAAAATTGCCAGCGCAGAAAATCACACATTGAAGATCTGGGCGATCGATGCCGGAGTTGTGCTTCAAAAAATTGTAGTGGATGCAGGTGGTCTGAAGGAAAGCTACCTCGGTCCGCCAGAGTCAAAAATGATCACTCATAAATAACTTATGCGAGTTGGAAAATTTATTATCGTTACCCTGGCGCTCAGTTATAATGGGGCGAAGCAGGAAATGGAAAAACCTGGTATGCAAAAACAGAGGGGCGAAAAGCATGCAACCGATTGCATGCATCTTCGCGAAATAATGTGAATATTGCAGTGTGTGTAATCGGGTCAGTTATCAATTGAAATGTCTAACAAGGATATAACCATTTATGATATTGCGAAGGCGCTGAATATTTCTCCTGCGACCGTCAGTCGAGGGTTGAAAGATCATCCTGGAATAGGCAAAGACACCAAGAAGAAAATCCATGATGCCGCTCGCAAAATGGGTTACCAGCACAACTCGTTTGCCAGTAACCTTCGCAGCAAAAGTTCAAACACCATTGGCGTTATTGTGCCGAGGCTGAATAGTTATTTCATGTCAACGGTAATATCGGGTATGGAGAAGGTCGCCAATCAGCATGGCTACAATCTTATCATCAGCCAGTCGGAGGAATCTTACAAAAAAGAAATCGCCAGCGTAAAAACACTCTTCAACAGCCGCGTTGATGGATTGATGGTGTCGCTGGCGTATGATACTACCAGCACCGATCATTTCGATATTTTTCACAACAAGAAGATCCCCATGATATTTTTCGACCGGGTGATCGAGTATCCGGGCAGCACCAGTATTGTGATCGACAACAAGCGCGCGGGATATGACGCTACGATGCATCTGATCAGCCAGGGCTGCAAGCGAATCGTGCATGTTGACGGGAATGTGAATCGCAATGTGTATGCCGACAGGTTGCTTGGATATAAAAAGGCACTTGCTGAAAGCGGTATCGCTTACGACCCCGCTCTTGTCATTAAGAATTCCCTTTCGGAAGAGGGAGGCGTTGAAGCCGCCCGGCATATTCTGCAAATGAAAAAAATGCCTGACGGGATTTTTACGGCAAACGATACGTCAGCAGTTGCGTGTATTCGCGCGCTCAAGGAAGCAGGTATCAATGTTCCTGAGAAAATCGCTGTCGTGGGATTCAACAATGACCCGGTGTCACGGGTGATCGAACCAAATTTGACCACAATCAACTACCCTGGGCAAGAGATGGGTGAGCTGGCTGCAACAACCTTGATCAACCAGTTGAAAAAATCTGTGGCAAGTCATGTGAGCACAGTAATACTGAATCACACATTGATCGTGCGTGGATCAACACTCAGAAAGAATAAATGAATAAGAACTTTTGCTTTGAAGCTTTTCGCATCCCAACATGGAGACTGACAGACAACAAATAGCAATCGTCACAGGTGGTGCCTCGGGCCTTGGATTGGCTATCGCGAAAAAATTTATCACACAAAATATTTTCTGCGTGATTGTAGGGCGGGATAAGGAAAAACTTGCTGCTGCAAAAACATCGCTGGGAAAAAATTGCGAAACCATTTCTTTTGACTTGAGTAATCTCACCGACATCCCTGAGTTGATCCAAAGTATTCATGACCGCCATGGATCGATCGACATACTTGTGAACAACGCTGGGATCAATTTAAAAAAGGCCATGATCGAACTTACAGACGAGGAGTTCCAGCGGATCATTCAAACCAATCTCACCAGTGTTTTTGCAATGAGTCGCGAGGTTGTCAAGCTCATGAGGATGAAGAAACGCGGTGTGATCCTGAACATCAGTTCGATGGCAGCGCAGTATGGAATTCCATTTGTCACAGCGTATTCTGCCTCGAAAACAGCCATAGAAGGTTTAACGCGTGCAATGGCCGTTGAACTCGCTTCCGAAGGCATAAGGGTCAATTGCATTGCACCAGGATTCATCGCAACCAATATGTCGGCAGCAGCGCTTGATAGCGATCCTGAACGAAAACGCAAAGTACTTTCACGCACGCCAATGGCTAAACTCGGATTGCCCGAAGACGTAGCGGAAGCGGCATATTTTCTCACCAATACGCAATCTTCGTTCATCACCGGAACGGTGTTGCTCGTTGATGGCGGAAATGCAATTGGTTTCTAAAAGATGCATATGAACTGGACGAAGCAACCGATGACGAAATCTTTTATCACTGAAAATTTTCTCCTGCATTCCGAATTCGGTGCAAGATTGTATCACGGTTACGCAAAGAACCTGCCCATTCTGGATTACCATAATCATTTGCCAGCAGAACAAATCGCCAAGGACCATTCTTTCCGTTCCCTGACTGAATTGTGGCTGGCGGGAGATCATTATAAATGGCGGGCTATGCGTACGCTCGGCATTCAGGAAAAATTTATCACCGGTGATACAAGCGATCGCGACAAATTCGAGCAATGGGCTTTTGCCGTTCCGCAGACAATACGAAATCCGCTTTACCACTGGACGCACCTCGAGCTGGTGCGTTATTTTGATACCGATGAGTTGCTCGCACCCTCAACCGCGGAAAAAATATTCAACAACGCTAACGCACGACTGAAAGAGTCGACATTCTCTACACAACAGCTTCTAAGGAGAATGAACGTGGAAGTTGTGTGCACTTCAGATGATCCAGGCGATTCGCTGGAACATCACGGAGTCATCGCAGGTGGCGTGGCGGTTTTCCCAACGTTCAGACCCGACAAAGCATACGCTGTCGATGATCCGGAACAATATCGACTCTATCTTAAAAGGCTTGAAGCATGTTTGAATTTCGAGATCCGATCTTTTGATGATCTGCTCCGCGCCTTGCAGAACCGGATTGAATATTTTCAAAGTCACGGCTGCCGATTGTCTGATCATGGACTTGAAAATCTTTACGTCCCGCCTGACGGTTCATTAAACCCTGAACTTCTACTTCAGAAGTTGATGAGCGGCAAACGACTGACTCCTGATGAAGTTTGTTGCTATCGGTATTCCATTTTGATAGCGCTTTGTAAAATATATCATGAGAAAGGCTGGACGCAGCAGTTTCACCTTGGTGCATTGCGAAATACCAACCATCGCCTGTTGAAAAAACTTGGACCAGACACCGGCTTCGATTCCATTGGAGATTTTCCACAGGCCAGCGCGCTGGCAAGTTTTCTGAATGAGCTCGACAGAACAAATCAACTGACTAAAACAATCCTCTACAACTTGAATCCATCCGACAACGAAGTGATGGCTACTATGACCGGCAACTTCAATGACGGATCGGTCAGGGGGAAAATTCAGTTTGGAGCCGCATGGTGGTTTCTCGATCAGAAAGATGGGATCGAAAAACACCTGAATACATTGTCGAATCTCGGAATGTTGAGTTGTTTTATTGGCATGCTTACCGACTCGCGAAGCTTCATGTCATTTCCGAGGCACGAGTACTTCAGAAGGATCCTTTGCAACCTGATCGGAACCGATGTTGATCGCGGTGAACTACCTGCCGATGAAAAATGGCTCGGCCAAATTGTGTCAGACATCTGCTATCACAATGCAAATGCTTTTTTTGGTTTTGAGAGATAGTTTAAAAAAGCTTTGATCGCTAAACGAAAGCTCTGCACTTTTTGGTTAATGTAAATCGATGGCCATCCATTTTCCTACCAGGCTCTGAACACTCTTCGATATTTTGTAGTATCCGTAAAATAGAGTTTCTTCAAAATGCATTGCTCTTTATCGGTGCATTTACTTTTGATGTCAGCTTCAATATTTTTTAAACTTTGTTCCTACAAGGTCCAGTTCATCGGAACTTCTTTGCCATTTTTGGAAAGAGACACGGGAATGTATTTACCATGCAAGTCTTGTTCAACATATTCTTTTAATCTGACCTCGGCTGTTCTCGTACGTCCGGCTCTCGTGTTGTACATGCCTTTGACTACCTCGCTGACCTCGTTACCAAAGTCAACGTTAGCAAAATCGGCTTGTGTATCATCGCTGAATTTGAGAACAAGAATAAAAGGAACAATCTTATTTTTTTCGAGGCTGTTATCCCGATTCAATTCGTTTAGAATTTCAAACATGGTAGCTGCGCCAGTGTTCTCAACGTAGCCGCCATCGACATAATGATATTTTTTATCGAAGTCAGGGCGGACCATGGCTGCAGGTGAGAACAACGGAAATCGCGAACTGAAATTGACTGCCGTACTGTAACGGACCGAGTTCAGCTTTCTCGCCAAAAGATCTCTCGACTCTTTGAACACCGGGCTCTCGG
>CBHROW010000062.1:0-18760 GCA_966080355.1 uncultured Chryseosolibacter sp.
AAACCGTAAAACGTTACCGCAATCAACTCGGCCAATTACTCGAACATTCACCTTACTGCGAACGCGATATCCGTCCGCCTCATGAACTGATCACCGAGCGTAGCAAAGGTGAATTCCTGGTAAAGATCAAAAAGCAAGGATTCCTCCATCAGTATGTATACGACTTCAGTCCGCTCGACCTGATCGGCTGGGATGGATTCCTTTGGCCTTATGCATTTTCTATTCACGACTTTGAACCTGTTACAGGACGTATTCACCAGCCACCGCCAGTACACCAAACGTTTCAGGCGCACAACTTTGTGATCTGTTCGTTCGTACCACGCTTGTTTGATTATCACCCCCTCGCGATTCCTGCGCCATACAACCACAGTAACATCGACAGCGATGAAGTGCTCTACTATGCTGAAGGAAATTTTATGAGTCGCAGGGGAATTGAACGCGGATCATTCACGCTGCATCCAGGCGGACTTCCACACGGTCCGCATCCGGGAACAGTCGAAAAAAGCATAGGGGCGAAAGAAACGCACGAACTTGCAGTGATGATCGATACATTCCGACCGCTTTATTTAACAACGGATTCGCTGGAATTTGTCGACAAGAATTATCCAATGAGCTGGACGGATAATTCGGGTGAGAGTTTTAATGAAGTGAATACTCCGTAGAAGTTGCACGCTACAAGCTGCAGGCTGTTCAGCAAAAATTCAAAAAACACTTGAGAGATTTCGTTTCCGAATTCATGTGATCGAAGGAAAATTTTCAATAGCCCCACGCCTTTAGGCCGAGTTATGCGATAAAGAAGTCAAGTCGCTGCTTTTGCCTGATCGGGTTCAAAGCGCGACATGTTCAAGCCGCGAAACGCACGAAGCAGTTTGAGATCGAGTCTCGGAGCCTCAGATCGTTGTGTACATTTCGGGCCTTGTGATTTATAACCTGATCGAGACGGTGCAAGGCGCGATTCATTCCATTCGCGACTCGGCTGCAGTCACGGGGTAACAAATGGTGACCGTCAATCTTAATGCAGTGATCATTTTGAACCATGGCGAAAGGTTAACAAAGAACTTTGTGTCTTAGGGCCTTTGTGGCTATAAAAACTTATGTTTACCAAATGGAAAATCCCTATTCTTCCCCGATTCAGATCCGCTGGGCTGACATCGATGCCAATCGCCATCTCCGCCATTCAGTTTATTACGATTATGCCGCTGCCATGCGTATGGATGTGTTAAGCTCGCAAGGCCTCACAACAAAAAAACTCGAAGAACTGATGATCGGTCCCATACTTTTCCGCGAAGAAGCCATCTTTCGAAGGGAAGTACTGCTGGAAGATAAGATCAATCTGACGGTAGAGCTTGTCAAGACAACTCCCGACTATGGACGCTGGAGTTTACGCCACCAATTCTTGAAAGGAGACGGTTCATTGGCGGCTATTTTGAATGTTGACGGTGCATGGATAGACCTCACAAAACGAAAGCTTGCCATTCCGAGTGAATTCATTCGAAATATTTTTGAACATTTCCCGAAAGCTTCCGATTTTCAGATCGTAACTCCACCCGCTAAAGTCTGATCCATGATGCACAATTTGATTGACCTCAGTCACACGATCGAAGATGGAATGATCACGTACAAAGGATTGCCTGCTCCGGTGATCTGCGATTATCTAAGCCGCGAAGACTCTAAAAAAAATTACGAACCTGGAACTGAATTTCAGATTGGGAAGATCGAAATGGTATCCAATACGGGCACATACATCGACTGCCCGTTCCATCGATATGAAGATGGCGATGACCTGAGCCAGGTTGATGTGCATCGTTTCGCTAATTTACCTGCGATCGTGATCCGGGCAGATTTCAATCACGGGTTGGCTGTCGATAGAACTTTTTTCGAGAAGGTTGATGTAAGAGGTAAGGCGGTGCTCATTAATACAAACTGGAGTGTGCATTGGCGTACCGATCATTATTTTGAAAACCATCCTTTTCTTACCGAAGATGCCGCAAATTTTCTCAAAGATCATAAGGCAGCGCTCGTAGGCATCGACTCACACAACATTGACGATACACGAACCAGGCGAAGACCTGTTCATTCGATTCTACTAAAAGCTGGGATTCTCATCGTGGAACATCTGTGCAATATGAAGCAACTTCCAGATACCGGTTTCACTTTCAATGCAGTTCCACCGAAATTCAAAGGCGTGGGTACCTTTCCTGTCCGGGCTTATGCTCAGGTTTCTTGATCTCTCATCAATTGAATTTACCAAGCGCCCACTTTTCAATCACCTTCGGATAATGCTCATGCTCGAGCTTTAACACGCACAATGAGATCTCCTGTGCGGTCTGGTGCGGTTCGACCATGCATGCCCCCTGGTAGAGTACACGGCCGTCATCGTAGTGTTCGTTCACCAAATGGATCGTGATGCCGGTTTCCTTTTCCTGGGCTGCGCGCACAGCTTCGTGAACCTTCATGCCGAACATTCCTTTACCTCCGAACTTAGGGAGCAGTGCCGGATGAATGTTGATGATCCTGTCTGGAAAAAGTTGGATGAGATATTGCGGAATAAGCCAGAGAAATCCAGCGAGCACAATGTGCGTGATCCGTTCAGCAGTGAGCCATTCAATCACTTTGCCAGGAGTGGTAAAATCTTCGCGCCTGAAGCTTTTGGACGGCAGACCATGATTTTTTGCGCGCTGTAAAACCAAAGCCTCTGAATTATTTGACAACACCAGCGCCACTTCTATTGCAGGATGATTTTTGAAGTATTGCATGATGGCTTCAGCATTCGATCCGTTTCCGGAAGCAAAAATTGCAAGGCGGGATTTTATTGCTGGCATGGTGTTCGGATCACAAAGAAATGGAAAAAGATGTCATCACAAAAAAGCCATGCTCAAAACTCCCAACAAAAGAATGACCTTACAAAATGTGCTGAGGCTCGCGAAATCTTTTTTCGTATCGGATTTGATCAGCCTGTAAAGAAGCCATAACAGTGGCACAAATAAAAAGACAAGGAAGTAGAACTCCGGAAGTGCCACATACAACCTGTCGAGCAAAATAACGGTGGCAACGAAAGCGAACATAATGAAGTAGATGACGATCTTGGTTTTTCTGATTCCCCAGACTATCGGAAGCGTTCGGCAGCCGAAAGTATCATCGCCTTTGAGATCCTCCATGTCTTTGATGATCTCGCGGATCAAAGTCATAAAAAAAGCAAAGCTGGCATAGATGAATATCAGTGTATTTCCCGTCCAGTACAATGCATCAACGATCAGGATCGAAAACGCGGTGAGCAACGCTACGACAAAATTTCCGATGAAGGGCTGACGCTTGAGATCATTGGAATACCACCACAGCAAGAAGATCGAAGCAAAATTAACAGCCGCAATCCTGAAGTTAAGAAAGACCCCAATAGCCAGTCCAAGAAACGACAAGACAGTGTGAAGCAGCAGCGCATATCTGCGTGTTATGCCTTTTCCGATAACAACGCGTTCGGGCTTGTTTACCAAATCGATCTTGATATCATAATAATCGTTGATGATGTATCCGGCAGCGGCAATCAATCCGGTTGATGTAGCTAGCAGAAAAAACCTGACATCGAAAACGTTGTCATAATCGATGAGCATAATGGCGGTGAAGTATTGGGCCAGTGCTAAAATAATCAGGTTCCACACCCGCGTAAGGCGCAGAAACGAAACAACAACACGATTGGAATTAGCGAGGCTGCTCATGGCCCGTAAAGGTAGTGAGCAGCCTCGTAATATTTTCGTTGATCTAAAATTTGAGCGTCAGCATAGCCATGACATTTCTGCCAGCCTGCGGAAAATAATAGTTTTCACGATAAGCTACGCTTCCACCGAGGTATCCCCAGGTGTATCCGTTTGACTCGTATTTGGTGTCAAGAATATTATTGACCAGCAAACTAACAACCACTTGCCGGATAGACTGCAGCTTCCAATGATACGATAAACGCATATCATTCGTCATGTAGCTCGCGATACTTCGCTGTTCGTTCGAGGTATTGTCAAGATATTGCTTGCCAACGTACTTGGTGAGCAACGTTACTTCCCCTTGCGAAAACGGGAACCAGCTCAGGGACGATCCAGCAATCACATTCGGAGAAAAAGATATGTCAGTGTTCTTATATGCTTTCGTCACTACATTGTATTCATCAAAGTTCTCACCATAATCGTAGAGCACTTCGGTGAATGATGCGATCTTGTTGCGGCTGAGGGTAAGGTTCGCATTCCATTGCCACTTGCGATGCAGCTTAACCAGTCCATCGATCTCGATCCCCATCCGGTAGCTTTTATTCACATTGGTTCTGACAGACGCGCCCACATCGTTGAGTTGACCTGTGAGTACAAGCTGGTCGCGATAATCCATGAGGTAATAGTTAACGTTCAGGCTATGCGCAGTTCCGCTATTTCTGATCCCCACCTCGAGGTTACGCAGATTTTCTGGTTTCGGAGTGCTGCCCGGGTTGTCGACAAAATCATCACGCACTGGTTCCCGATTCGCGATAGCCAATGAAGCATATGCTTGGAGCGATTCCTTTACTTGATAGGTGAGGCCGAACTTCGGATTGAAAAAACTGTACGCCTTGTCAACGTTGAAGTTGACGAGCTTATTCTCCAGTCCAGAAGCTGAATACGTGAGCCAGCGATTTTGAAGATCCACGAACAAATTCAATTTATCGGACACATCGTAGTTCAGCTTGGCATACATGTTGAAATCGCGCTTATCGCCCTGATTAAAATAATAACGATAGTCTGCAGGTGCAGCGCTGACCTGGGCCCAGGTGATTTCTCCAAAGTGATCACCAACATACCGGGTCCACGCTCCGCCAACCACAAGAGCGTATTTTTGTTTTTCAACGTTCAGCGAATAAGTCGCTCCGTAGAATTTATTATCGAGCCATCGCCTTCTCACCAAATCGGTCGATTCAACAGTCGAATCGCCAATCACAAGGGGCGACAATCCATAGTTTTCGAGTGCATCATCGTAACGATATTCTTCATAGTAGCCTTTGCCTGGCGTGAGGTGCAGGGCGCTATTGAAGGTCACTCCTGCCGCTAGCGTTTGAGAGAAATGGAGCTGATAGTGGTCTTGTCGATAGTCATCCACCTGGTTAGGATACAAATAGGAATTGAACGTGCGCGAATTCGAATTCAGCAGGTTCGCTGTCTGAATGTTGTTCCAGCCCTCGTTGGCTGCAGTGGCAAGCATGGCTTCAGGATCGTTATTGAGTCGCGATTGAGGAACGCCCCACCATGATTGATACGTGCGCTCTCTTCCTCCGAAAACAATCGCTTTCAACATTGTATTCTTTCCGTAATATCCGGCAGCGAAGTAATACGATTGCAGGTCGGAGCTTGCGCGATCGATAAAGCCATCAGACGCAATTTTTGATATGCGGCCATCGATCGTCCATCCATCATTCAGCAAGCCTGTGCCAAAGCTTATGGTGTGTTTGTGCGTGTTGAAGGATCCATAAGAGTTCATGATCTCCGCGTATGGCTGATCGTTTCTTCTATTGGTTTGAAGATTCACAGTTGCGCCAAAAGCACCTGCGCCATTCGTTGATGTTCCTACGCCTCGCTGGATCTGCACACTCTGTGTAGACGAAGCGATGTCAGGCACATCCACCCAGAATGTTCCGAGCGACTCACTGTCGTTGTACGGAATTCCGTTGATCGTAACGTTAACCCGGGTTGGATCGCTGCCGCGGATGCGAATGCCGGTGTAACCAACACCTGTTCCCGCATCCGATGTGGTCACTACCGAGGGAGTCCAATTCAGCAGAATAGGAAGGTCCTGTCCGAAGTTTTGCTTTTGAATTGCTTCGCGCGAAACGGTCGAGTACGTTGTCGGAGTTTTCTCATTTGCGCGGGTGGCCGTCACAACCACTTCATCGGTAAGGATGGCAGCCTCATCCATCGACAAAGCGATGGATGCGTTCGCATTGACTTCAAGCTCTTGGCGCGATGGTGAGAATCCAAGAAGAGTCGCGGTAATGTGATGTGTTCCAGGCGCTACTTTCTCGAACCTGAAAAATCCGAGGTCATCAGTGACGGTAACTTTTTTGCCGTCATCTATCGAAACCGCCACACCTGTTAGCGCGCGATGTGTTCGCGAATCGGTGATCTTTCCGGTCACCGCAAACTGCGCCTGACCCGAGATTGAAAGCAGTATTAAACTAACTGCTACTACAAATTTGAACATGATAAATTTTGGTTTAAACCCGCAAAACACAGGGGAATGCATTGCTTACGTTTAACCTTCCTCCGGCTTTCGCAGGAGAAGTGCCTTTCCCTTCGGCCGAAGTACCGGCATCAGGTTCTATGGGTATAATCTCAGCCCGTTGTATTGAGGCACCCCTTTTCAGATTTTATTCTGACGTCACAAAGGTATACAGTAATAATCGACATATTCAAATGCTTAAAAAAAGCCTGCCGATTTTAAGCACATTCCTTCTCCTAAATGCGATAGGATTCTGCATATTTGCCAATCATTCCAGCCATGTTCAACGCTACTGTCAATCAATCGAAATTCGAGATCACCACAGCCGATGGTTCCTTTTCCGTTGGCGGCAAAAAAATTGATTTAGATCTGGTCGAAGTTTCTGACGGCTACTTCCATATTCTTTTCCAAAATAAAAGTTACCGCGCGGAGGTGGTGAAGGCTGATCAGGCCACCAAAACATTCACCATCAAAGTAAATGGAAAAGTATTTCCGGTAGCGGTTAAAGACCGGTTCGACCTGCTGCTCGAAAAAATGGGAATGAACAATTCTAACGCGGGTAAGGCTATGAACATCAAAGCGCCTATGCCGGGGCTGATCATTGACATGAAAGTGAATGCAGGCGACACGGTAAAAGCGGGAGACCCTTTGCTCATTCTAGAGGCAATGAAAATGGAAAACATTATCAAAGCTCCTGGCGATGGCCAGGTGAAAACGATCAAGGCAAAAAAGGGCGACAGCGTTGAAAAAAATCAGGTTTTGATCGAATTTTGACCCTTTCCGATTTTATTACTTCCCTATATTTGCACAGCTTAAAAATCCTGGCCGGTAAAATAATGGTCGATGGTGCCTGACGAACATGAAATACAAACGAATTTTGCTGAAACTAAGTGGTGAGGCGCTTCAAGGCCCTTCAAAAACAACGAATATCGATCCGGCTGTTCTCGAGCAGTATAGCGAAGAGATCAAAGCGGTGCGGGAGAAAGGCGTTGAAATAGCCATTGTGATCGGAGGCGGCAACATCTTTCGCGGTGGCCAGGCCGAGGCGTTAGGTATAGACCGTGTTCAGGGCGACTACATGGGAATGCTTGCAACGGTAGTAAACGGAATGGCGCTTCAAAGCGCGCTGGAACGTCACGGCATGTACAC
The DNA here is from genome assembly GCA_966080355.1 of uncultured Chryseosolibacter sp. Classification (GTDB taxonomy): domain Bacteria; phylum Bacteroidota; class Bacteroidia; order Cytophagales; family Cyclobacteriaceae; genus Chryseosolibacter. The sequence continues at coordinate 7,375 of CBHROW010000062.1, forward strand.
CCGGCTGATGTCTGGTATCAAAATGGAACAAGTCTGCGAGCCTTTCATCAGACGAAGAGCTATTAGACATTTGGAAAAAGGTCGCATTGTAATTTTTGGGGCGGGTATAGGCAATCCTTATTTCACCACAGATTCAACCGCAAGTCTCCGGGCGATCGAAACACAGTCGAACGTGGTGTTGAAGGGCACGCGCGTTGATGGCGTTTACACAGCCGATCCGGAGAAAGTTCCTACTGCCACACGCTACTCCAAGTTGTCGTTCCAGGAAGCGTACGAGAAAAATCTCAACATCATGGACATGACTGCTTTCACACTTTGCATGGAAAATAAATTACCGATCATCGTCTTTGATATGAATAAGAAAGGAAACTTGTTGAGGGTGGCGAACGGAGAAGAAGCCGGCACACTAATTAGCTAAAGCAAAACTATGGAAGAACTCGAGCTATACCTTGATGAAGCCCGTGAGCTGATGACCAAAGCGATCAACCACGTTGGTAGTGAGCTAACCAAGATCAGAGCCGGCAAAGCAAATCCGTCCATGCTCGATGGCATCATGGTGTCGTATTATGGCGCGATGAGTCCGCTCAATCAGGTCTCTTCTATGACCACCCCAGATGCGCGCACCATTTTCATCAAGCCTTGGGAGAAAAACCTGATCCATGAAATTGAAAAGGCGATCATGAATGCAAACCTCGGTTTAAATCCTCAAAATGACGGCCAGCAGGTGATCATCAATATTCCGATGCTTACGGAGGAACGCAGAAAGCAACTTGTTAAACAGGTGGGCCAGGAGTGCGAGCACGGCAAAGTGAGCGTGCGGAGTATCCGAAAAGATATCAATGAGCACATCAAAAAGGTGAAAGGAGTTTCGGAAGACGATATCAAGAATGCCGAAGAAACGGTTCAGAAACTCACTGATGATTTTATCGTTCGCATCGATGCCCTGATGAAAAAGAAAGAGGCGGAGATCATGACGGTTTAACAATTTGAAATCGGACTTCAAGCCATGCCGGGTAAGAAGGTTGCTATACTTCAGTCGAATTACATTCCATGGAAAGGTTACTTTGACATTATCGGTATGGTGGACGAATTCATTATTTACGATGAAGTTCAGTATACCAAAAACGATTGGCGCAACAGAAATAAAATAAAGACATCCGCGGGTATTCAGTGGCTCACCGTTCCCGTTTATCAAAAAAAGCTCAGCCAAAAGATCTCTGAAACCGAGGTTTCTCATCCGCATTGGGCGAAAAAGAATTGGCAGACTATTCAGGGGAATTATTCGAAAGCGGCTCACTTCAAATCGTTCTCACAGCCATTTGAAGAATTCTATACAACTACCCGGCTGACTTCCCTGAGCGAAATCAACGTTGCTCTTATTCGCATCATTAATGACATACTGGGAATAAAAACGCGATTGACTGACTCAAAGTCGTATGCCATGTCTGGCGATCCAACCGAGAGGCTCGTGGGGATTTGTCAACAGGCGGGGGCTGATATTTACCTTTCCGGCCCGGCCGCAAAAGATTATCTTCGCGAGGAGGTGTTTCACCGAACAGGAATCGTAATTGAATGGATGGACTATTCCGGATACCCTGAGTACCCACAGATCTACCCTCCCTTTACCCATCAGGTGAGCGTGATCGATTTGATCTTTAACATGGGCAGTGATGCCGCAAGCTTTATGAAATTTTCACAGAAATGACGCTGAGTGTAGTAACAACGATGTATCATTCACGGAACTATCTCCATGAATTTTACAACAGAACACTGACGGCAATTCGCGAGTTGAACCTGTCGTATGAAATTATTTTTGTTGATGACGGATCGCCAGACGATTCGCTGACGGTTGCGCTGGAGATCCAACAATTGGATGAGCATGTAAAAGTAGTGCAGCTGTCCAAGAACTTCGGTCACCAACGTGCTATTATGACTGGTCTGCAGCATTCATCGGGCGACCATGTTTTTCTGATCGATTGCGATCTGGAAGAAGACCCCAAGCTGCTTGTCACTTTTTGGAAAGAACTTCATTCAAACAACGAGTTAGATGTAGTGTATGGGGTGCAGCAAAAGCGCAAAGGTGAATGGTTCGAGCGAGTGAGCGGACGCATGTTTTACAAACTTGTGTCGGTATTATCCTCGATTCACTATCCGGCCGATACACTCACCGCCAGGGTAATGACCAGGCGTTACGTAGAAGCGATCAAGAACTTCACGGAAACAGAGTTGGACCTCTGGGGCGTTTTTGTGCTCGTGGGGTTCAACCAGTTGCCCGTTGTTGCAACAAAAGGCTACAAGGGGTCTTCTACTTTCACGTTCAGAAAGAAGCTTCGAAGAAGTGTGGAGATCATCACGTCCTTGAGTCACCGTCCACTATACATCACTTTTTTTCTCGGATTGGCTTCATTCATTTTTGCCATCATCAACATTTCGATCATCATCTATAAAAAGTACTTCCTCGTGGTTGAGGTTGAGGGCTGGGCCAGTATACTTGCAAGTGTATGGTTGGTGGGTGGAATGATTCTGCTCATGCTCGGTATATTTGGAATATATCTTTCAAAAATGTTCCTCGAAATAAAAAACAGGCCTTTGACAATCGTCAAGAACGTCTTCACCAGATAAGATTCCCTCACTCAGACGATCCCTTCAGTCTTGTCCTAGTCATTGACTGCGATGATGCTGGTGCGGTGTCGGTAATAGCGCTCTGATTTTTTCGTCTGCCATAACGGCCACAATTTCCATGCAATCACTGTCTAAGATGGAAACAGGGCAATAATTATTGTGCGCAAGTCGTTATAGTTCCATTTCTTTGCATGGCAAAGGATGACCCATGAAGCAAATTGGATTCAACAAACCTTATTTTACAGGAAGAGAAATCGAATACATTGTCGATGCAGTAAAACGCGAAAAAATCTCAGGCAACGGGTATTACACGCAACGTTGCCACGAGTTTCTGCAGAATCGCTACAGCCTCAAGAAAGTTTTGCTAACCTCCTCATGTACAGATGCACTTGAAATGTGTGCACTTCTGATCGACATCAAAGAAGGAGATGAAGTAATCGTGCCCTCGTACACATTTGTATCCACTGCCAATGCATTTATTCTGCGTGGCGCAAAGATCATTTTCGCTGACTCCCGTGCAAACCACCCTAACATCGATGCGGAAAAGATTGAAAAGTTGATCACGGAAAAAACACGCGCTATTGTGGTTGTGCATTATGCCGGTATTGCCTGCGACATGGACCGTATTATGCAGATCGCAAGCAAACACAATTTGTTTGTTATTGAAGACGCTGCGCAGGCTATTGAATCTACTTATAAAGGCAGGCCTCTTGGGTCGATCGGGCACCTGGCGACATTATCTTTCCACGAGACGAAGAATGTCATTTCAGGAGAAGGCGGGGCGCTGCTGATTAATGACGACCGGTTTACCAAACGCGCAGAAGTGCTTTGGGAAAAAGGCACGAACCGATCAGCATTCTTCCGTGGCGAGATCGACAAATACGGATGGATAGACGTAGGCTCATCGTTTCTCCCTTCCGACATTACGGCTGCCTTCCTGTTTGCCCAGCTCGAAGCCATTGAAACTATTCAAAGCAAAAGGCACCACCTGTGGAACAGTTATTATCAAAAGCTTCGACACCTGGGCGCCAAAGAAGTGGGGCTTCCTCTGGTACCCGAGGCTGACCGACATAATGCACACATTTTTTACCTGATCTGCAAAACGCCTGAAGAGCAAGCCAAACTTCTGAAGTTTCTGAACGCGAACGGTGTGAACGCCATATTCCATTACCTGTCTCTACACAGAAGTCCCTTTTATATTAACAAGTATCAGGGCCCTGCGCTTGTTAATTGCGATAGATTTCAAAACACACTCGTCCGCCTACCCTTGTATTTTGAAATGTCAGATGATGATATTGAGTATGTTTGTAAAAATGTAATTGCCTTTTATGAATGAGCAATTATTCACCCGGAAGCAAACGATTTGGATCTTGGTCGGCCTTACAGGATTGGGCGCCCTTTTGAGATTTTACAAACTAGATTTTCAAAGCCTCTGGTATGATGAACTTCACTCAGTCATCCCCACCGATCCGGCAAACTCTTTAAAAGACGTTATCGACTACGCAAAGTCAGATCAGCCACCTGCATATTTCATTTACCTCCATTTTTTCTTCAAGCTATTTGGCTATAGTGAATGGACGGGCCGGGCAGCATCTGCGCTTCTCGGTGTTGCCTCGATCCCTATCACATTCCTGCTTGGGCGTGAATGCAAAAATGCTGCGGTCGGACTTTGCGCAGCCGCGCTCGTTTCTGTCAATTACTTTGATGTTTATTATTCGCAGGAGCTACGATTCTACAGCCTCGCGTTTCTTACCTCGGCTCTTTCATTTATGTTTTTTATTAGCGCATAAAAAACCAAAAAGTTATCTGAATTTGATTGATATTTTATATGCACAACAGCACTTCTATACACGCATTATTACGGCATTGTAATCTTTGCAACACAGGCGATTATTCTGGTAATAACCTCGGTGCTTTTCAAGCCGCAAAGATCTTTTGTCATACGCTCTTTCTTGAGCGGAGTGGCAGTGGCCGTGTTTTTCATTCCCTGGCTGCCGGTAATCATAGCCGACCTCAAGATCGGATCGTTCTGGATCCAGAAACCCAAGCCACATTTCTTGCTCGAATACTTTTACGGCTATTTCGGTAAAGACTTGCTGTCAACGTTGATCTTTGCGGTTCTTATCGGCCTCTTCGTTAAGCAAATTAGGTCAACTACAGATCGCGAGCAGAAAATAATCGGCAGTATTCTCGCGCTTTGGCTTCTTCTGTCATATCTCATCCCATACGTCAAATCGTTGACGAGCGTTCCAATGCTTCATATCAGATACACCATTGTTTCACTTCCGGCATGGATCGCAGTGATCGCCCTGGGCTGGGATTCCATAAACAACCAAAAAACCAAATGGGTGATTGTTGCGCTTTTGATCGTGATCCCTGTTGTCAACCTGTTTGCCTTTCGGAAATATTATTCGAAAGTCACCAAGCAACAGTTCCGCGAGGCGGCACGGCTAGTTCAAAAGCAAAACCCAAAAATCCCTGTTTTCACAACTTTTCCATGGCACCTTGGATATTATTTCCATGGCTTAGAGCATAAACCTCAACCGTTTGAAGTCCAGACCATGTCTTCCATGAATAAATTCTGGCTGGTTCAAATTCAGATCTTATCAAAACAGGAACTGGCGGATCAACTCGCGTTACTAACGGGATATCGAGTTGCGGAGCGTCATTCGTTTCATCAGGTAGAAGCGCTTCTGATGGTCAAAGATAGCCAGTAACAGGTGCAAACTTTCTGGCCAGTGGTATGAATCATATATCCAACGTTTACTAATTTGTAAACCCAAGCTCATGGCAATGGAAACACTGACAATTGGCGACAGGATAAGATCGACCGCGAAACGAGTTTTCAAGATTGTCGTTGTCTTGTGTGTTGTTGCCGGGGCTGCAGTCTTTAGTTTCTTGTATTGGGGAGTTTACGATGAAGGCGTTCGGGCGGGAACGGTATTGCGAATAAGCAAAAGGGGCGTATTGTTCAAAACTTACGAAGGTCAGCTCAATCTGCAGACCTTTGGTGCATTGAAGGGCGTAAATCCGATTATGGAGTCATTTGATTTCTCGGTTGAATCTAACGAGACCCAGGTATTGAAAGACCTTGAAGCAGTGGCGTTGAGTGGTGAGCGGGTAAATCTGCAATACATTAGACGCTATCGGATCTTTCCCTGGAGGGGGGATACAAAATATTTTATAGTGAAAGTTGAACGTGGTGCCCGATAACATATCATAGCGCGTGACGTTCATGTGAACGGAAGAAATCAGCATGACTAAATTCAATACCGATGTGGATGCAGCCAATGGCCTGGCATCTGCCTATCAAAATCTTCGCACAGAAATCTCCAAGGTCGTGATCGGCCAGGAGGAAGTAATCCGACAAGTTCTCACTGCCATTCTTTGCCAGGGTCATTCTCTGCTCGTTGGTGTGCCGGGCCTGGCTAAGACCTTACTTGTTCAGACTATTTCCCGATCGCTCGACTTGCAGTTCAAGCGTATTCAATTTACGCCTGACCTTATGCCATCAGATATTGTTGGAGCGGAAACCATGGATAAGGAACGCAACTTCAAGTTTGTACGCGGTCCGGTTTTCGCCAATATCATTCTTGCGGATGAGATTAACCGTACTCCGCCTAAGACCCAGGCTGCGTTACTAGAAGCCATGCAGGAGTATGCAGTCACCATTGCTGGAGAACGTTATGAACTGCCACGGCCATTTTTTGTTTTGGCCACTCAAAATCCTATTGAGCAAGAAGGAACATACCCGTTGCCGGAAGCACAACTCGACCGGTTCATGTTCAACATTATGCTTAGTTACCCCTCCTTCAATGATGAAGTGAGTGTTGTAAAAGCAACTACATCTGATGAAACACGGTCGGTGAGCAAAATTTTAAGCGGAGAAGAGATCACTTACTATCAGCATCTTGTCAGGCGAGTTCCTGTTCCCGACAACGTGGTAGAGTACGCAGTTCGCCTTGCAAATAAAACACGACCCACGATCGAAAATGCATCCCCTATCGCGAAGGAATATCTTGAGTGGGGAGCGGGACCGCGCGCTTCTCAGTATCTCGTGCTTGGCGCGAAATGTAATGCTTTGCTGAACGGAAAATATTCGCCCGACATTGAAGATGTGGAAGCTATTGCTAAGCCTGTGCTGCGCCACCGTATCGTTAGAAATTTCAAAGCAGAAGCAGAGGGCATCAGTGTCGACTCGATCATCGAAAAACTGATGAAATAATTTACTCTGCGATCTGATCAGTGATCGTGAGCTGATTGTTATTCAATGAGGTTACATATTGCCGAAGTGGTCGCCATGCGACTCCCGAGGTTGGCGAACCATTGCTGAATTGAAATGCCGAACCACAGCAGGGATCTTCCATCCACAATCCCGAAACATGAACGTTCACGGTTGCGCAGGCATCGTTAGGATGGTAGGAGCAATTTCTTTCGAATGCGAGGTACTTCGATGCACTTTCCTTGTAGATGATCAATCCCCGTACACCTGCATCATCGTAATAGTCATAGCCTTGCGTCTGCAATTTCTGGTATTGCGGCAAATTCAGATTGATGAGAATACTGCCAAAGGCCGTATACGGAATATCAGCATCGGAAAGATTCGGCTGACATGAATTTCCCATCAGTAACATAGTCACAAGAACACCGATAACTGAACATATCCGAAGCCGACTATGAATTGTAGTCATAAAATCCCCTGCCTGTTTTTTTGCCGAGGTGGCCCGCCTGCACCTTCTGTTCCTGAACACGACTTGGCCTGAACTTGGGATCATGATGAAACGCCTCGAACAACGATGACGTAACAGCAAAATTTACATCCATGCCAATGAGATCCATGAGCTCGAAGGGGCCCATTTTAAATCCTGAATTTCGAATCAGCTGATCGATCGTTGTGAAATCGGTCACTCCTTCCTCGGCAAGTTTGAGCGACTCAACATAAAAATGTCGGGCTACACGGTTAACGATAAAGCCGGGAGAATCTTGTGCGAGCACCGAAGTCTTGGAAATTTGTTTCACAAAGGCCTGTAATTTTTCGAGTGTTTCGCGGCTGGTGGATGCACCTTGAATAATTTCAACTAGCCGCATTACCGGAGCAGGATTGAAAAAATGCAATCCCGCGAATCTTGCCGAGTGCCTGAGTGAACTGGCAATTGAAGTAATGGAGATCGATGAAGTGTTGGAGGTTAAGATCGTGTCGTCAGAAACCAGCGCCTCGAGTTCAGCGAATATTCTTCGTTTGATTTCAAGATCTTCTACTGCTGCTTCAATGACCAGATCCGTGTTCAGGTCTTTAAGCGAGGTACCAGGAGCGATCCGTTGAAGGATAGGCTGCTTGTCTTGCTGTGGCAATTTCCCTTTGCTAATCAGGCCCTCGAGGCTCCGGCCAATAGCCTGGATTGACCTTTCAATCAGCTCGCTTTTAATATCATAAAGCACAACTTCAAGCTGCGCAGCTGCGCACACCTGGGCAATTCCTTGTCCCATAGTACCCGCTCCGATGATTCCTACACGCCTGATCATGCCGTTCCTTCGGAATGAAATTGTTTCAAGAAGCGAATATCGTTTTCAGAATACAGTCTTAAATCGTTGACCTGGTATCGCAACTGGGTTACACGCTCGATTCCCATTCCGAAGGCAAAACCTGTGAACTCTTCGGGATCTACGCCACAATTCTTAAGTACGTTCGGATGGACCATACCTGCGCCAGCGATCTCTACCCAGCCGCTCCGTTTGCAAACGACACAACCTGCTCCTTTACAGATCAGACAAGTGACATCGATTTCTGCGCTTGGCTCGGTGAATGGAAAGAACGAAGGCCGAAGTCTCAGTTTAATATCCTTACCATACATCTCCTTCGCAAAATGAAAAAGTGTCTGCTTCAGGTCTGCGAAACTTACATTACGATCGATATAAAGACCTTCGACCTGATGAAAGAAGCAGTGGGCGCGTGCGGAAATGGCCTCGTTGCGATAAACCCTTCCTGGCATAATCGCCCGAACAGGGGGCTTTTGTTTTTCCAGCAAACGAATCTGGACGTTCGAAGTATGGGTGCGCAAAAGTACATCACCGCCATCACCACCTTTCTTTTCAATAAAGAATGTGTCCTGCATCTCGCGTGCCGGATGATTAGGCGGGAAATTGAGCGCTGAGAAGTTGTGCCAGTCATCTTCGATCTCTGGCCCATCGGCAACATTGAACCCGAGTCGCTCAAATATTTCGATGATCCGATTCTTAGTAATAGTCAGCGGATGAAGATTCCCTATTTTGTTTTGAACAGGCGGAAGCGTGAGATCTATTTCTGTCTTATCCTCAGATGCCGAAGAAATGCGGTCGTTCAGCTCGGAGAATTTCGATTCCGCTGTTTTCTTTAGCTCGTTCAAGATCCTTCCAAATTCCTTTTTTTGGTCAGCTGGGATCTGCTTGAGATTTTCAAATAATTCACTGATAACGCCCTTTTTGCTGATGTACTTCAGGCGGAAAGACTCGAGATCAGTTTTCGTTTTTACAGAGAAAGCCTTTACCTCCTCGATCAGATCATGAATTTTGTTTTCCATTCGTAGCCCAAAAATACTAATCGAGGGCAAAAAAATAAATTCAATAACCGGAAGACTGCGTTTAGAAGTGGGTCACCACTTTTCGCTTAAGGGTAGTCCCTTCTTCGGCTTTTTTGTTCGTTCCGTAGAAGTAGATCAGCCGGTCGAGCACGACACAAAGTGTAAGGGCAATGAAGGAAGCTATGCCAATAACGGCCAAGTTGCCATAGTGCCTGAACACCACTGCAAGGGCAATGAATGAAATGTGAATTGTCATCAGCAACAGCACAGCCAGTCTATGGCTTTTGCCGAGTCTGACAACGGCATGGTGGATGTGCCGCTTATCTGCAGTGAGGGGCGATAATCTAAGATAAAGCCTGATACAAACTACCCGTATCGTGTCGACAATTGGAACGATCAACACACAAAGCGCGGTTCCTGCCGTAGACATGAATTTAAATTCACTTCCTACCGGCAATGCTGCGTTGTGACTCATAAAGGCGATGGCCAGGATCGATAAAGTCATTCCAATTACTAACGAGCCAGTATCGCCCATAAAAATTTTTGATGGCTGCCAGTTTTGTGTAAGGAATGCTAGAATGCTTCCCACCAAAGTAAAGCAAAAAAGTGCATAGTGCTCGATATGAACTGCATAGAACCATGTTCCGAAAAATAACAGGGCAACAAGGGAAAATGTGCCAGCCAGCCCATCTATTCCATCGATCAGGTTAAACGAATTGGTCAAAAGAATGATGGTCACAAATGTCAGCGCAAAGCTGATTGCGGGATGCAGCTCATATACACCGAAAAGGCCGTCCAGGGATGTGATCTTGATGTCGAGCAAAAAGAAAACCAGTATGGCAGCAAGTGCTTGTCCTAAAATTTTCTTCAATGGTCGCAAATGGATCAGATCATCCAAAAAACCGATCAAAAACGGGATGATGAGAACAGCGAGCAGTGCGGTAGTTTGAGCAAAAGTCGTTGCTTTAGTCCAGGCCAGAATCCCAATTGCCAAGCCTGCAAAAATTGCAATCCCGCCCATCGAGGGAGTTATCTGCGTATGAATCCTTCGCTTATCAGGCGCATCGTACAGATTGTTTTTTGCAGAGTAACGAATAATGAACGGCAACGTAAGGAGACAAGCCAGGAAAGCCGTTATTGCAATAAAAATGACCGAAACCATAGACAACTAGCGGGAACGCCATCTCAAAGATAGTGATTTCTATACGATTCGGTCGATGCAAGTAACCGTTCGCTCGCTAGTAGGCTTTCTGGTCGCCTTTGGTCAGTGAGATTATTGTGGCGATGATGATTTTGAGATCCAGCAGGAACGTCCAGTTTTCAATGTAGAATCGATCGAGTTTTACCCGTCCCCGCATCAGCATTTCGGTTTGAGTTTCGCCTCTGAAGCCTTTCGCCTGTGCCAGACCGGTGATACCTGGCTTGACGTAATGGCGCGCCATGAATTTTTCGATTTTCGGAGAAAACTCTTCATTGAGTTTCAACGGATGTGGCCTAGGACCGATGATCGACATTTGACCTTTCAGTACGTTGATAAACTGTGGTAACTCGTCAAGGCTTGTTTTGCGCAGGAATCTCCCGACCGTAGTGACGCGCGGATCGTCTTTCGTAGCCTGCTTGAATTCAGGATGATGCACAATCATCGTCCGGAACTTGAGACAATTGAATGGCCTATTGCCTTTGCCTGCTCTTTTCTGTTTGAAAAACACAGGACCTTTGGAATCCAGTTTTATTGCGATAGCGATAATGGGGATCAACCATGAGAGAATGAACAAGGTGACTGCTCCTGAAAACAGCACATCAAATATTCTTTTGACGATCTGATTTTTGCGATCGTCAAGCGGAACGGCAGCAACATTCAAAACAGGAATGTTATCATACCTCTCCAAGGAAACGCCTCTTGACGCAAAGCCGCGATAGTCGGTTATCAATTTTACCTTGATAAGGTTAGACAAGCCAAAATCGATGAGATTTTTGACCCGAACATTCTCTGTGTAAGGCAGGCAGCAATAAATTTCATGGACTTCGTTCTCCTTACAGAAGTCATTGAGATCTTCAAGCGAACGGACTTCCCGGTTGGAAATGTTTTGATCGAAATAACCAAGAAATCTGAAGCCGAATTCCGGATGAAGCCTGAAAAACTTTCGCATCTCCCACGCCAAGTCCCCGAAGCCGACAATAACAACGTTCTTGAAATTCAGCTTTTT
>CBHROW010000063.1:0-18752 GCA_966080355.1 uncultured Chryseosolibacter sp.
CGTTATTGATCATTCCCGATCGCGATGTCATGTCCTCTTCAAGACCGGTCTTCACGGCATCCTTCATCACATTCCAGGCCGTAGCCAGTCCGTCCCAGATCTCTCGTTCCGTTCTTCCCTTTTGCTTGCGCTCATATTCCATCACCACCGCTGCCAGAGATACATCGTGCTTCACAGCGTATTTTTTCCACCCTTCAAAAGATTCGAACAGGAATGCCATACCGCGTTATTATTACGTGCGAATTAAGATCATTAATCAATCGAAAACAAGCCAAACCGTTACGTTCAAACGATTGAAAAGTAGATTTAGTTCACACCCATGAAGATCGTATTTTGCCTGTGATGAAGTTATATTGTCTTATGTTCGTTTTGACCTTGCTTGCGAATGGTCCGACTCAGGATAACTATTGGCAGGTGCTTGGCGAGGTGAGCTTTGTTAGCGAAAAAGATGCCCAGGGATTCACCATCGAGCGACCGCAGTTCAGCAAAAAACTCAAAACTTTTCAGGGAAAGACGATCAGGCTGCACGGCTACATCATTCCTTTGGAGGAAACAGGAAGCCAAAGCAAATTCATGTTCTCATCATTGCCCTTTAACGTCTGTTATTTCTGCGGTGCCGCAGGGCCTGAAACTGTCGTGGAAGTGGTGACAGATAGAAAGATCGCATTCACCACCAAAAAAATTACAATGGAAGGACTTCTTCAGTTGAATGATTCCGATCCTGATCATCATATTTACATTCTTAAATCCGCTAGAATCCTCGAAACCCAATGAAAAAAATTCTTTTTGTATGTCTGTTTGCAACGATCGTGAGCAGCGCGTTTTGCCAGGGCGAAGAAAGTACGATCAAATCGATTTACGATCTTGAGCTCACCCAAGGTCAATCGTATCAGCTACTTGAATACCTGTCCACCAAGATCGGCAACAGGTTGAGTGGCTCTCCGGGAGCTGCAGCCGCGGTTGACTGGACGCGACACATCATGGAAGATTTTGCGGACACCGTATGGCTTCAACCCGTGAAAGTTCCGCATTGGGTTCGCGGTCAGCAGGAAATCGCACGCGTCATCAATTCGAAAAAAATGGGTACGGTTGAGCTTACCATTTGCGCACTCGGGAATTCTGTGTGCACGGGTCCGTCAGGGATGGTGGGCGAAGTGGTGGAAGTAAAAACGTTTGATGAATTGAAATCCTTAGGTAAATCGGTGCAAGGTAAGATCGTATTTTTCAATCGCGGGTTTGATCAAACGAAGATAAATACGTTTGCTGCGTATGGCGCGGCCGTTGACCAGCGCGCGATGGGTCCCTCTGAAGCAGCGAAACTTGGAGCGATCGGAGTCATTGTGCGTTCGATGGGATCAGGCACAGAGGACTATCCGCACACGGGCGGGCTTCGCTATGCTCCGAATGTCGCGCAGATTCCGGCTGTTGCGATCTCAACCAAACATGCGGATCTGTTGAGCCGAATGGTAAAGGAAGAAAAAGGGTTGCAGGTCTACATCGAAACACATTGTGAAATGTTAGAAGATGCGCCATCGTTCAATGTGATCGGAGAGATCCGGGGGGCAGAGCATCCCGAAGAGATCATTATAGTAAGCGGCCATCTCGATTCGTGGGACGTTGGTCAGGGTGCGCATGACGATGGTGCAGGCTGTGTTCAGTCAATGGAGGTGCTTCGGCTCTTCCAGGCTATTGGCTATAAACCGAAGCGTACGATTCGCGCGGTGATGTTCATGAACGAAGAAAACGGATTGCGCGGTGGAACTGAATATGCCAACCAGGCTCAATTGAGAAAAGAAAAACATATTGCCGCGATAGAATCTGACCGCGGAGGATTTACGCCCCGTGGATTTACCATGACTGCGCCTGACCCGGTCAAAGCAAAGATCAAAAGCTGGAAGAATTGGCTCGAGCCTTACGGCCTCACCGATTTTAATCAGGAAGGAGGGGGCGCGGATATCGGCCCGCTGGCAAAACAAGATGTGCCCGTGATCGGTTACTTACCAGATTCACAACGTTACTTCACGCTTCATCACACAAAAGAAGATACGTTTGATAAGGTGAATAAGAGAGAGCTGGAACTTGGATCAGCCTCGATGGCGGCATTGGTTTATTTGATCGACTCGAAAGGACTTTGAAAACGTTTATCCGTTGGAGATCTACTTCAAGTATACTTTTATTGAAATTCGTGCTCGCTTATTAAATGACATGAATTTGAATTCACGCTGGTCGCGAAATAGATACCCACGGATCAACTAATCAACGGATAAACTGATCAACGTGAACTAGAATTCTACTTCTCCAACTAATTCAGCTTGCTCGAGCACATAGATCATCTTATTCGGATCCTTGTCGTTGAGCCGCAGAACGCCTTTGAACTCCATGGGCTTGTCCGTATACGTCATTTCCGATTTCAGAAAAACTTCAACCACAGACTCCGGTCCACCTGCACCGCAGAAGAAGCACGCGTTTAGCGGCAACGAAGAAAGCATCAGGTGATTGCTTCGGTTGCCAGCGTCAAACGGAACGATATATCCAGGCAACGTCACAGGCTTTCCGTTCAGTGATGTTACGGCAGTCGTAAATACCGGCTTATCAAATTCTCCATCTTTATCTTTCGCTTTCACAAAAGTGATGTTGTAAAGCTTCGGCCATACAAGCGATGGAAACCCGGTGTATTCTTTCTTTTGAGCATGTAGCGGGGAAATGATCGTTAATAATGCAACGATCTTATACAAAGACTTCATCAATTCAAATTCAAGTTTTTCAATTCAAGTGTAAATATCGAACCTTTTCCGTATTCCGAGCGAACGGACAGGCTTCCATGAATACGCATTGCAGCTTCTTTAGCAATATACAAGCCAAGACCTGAGCCCCTTGCGTTCTCTGTGCCACGATAGAACATTTCGAAGATGCGCGGTTGCATTTCTTCGCGAATGCCTTCACCGTTGTCTTCGATATCAATCAGTACTGTTTCGCCATGTTTACGTGAAGACACTTTAATATACGGTTTATGCCCTGGTACTTTTTTCTGGAATTTGACTGCGTTTGTTAACAGATTATTGAGAATGATTTTCAGACGCATTTTATCCTGAACAATTTCCGAATGGTTCAATTCCGATAAGTCGATCGTAATCCTATTGAACTCCTCCATGAATTTAAGGTTATCCATGATCTCATTGCACAGCTCTTTTAATTTCACTTGCTCGCCTACAATTTCCTTGCGGTTGTTCTTTGAATAATCGAGAACCTCCGAAATGAACGCTTCAAGTTTTTTGACGCTCATTTCAATACGGCTCAGGTATTGAAGATGATCTTCTGGGCTGGGTGTGATGCGACTGATGTTTACCAGGCCGAGGATTGATTTTAGCGGAGCACTCAGGTCATGCGACACACTGTAGACAAACCTGTCGAGCTCGCGATTAGTTTGGTCAAGCTCGCGGTTTTTCTTTTGTAACCTGGCTTCGGCAATCTTCACATCGCTGATCACTCTTCCCGTTATTGCTGCAAATACAAATAACAGACTGGCACCCAAATAAACATTAATGATGTCTCCGTAGTCGGTCAGTACCTGAAGGCTCAGCGCTTTGAAAAATTTTGGAAGTACGTAGGTGATCAGGAAAATGAAGTAGTTCGTAAGACTGGCGGGTCCGAATCCGAAACGTATAGCAGTGTAAAGTGCGATTAGTCCATAGATATACCAAAATTGCTCGAAGTCGATAACAAACACCAACAACAGCAGCGTAGCAAAAATGAAGGTCAGCTCTGCCAGCTGTGGACTTCGGAGCCTATGCGATTGCGGAATGAGCTTGGGCGGAGGATCGTACAGTAGCCCTGCCCGTTGTAAGAATGGAGTAGCATAAAACAGCATCGGCAACGCAAGCCCGAAGCTGGAAGTGAATTCACCGAGCCAATTTCTTGATACGAGATGCCAGAAGTTTGAAATTGGCTGATCACCTAACCAGACAAGAAGCGATTGAAGTAAAAAAATTTCAGGGAGAATGGGGAGCAGTACACCTAAGCCCAGAAACATCAACGTGCTCCTGATATCGGGAAGCCAATATTTTCCGCGGCACATGAACCGGAAGAAGTACCACGAAAGGAAAGTGAACAATGTTTCCGGAATGCCATAGAGGAACCAGTGATACCAGCGATCGGATGGAATGCCCCAAAGTACTGTGCTGAACACTGCGTTCAGATACATCATCGGGATGACGCGCGTTGGCCCCCACCAATTCACCAAGATGATCGAGAATGCCGTTGGAAGGTAATAGTCTGCAACACCCTCATCATATTTGAAGAGCAGCGAGATCTCTGTACCGGTATGAATGATCAATAACGCAGCCAGGTAAGTCCAGCCAGGCAGACTTTGATTCGTAAAACCGCGTTGATCTCGGTCGTTGGTCACCCTTCAGCAAAGATTAAAGCCAATGTTAAGAGCTCGTATAAAAAAAACGCCCCTTTCAATTCGATCGGGGCGTTTCATGAAATATACAAAAATTTAACTTCTATGCCGAGACATTTTCCTCAGACTTCGCATATAATTCCATTGGTAAACAACTGCATACAAGGTTTCGATCGCCATACGCATTGTCAACCCGACTAACCGAAGGCCAGAATTTTGCTTCGCGGATGTACGGAAGGGGATATGCTGCTTTTGTTCGCGAATAAGGAAGTGACCAATCATCTGCGGTTACAACGGCTGCGGTATGCGGTGCGTTCTTCAAAACATTGTTTTCGCGGTCAGCTTTGCCTTCTTCAATTTCACGGATTTCGTTGCGGATCTCGATCAACGCTTCGCAAAAACGATCGAGTTCTTCCTGAGGTTCACTTTCCGTAGGCTCGATCATCAACGTACCCGCTACCGGAAATGAAACAGTAGGAGCGTGGAAACCGTAATCCATCAACCGTTTGGCGATATCTTCAACTTCGACACCAGCCTTCTTGAAATCACGGCAGTCAACGATCATCTCGTGGGCACAACGACCTTTCGTTCCCGTGTAAAGGATCCGATAGTGACCTTCGAGTTTTGCTTTGATATAGTTGGCGTTGAGGATCGCGAATTTTGTAGCGTTAGTCAATCCATCGCCTCCCATCATTGCGATGTAAGCATAGGAAATGGTCAGGATGCTTGCGCTCCCCCATGGGGCTGCCGATACGGCATGGATCGCGTGCTTGCCACCGGTCTTCACAACCGCGTGGCCGGGTAAAAAATCTTTCAGTTTATCGTTCACGCAGATCGGACCCATTCCAGGTCCACCGCCACCATGCGGAATACAAAACGTTTTATGCAGGTTCAAGTGACAGACGTCAGCACCGATATTGGCTGGCGAAGTCAATCCGACCTGTGCGTTCATGTTTGCGCCATCCATGTATACAAGTCCACCGTTCTTATGAATCACTTCGCAGATCTCGGTGATCGATTCTTCAAACACGCCATGGGTAGATGGATACGTTACCATCAAACACGCAAGCTTGTCTTTGTATTGTTCTGCTTTTGCCTTGAGGTCTGATACATCGATCTTTCCTTCTTCATCGGACTTCACAACAACCACGTCCATTCCGGCCATCACCGCGCTCGCTGGATTTGTTCCATGCGCTGAAGCGGGGATCAAAGAAATATTGCGATGGTTGTCTCCACGTGATTGGTGATATGCGCGAATCACCATCAGCCCTGCATACTCGCCTTGTGCACCGCTATTCGGCTGGAGGGAAACTCCGGTGAAGCCGGTAATTTCCTTCAACCAGTTTTCAAGATTGGTTGTGAGTTCCTCATATCCCTTGGTTTGGTCTGCAGGCGCAAATGGATGGATCTGCCCAAACTCGGGCCACGTTACGGGGATCATTTCCGCTGTGGCGTTGAGTTTCATTGTGCACGATCCCAAAGAGATCATCGAGTGCACCATCGAAAGATCTTTGTTCTCCAGGCGCTTGATGTAGCGCAGCATCTCATGCTCGGAGTGATGCATGTTGAACACCGGATGCGTCATGAAAGAAGATTTGCGGATCAACGAAGATGGCCAGCTGATGTCATGACCATTCGGAGAAATGCCGGAATTTTTTTTGCCTTCCGCGGCAGCGATAACATTCAATATTGTTTTGACATCGTCAGCGTTCGCGGTTTCGTCAAGCGAAATGCCGATGTGGTTGTCGTCAAAGTATCGGAAGTTGATTTCGTTTTTGACAGCCTCGCGCTGAACCGCATTCTTATCCGCGATAGCAACTTTCAATGTGTCGAAATAATTTTCATTCACTTGCTTTACACCGATGGACTTCAATCCATTGTCGAGTGATTTTGCCAACGCATGAACACGTCCGGCAATTTTACGAAGACCATCCGCGCCATGATACACGGCATACATTCCTGCCATGACCGACAACAGCACTTGAGCGGTGCAAATGTTTGACGTTGCTTTTTCTCTGCGGATGTGTTGCTCACGAGTTTGCAGTGCCATGCGATATCCCGGATTTCCTGAAGCATCGATCGAAGCTCCGATGATCCTTCCAGGCATCTGGCGTTTGAAATCGTCTTTGGTTGCGAAGAATGCCGCGTGCGGTCCACCGAATCCCATGGGCACACCGAATCGTTGAGACGATCCCACGACCACATCAGCGCCCATCTCTCCCGGTGATTTCAACATCACCATGCTGAGAATATCTGCTGCAACTACTGCGAAGACTTCTTTTTCATGCGCTGAGCCAATGAAAGCAGAATGATCTTTTACCGCTCCATTGTTGTCGGGGTTCTGTATAAAGACCGCAAATAAATTCGGATCGGTGATATCGAGTTTTTGAATGTCGCCAACAGCAAGTTCCACACCGATGGGAAGTGCGCGGGTCTTCAGTACATCGATGGTTTGCGGAAATGTATGTTGATCGACAAAAAATTTGTGCGCATTCTTTTTGGAGGCTTTGCGGGAAGCATATAACAAGTGCATTGCTTCTGCAGCTGCGGTTGCCTCATCGAGCAAAGATGCGTTCGCAATCTGCATTCCGGTCAGGTCGATGATCATGGTTTGATAGTTGATCAGCGCTTCCAGACGACCTTGTGCAATTTCTGCCTGGTAGGGCGTGTATGCGGTATACCACCCCGGATTTTCAAGAATATTGCGGAGAATAACACCGGGGGTGATCGTGTTGTAATATCCGGTTCCTATGTAGGACTTGAAGACTTTATTTTTCGATGCCAGTTTCTTGAAATCAGCCAGGAACTGGAATTCTGACTTGGCAGCTGGAAGGTTGAGCGGTTTTTTTAACCGGATGGAATCGGGAATGGTTTGGCCGATCAGTTCATCGATCGAATTGGCTTTGATCACTTTCAACATCGCTTCCGCCTGTCCGTTGTCTGGGCCAATATGGCGCGACTCAAACTTCTCAGAATACTGGGAATCTATCTTCATATGTGAATTTTTCGGGAATTAGTGGTTTTCAATCCGCAAAGGTAATGAGTTAACACAAACCAAACAGCGGAAATAGGAAGAACGTTTGTCTTTGGAACATTTTGCGAAAAAATTGCCGTCTGCAAATCTGTGTCGCTGAAAATCTGTCAAACTTGTTAGTTTTGGAACCATTAACCTAATCAGCACAAGCGCATGAAATTGAGAATTGCAGTTTATGTCTTGGCGCTTACCGGTTCCATCAACCTGTTTGCACAAGACCCCGTTGCCCAAAAATATGGCAACATGATCACACCAGAAGATCTGAAAGCAAACCTTTCGATCCTGGCATCCGATGCTCTCGAAGGCCGTGAAACCGGAACACGCGGGCAGAAAATGGCTGCCGCCTTCGTTAGCGCGAACTTTAACAGTTTTGGACTTACCGCTCCTGTAAATGGATCAAATTACCAGCCGATCGAGTTGGTTACTGCCCGACCTGGCGAGTGCTATGTAAAAGTTGGGCAGACCCAATATAAGAATCTTGAAAGCGTTGTTTACTTTGGAAATGCCGACTCAAACGGTGAGGTAACATTGCCCGTGGTGTTTGCGGGTAAGGGAACAAAGGAAGATTTCGAGCAGGTGGATGTGAAGGATAAAGCAGCGATCATTATGATCAACCCGAATGAAAGCTCGCGTGGTCCGGCAATGATCGCCAGAGAAAAAGGCGCAACGCTGGTACTCGCTTTCACAGCCGATGCAGAAGATGCGAAAAAATTGATGACACAATTCAAAAGCTTTGCATCCGGCCGTTCCATGGGCCTGAAGAAACCTGAAGCGCGCAATGCCGGGATGTTCCTTATGACTCCCGATGTAGCCGAAAAGATCCTGAACACAACGATTGAAAAGCTCAACAAAGCCGTTAGCGCTGATGCGAAACCCGGTTCACTCAAAAAAATAAAGCCAGGTTCTGTCACTTATAAAACTTCGCAGGAATATTCAACCGTAAAGACCGAGAACGTACTTGGATTTATGGAAGGAACGGATAAGAAAGACGAGGTCGTTGTGATCACCGCACACTATGATCACATCGGAAAACGCGACAATGGTGAAGGCGATCTTATCAATAATGGCGCTGACGATGATGGATCTGGAACTGTATCCGTATTGCAGCTTGCGAAAGTTTTTTCTGAAGCAAAGAAAGATGGAAAAGGTCCTCGCAGAAGTATCCTCTTCATGACCGTTACCGGTGAAGAAAAAGGATTGCTTGGTTCAGAATATTACTCAGAGAATCCGGTGTTTCCGCTGGATAAAACTGTAGTCGACCTCAACATCGACATGGTTGGTCGCAGAGATCCTCAACACAAAGACAGTGCTCCCTATGTGTATGTGATCGGATCAGACAAGCTCTCAACTGAATTGCATAAACTCAGTGAAGACGTGAACAAGAAGTATACGAACCTGATCTTCGATTACACGTACAACGACCAGAACCACCCTGACCGTTTGTACTATCGTTCCGACCACTGGAACTTCGCGAAGAAAAATATTCCGATCATCTTCTACTTTGACGGAATCCATGAAGACTATCACAAACCATCGGATGAAGTTTCAAAAATTGAATTCGATCTGATGGCGAAACGTGCACAATGCGTTTTCTATACAGCCTGGGAGATTGCAAATCGCGATCAGCGCATCATGCCTGACGCAAAGTAGCCTCCAATTTGTCGTCTGAGGTCTTTGGACGAATGTGACGACTGAAATTTGGGAAATTGATAGTCAAAAAGTCGTCTGACGAAGTTGTCGGACGACTTTTTTTTGTCATCGCCTAAGCGTTGACACCTCAAATAAGCTCATACATTCAAACGGCCGGGACTATCGGCTTAAAATAAGAATGCCGCAACAATTTTTTATGATGCGGCATTCTACTCTAGCGAACTGAATCGCGTTGATTGCGATCATTGTCCTTCTTGTTCATATCGTTGTCATTACTGTTGTCCCGCTTGTTGTAATTATCGTTTGAAGTTGAGTCGGACGCAGTGGTATCGGGTTGTGCCACCTCAGTATTGTCATTTGCATCGTTGGTACGATCTTCACTCGACCGGTTGTTATTTCGATCATTGCAACTGAAAGCTGCTGCAGCCAACAGTATCATCATTATCTTCTTCATAGCTTTTTTGTTTTGGTTAGATATACCTGCTTGTGTAGTTCTTTGCAGCATCAAAAAAAGAATTATGCCAACGGAGTCAGTAGGTAGTAGGCAAGAAGCAGTAGGCAATAGAGTTTCTGAATTCGACTAGCGCGAACATAGATTTGCCCGATTACCCGGAAAAAAAAGTAAAATGTTACAGAAAGTTCCCCGCAAGATTCAATCGAGCGGAACGTTCACGTGGCGTTCAGCGTGATATGAGGAACGGACAAGCGGTCCGGATTCAATGTACTTCAGTCCGCGTTTGAGACCTTCTTCGCGATAAAGCTCGAATGTATCGGGCGTAATGTATTCGATCACTTCGTGGTGCAGCTTCGTGGGTTGAAGATACTGGCCGAGCGTAAGGACCATCAAACCGTTTTGAACAAGGTCATCCATCGCCTTGAAAACTTCGTCTTTTGTTTCACCCAGGCCGAGCATGATACCTGACTTGGTGCGTTTGCCAGCTTCGCGAATGCGTTTGATCTGCTCCAGGCTGCGCTCATATTTTGCCTGAGGTCTAACGTTGCGATAAAGTCTGCTTACGGTTTCCATGTTGTGAGAAACAACTTCTTGTCCGCCATCGATCATTCTGTACAACGCATCCCAATTTCCTTTTGTGTCTGGAATAAGAGTTTCGATCGTTGTTTCAGGACTCACCTTCTTCGTTTCAACCACGGTCTGATACCACACTTCCGCGCCACGGTCTTTTAGCTCGTCACGATTTACTGAAGTGATCACCGCGTGTTTAACGTTCATCAGCTTGATGGCTTCGGCTACACGCCTTGGCTCATCCATGTCGTACTCTGTTGGCCGACCGGTGGCCACAGCACAAAATGTACAACTGCGCGTACAAATGTTTCCGAGGATCATGAATGTTGCGGTGCCAGCACCCCAGCACTCTCCCATGTTAGGGCAATTTCCGCTTTCGCAGATCGTATGGAGCTTGTATTGATCGACAAGCTTGCGCACTTTCGCATACTCCGGACCCACAGGTAATTTCACGCGCAACCAATCCGGCTTTCTTCTACCTGGTGTGGAAGAATTCGCTTCCGATTTCGAAATTACTGGCAGTTCGATCATGACTCGGGCGCTGTTATTTCAACGCTGGTAGTATAAGGCAATTATTTGCCGATTAGTTCCTTGTATTGGGCAGCAGTAAGCAATCCGCTGGTCGATCCTTTGATCTCCATTTTGATCATCCAGCCTTCACCGTAGGCATCTTCGTTTACTTTTTCAGGGCTTCCGTCAAGGATCGGATTGACTTCCAACACTTTGCCGGTAACGGGCATGAACAAGTCAGATACCGTCTTCACTGCTTCAACCGTTCCAAACACATCGTGCTCATTCACATCCTGACCCACCGTGGAAATATCGACATATACGATATCACCAAGCTCGCCTTGTGCGAAGTCGGTGATTCCAACAATTGCCGTGTTGCCATCAATTTTTATCCATTCATGGTCTTTGGTGTACTTGAGTCCGTCAGGAATGTTCATGGTTTATGAGTTTGGGGTCAAAAATAAAGGAAAATCCGCGAATCCAAATGAGCTTTTTGCCTCTGTTAGCCACAAAGGCACAAAGACACGAAGTTTCCGCAAAAGGTATTGCGGGCCGGTCAACGCCCGCGCTTGGTCCGAACTCTCAACCTTAACACTCCAACACCTTAGCGCATTGACACATCGCACCTCGAACATGAGCACATTGATACATTAACACTTTAACACCGTAGGACACCTCACTGCGCCAAGCTGAATCGTAACTGTATCCCAAACCTCGTTGTCGATCGCGGGTAAGAATTCGTGACCTGAGGTTTGTTGATCGTTCTTTCGAAGTATCCCTGCAGCGTCAATTTCTGATTCACCACATAGCTCACGTTTGGTCGCAGCTGGAAATTGAGATTTCCGTTCGTGGTTGTATTGAGATCATTGATCTTACGCTGAATGGTTTTGCTATCGCTTACGGTAACATTCATGCGGAACGTCACATCGTTCTTCAAAACAATTGTTCTCCCTTGCGCACGGAACGGAAGCTTCACGTTGTTCTTGGTGTAGCCGAGCTCAAATGAAACATCTTTACTGTTGAGTTCGGTGATCTGCGCGTTTGAAATATTCAAGGCGAGGTCGCGCTTCGTTTTATATTCGGCTTTTGCGTTGAGCCTGCTTTTTGTGCGAACGTTGACACCTATGAGCGGTGCAAATTGTTCGGAGATCAAAACCTGGCTGATCACATACACCGGCACAAACTCGTTGTTGATATTTTCACCGAAATACTTGCGGTTGTAATCTTCTATCGGACGATCGATCCCAACTTTGGTCGGGTCGCTGTACTCGAGCGAGTTGTTATAGTTTACCACGGAGTAAGTAGACTGATAACCACTCGAGATCGTGATCGATTGAAACACATCTCGCAACGCTTCAATCTTATTCAGTCCGCTGTAGTCTATTCTCCAGTTTGGCAACGGATTTCGCGGGAATGGACTCAACGCCACCGTATTCGCATTCTTTCCGCTGTATGCCGCGATGAACGCAGGTATCAAAACATCTTGGGAGGTCGTGTCATATTCTCCGGTGCCGAGCGCTGCGAAACGCTCTTTCAGCACGAGCAGGTTTTGTTCAAATTGAGAAAAAACGTTGGAGTGAACATTGTCGTTGGTTCCATCAAAGGCAGTGCGGATCGTGTTGAAAGAGATCTTGTAACTACCGGTGCGGTTAGGGTTGAGCGATGCAAAGCCTAATGATCCATCGGGGAGAGAATCGTAACGGAAGATCTCCTGGTATGAAGACGATCCTTCTTTCTTAACATCGATCTGAACTTTGAAATCAGGTGTCGGCTCTACATTCGCGCGCAACGTGATCACTTCGTTCTTAGACTGCTGAAACGGATTGGTAAGCGACTTTGTGGTTGTGATCAATCCCTTGTTGGCCAGGTCATAGCGAATATTCGGATCTTGTCCACCGAGAACGAACTTCCATCCCGGAGAATTCCAGTGCTCATCCATCCCGAAAAACTTCGGGGTCTCTGTGTATCCCGGCAACATAGTTCCCTCATTGAGCGAATAACTTCCGTTGATCGATCGTAGAGACATCAGCAGCCTGAAAAATCCTTTGATCGCTCCGGGTGTCGATTTGACGGTATCAGCCTTTGGCGGCTGTTGGACTGGTCGCGCGGGGGCTTTATTGTTTTGAGGTTTCGCGGGTGCTGCAGGCCGCGCAGGTGTATTGATCTCTTTCAGGAATTTGATCTTGTTGTAAAATTTAACCAGGTCGATCTTTCCGGTAATATTGTTCTCGCGCGTGTTTTGAATAATGTTTTTGAAGTCGAGGCTGTCGGGCAAATCCTGCAAATGTTTTGCGCGTGCAATGTCATCATTGATATTTACCGGACCAGCCTTCCAATTGTACCCTGCAACAAACCGGTATTCTGCGCCTAGCCAGTCCGTTAGCGGGAATTTGTCGAGCGGCAGTGTATAGTTCACCGTGATGTTCTGATCGAAGTTCTTCATCCTTCCAAGCTTCCGGAAGTTGTTGTAGACACTGTCTTTTTGTTCGCTGGTGACCAGCTCGCCCTGCGGTTCATCAACAATCGCATTCGCTCGTGCCATGTATTCGACACTAAGCGCTCGTGATAGATTCCACCGCATGTTGTAAGTGCGGTTGAAGGTGAAATACTTCAGGTAGTTCGGCAATGAATAAGAATAAGTTCCATAAGCACCTGCCGAATTGCGATAAACTTTCTTGCTGAACGAGCGATCGAGGTCCGCACGAAACGACAAACTCGATGGCAATAAACTTAAATTGAAATCTTTGATGAACTTAAGGTATGGCGAACTAAGTCCTTTAACATTCTTGAAGGGTTCGATGCCGGTTTCTTTAGGCGCAAAATTATAGGCGACAGAACCCTTGTATTGCCGCAGCAGGTTTTCTTTCGTGAAAAAATTAGTTTGTTCTGCTTCACTATAAGCGTAACTGAGTGAGAGGTTCTCGATATCGTAAATGTGCGTCTTTGCATCGGGCTTCACCTTGACTTTTTTGACGTTGACAAGGTTGAAACTCCTTCGGACCGTTTTGTCCTGGATCAGCTTTTTAAAACCCGTTCGTTCCTGTTCGCTGTTAAAGGATTTCATTGCAGCCGCAACTCGTATATCGGGATTAGCCGGATCGTAGTTCGGGTTCACAGTAGTATTTTCGTAGCTGACGAACATGGGTAATTTCAGACCGGTGTTGCCGGGAAGAAGTTTGTCAACATTCACACTTGCTGAAATGTCGTAGCGTGTTGTTTCATCGCGTGTGCGCTCTCCGATCTTCGAGCTTACGTTACCAAATCCGAATGTAGTATGGCGCAGCGCACTTGTTACGGTTGCAAAGTCGGCAAGTTTGGCGCTTAGTGTCGAGCTTGCGGCCCAGCCTGCAGCGCGGTTGAAGTCGGTAACACGAAGTTCGTTCGCCCAAATACAAACGGAATGAGAGCGCTGGTCTTCCGATCGCGGGTTGCGTACACCGATCATCATTACCTGCACGCTCGTGAGATCAGGCCGACCAAAAATACGCAACGTGTGCCGCCCGATCTGAGGGCCCGTGTACACCGCGGATGTTGATGCGTTCCGGTCATTATCCCTTCGAAGTTTCAGCGCATACAATTCGTTGAGGTCGAGATCGATCTCGTTCTCTTCCGGCCATACGTCACGTGCGCTCGGATCTTGTGTGTGCGGGTCGGTGATCTTCAGCGGGATCTCGATCTCGTAATAGTTTTGTGTGAAGTCTGTTCCAAGACGAAGAAAAGCGTGCAATTCGTCATCTTGTGAGTCGGCACTGTTCGCATGGAAGAACATTTTTATCCTCCCATAGTTGAAAAGGTCGACACCTACGTTTTTGAAAATTGCGCGTGAGTCTCCGTCTTCGAGATTATCGGCACACATCTGAACGGCTTGTTCGTTCAGCTGGCGTGAAATTGAAGAAGTATTATCCCGGTCTCTTCGAACACCCGGAGGAATACGATAAGGCGATGTTGCATTGTCTGCTTCGTAGGCACCATTCTCTTCAAGGTTCACAACGGAAACCGTGAAGTCATTGTAATCTTCTTCGATCTTCGGGCTCAGTCCTCCGTTGCGCAAATCAGCTTGATATCTTCTCCATCGGCTGCCGATCATCCTGAAGTTCGCCATACGCAACACCACAGGCTGCTGGAACCCCGTGAGCAGCATCCGGATATAACGGATGGACTTGAAGCCTTGAATACTTCCAAACTTCGCTTCAAATTCCCGCACGGGGATACGGAACAAATACCATTCAACCGCCTCATTCGGAACGTTGTCGGGTGTTGTTCTGATCTTGTCTACAATGTATTCCTGGCCTACTTCGAGATCGGGTTTCAGATCGATGTCATACTCGTAATATTCTTCAAGTTCACTCAACGTATTGTCAGCGTTCAAATCTTCGTTGTCGGGAGTTTGAGTAGCTGATCGGGCGAGATCCTGGCTTCCCGTGTTGACAGGAGAATTGCCGTCCATTCCGTTATAATTCTTGTATCGCTCGAGGATCTGGGCGCCAGCTGCATCTTGATCGCTTCCAAAAAAATATTTGAAGTTATCGCCTGATGGATCGGCATTGAATATAGTTCTGGCTCCGGGCGTGAGTTGATTGAGGAAATCACCGAACTTTTCACGCTCGTGCTCGTCACTTGCACCATCGAGTCCAACGTCCTGGTTTGGTCTTGAAGAAGTTGAATTGTCGAAAGCATTGTTGATGTATTGCTGATTGGTTACCCATCCCCACTCTGTTGAAGTTGCAAGCCCGAGATTTCCGTCCGGAGGAAGCCCGTTTTCGAATGCATGCTTCGCGTCACGCTCAACATCTTCAGAGATAGATCCAAGTTGAAAAATGATCTTACCTCCAGTCGTGTTATTCTCTCCTTCATTCTTTCCGCGAACAACTACTTTCCCGTTATCGCCTTTGATGAAAGGATTCAACAGCCAGAACTCGACATACTCGATATTCGCTTTATCG
The DNA here is from genome assembly GCA_966080355.1 of uncultured Chryseosolibacter sp. Lineage (GTDB taxonomy): Bacteria > Bacteroidota > Bacteroidia > Cytophagales > Cyclobacteriaceae > Chryseosolibacter. The sequence goes on from CBHROW010000063.1 coordinate 15,564, forward strand.
AAATCAACTTCCGTGCGGATCGCGCTGGTAATACCGGCCCAGTTTCCTTTGATGTCACCAGGTCGCAACACGCCTTGGTCATTGATGTCCGGGTTGTAGTTGTATGGACCGCGTTCAGACGGATAATAAGCGATGTCGAAAATAGATTGGAAGAAATAACCTTGCGGTCGTTGGAAATACGGGAAGATCTCTTCTGGTTTTACAGGACGCACGTAATGATTTTGAAGATCACCCTCACTGATATTCGGTGGTTTGAACTGGCCAGTTTCACGATAGAATTGATTATCGACCTGGTACCATGCGAGCTTCGCGCGTTTGTAACCCAATCTCAAACTCCGCGAGTCCGATGCTTCATCGTGAAATCTGCTGTCGAGCGCAGGCACGGAAGCAAGTTTCCAGCCTTGTGGTGTCATCAGCGAATAAGGCGTTGCTGTGTTTTCAAAATCGTCTACATACGCGGTTCCTTCGCCATCGATGATGTTCGATGTTCCCGGTATGAGTTGGGCAAACTCACCCGTGAAATTGACCGTGGATTGTTCTTTTGTTTCGAGGAAAGGGATTGCGTCAACAATCTTCGTCAGCACACGGCTGTTCTTTCGCACGTTGAAGTCGAATCCATACTGCATGTTGCGTGCAGGTTCTGTTCCAATTGCATTGCGACTGATCAGCGGACGCTCGTTGTAGTAGAGAAAGGTCGATCCCAGGTTAACGTCTTCATTGAGCTTGTAGTCGAAACGCGTTCCGAGCAAGCTTCGCGTTTGAAAAGCGAATGGATCTGATTGCTCGTATTGAAGGCTGATGTTCTTGCCGGAGCTCAACACACTTTCGTTGAGGATAGTCACCTTTCCAAAAGTGTAATCCACCGTGTAGTCGGTACCTTCTTGTAAGGGAATGCCGCCAGCAAAAAGTTTCACAGAATTTTGTGACAAACCAAATCCGGGCACAAGGATCTCTCGAGATGAACCTGCACTGTAGGTTCCTTTGAGAAAGAATTTGTTTTTCGTTGCGAAAAGTTCAGCGTCAGCTTTCGTTGTGCGGTAGAGCGTATCGTACGAATATTTTTGTATGAGAAAATTTTCGTTTGACTGACCGCTAAAGGCAGCGCGCAATGCATCCCTGAAGGGTTCGAGATATGGAAAAATGATCAATCCGGTTTGCGAGTTGATCGTGATGTTTTCCACATAGTCGAAGTTACCATCACGTTGCGGGTCGTTCACTGGGTTGAGCTTATCGAGACCCATGATCTCGATAAGTTGTCGTTCGCGCAGGGTTGTACTTCCTTCCTGAAGCTGAGGATTGTCAATACCTGTACGGTCATCGCGGTAGATAATTCTCAATTGGAAACCTTCACGCGTCAGCTGGTTCACGTTCAGGTTGTAGATGTTTTTCATCATCAGATCCCAGGTAGGAATGATGCGTCCTTTGCCATCACTTCCTGCACGAATGGCAATCTTCCTCGGACGGAGCAGTTTCAGGAATACAATTTCATCGTCCTTAAGATTTGCGTAGTCTTCGGAAAGCTCTCCGACTTTATAAGGGCGGCCATTGTAAGTGTATTCGTATGCTACTGCCAGTGCTTCGTCATTTTGCAGCTTGCGGGTAAGCGTGATGTAACCGAGCTGCTTGTGGAATGTGAATTCAGTAGGGGCAAGTTTTCGAGCACCGGTAATTTTTTCAAAATCAAGACCGTTGGTAAGCGCATCGGTCCCGTACAAGCCATCGGAAAGCAGGTCGTTGATTTGATCGGGATTTCTTTGACCAGTGCCAAACTGGAGAACCTGCTTCAGGTCATTGGCTTCATTTGAATTAGGAGATCCCGCTTTACGCGCGCCAACGTGCTCGTTGAAAACCCTTGTACCTTCACCGAGGTCCATCAAGCCAACAACGTTGCGCAAGCTTTGTGTATCGTTGTTGCGATTGAGAATGTAGACTTCAACACGGGTCACGTTTACACCGGATGTGATCTGCGGAAGGTTTGCGATCCAATTCTGATAATTGTCGCGGAAGAAATGACCGAGGAAAAAGTGACGATTTTCATCGTAATTGGAGCCCACTATCTCGAACGGGCGACCTTGTCCATTTCCGCCCCCGGGGATGTCGATCGTTTCAACTTTGCCACGCTGTGTTGAAGCGATGGCAGTAACGTTGAGCTTTCCGAATTGCATTTGCGCCTTCACCCCAAAAAGATTCTGCGCACCCTGGATCAATGTGTTGTTGAGCGGCAGACTCACGTTACCGATCTCCAGCTTTTGCAGAATATCTTCTTTAAAGCCGGTGTATTCAACCTTCATGTTGTTTTGAAAGTCGAATGAATTGTTGTTGTCGAAGTTGGCAGTCACCGCAAGCTTTTCACCCACCTTACCAACTACGCTCATATTGATCTGCTGATCGAACTCAAAACTTCCGTTGCGTTGCTGACGGATCGGGATTGCCGGGTTGCTGATCTTTTGATGCTGATAACCGAAGTCAAGCGTTACAAAACCACGCGGAACAAGTTCGACATAACTTCCTCCAAAAATCCGGTCAAGAATCGGGCTGATAAATATTTTCGGAGTGAAGCCTCTTCCGGCTACAGCACTTTCTCCATCCATAGCGCGCGATCGGCCTTTCCAGTAATCTTTGAGAATTTGCCTGTCCTGGTATTGCTTGAATTCCTCGAACGACATACTGCTTGTTGGCCTGTAGTTGAGGTTGCCGATCTTTTCGTAGATCGTATAGTTCAGGGCAGTGTCGATGTCGACATCGAGTTTGAGCTTGTTAGGGTCTTTGAGAAAAAGCGGAGATTCGCTGGTGGAGTTTGAGAATGGGTCTCCATAACGGTCTTGCATGCGGAAGGTCGGCCTGCGCGTAGGCTGGTAGCGACCTGTAGTGTCACGCTGCTGTGCAAAAATTTCCTCGGGGAAGCAGAATAACACGATCCATGCCGCTATCACTCGGCCAAGGAAAAGGGCGTAGTTATTCTTCCGAACGTTGGTCAAGGTATTGGTCAATTTTTCATGCTGCAAGAGCACGGATGCCGGGACCGTTGCTAAATTTTCTCACATTTATGAGGGACAATCGGCACACAGACATTGGGCTCTTAAAAACTCAGGCGTTCTTCAGGGCCTGCTTCACTAAATCTTCCAAGGTAATGGTATTTCCTGATTTTTTCAGGACGGTATCTACACTTTTCTCGGCCACCGGTTTGGG
>CBHROW010000064.1:0-18535 GCA_966080355.1 uncultured Chryseosolibacter sp.
AAACCGAGCGCATTGGGTTTTGAGTTGAAGAATGATGCAAACTCTCTCCTGAACAATTTCTCGATAACCAATACCTCAACTTCATCGCATGATTCGAATTGGGAACCGGTTTGGGGCGAAGTGAAATCGATTCGCGAACACTACAATGAACTAGCCGTGACACTGACCCAAACAGGGACCGGTCGCCAAATGCTGATACGTTTCCGTTTGTTTGACGATGGCCTCGGCTTTCGGTATGAATTTCCAATCCAACGTGATCTCGTTTATTTTGTGATCAAAGAAGAGCGCACGCAATTTGCCATGACGGGCGATCACACCGCGTTTTGGATCGCGGGCGACTACGATACGCAAGAATACGACTACACCACGTCAAAACTTTCGGAGATCAGCAAGCTCATGAAGGGTGCCATCACCCCGAATGCTTCTCAAACGCCTTTCTCTGCAACGGGTGTGCAAACATCGCTGATGATGAAGACAGGGGATGGCATTTATATCAATCTGCATGAAGCCGCTCTCATCAATTATCCTTGCATGCACCTGAATCTCGATGAAAAAGGCCTTGTATTTCAATCCTGGCTTACACCTGATGGCGCGGGAGAGAAGGGCAATATGCAGGCGCCATGCACAACACCATGGAGAACGATCATGGCGAGCGATGATGCACGCGACATTCTCGCTTCAAAGATGACGTACAATCTCAATGAACCTTCGAAGATCGAAGACACCTCATGGATCAGGCCCGTGAAATATGTAGGCGTTTGGTGGGAAATGATCACAGGAAAAAGCTCATGGTCATACACCAACGATCTTCCATCCGTTCATTTGGGAAAGACAGACTATTCAAAGGCAAAACCCAACGGCACACACGGTGCGACTACTGCTAACGTAAAGAAATTTATCGACTTTGCTTCACAACATGGATTCGATGGCGTGCTGGTGGAGGGATGGAACATCGGTTGGGAAGATTGGTATGGTCACGCAAAAGATTATGTGTTTGATTTTGTAACACCATATCCCGACTTCAATCTTCCAGAGCTTCGCGATTATGCAAAGTCGAAAGGTGTGAAGCTGATCATGCACCACGAAACTTCAGGATCAACCCGGAACTACGAACGCCATCTCGATCAGGCATTTAAGTTCATGAAAGACAACAATTACGATGCGGTAAAAACCGGTTATGTCGGACCGATCCTTCCGAAAGGATATTACCATTACGACCAGTGGACTGTCAATCACTATCAATATGTTGTAGAGAAAGCGGCACAATACAAGATTATGGTGAACGCCCACGAAGCCGTTCGCCCCACAGGGATAGCGCGAACGTATCCGAACATGATCGGCAATGAATCGGCACGCGGAACCGAGTTCCAGGCATTTGGCGGATCCAAACCGAATCATGTTACCATTCTTCCATTCACGCGACTGATCGGAGGTCCGATGGACTACACGCCTGGTGTCTTTGAGATGGACATCAGCAAGCTCAATCCGAATAACAACTCGCATTGTAACAGCACACTCGCCAATCAGCTCGCACTTTATGTTACTATGTACAGCCCGTTGCAGATGGCAGCTGACCTTCCTGAGAATTACAACCGCTTTCTCGATGCATTTCAATTTATCAAAGATGTTGCGGTTGATTGGGACGACAGCAAATACCTCGAAGCCGAACCTGGCCAGTATATCACGGTAGCAAGGAAGGCGAAAGGAAAATCGAGCTGGTTTTTGGGAAATGTGAATGGCGAAAGTCCGCGTACGTCACAAGTGGCATTTGACTTCCTCGATCCAGCAAAGACCTATCTTGCAACGATCTATGCAGACGCGGCAACAGCACATTTTAAGACCAATCCACAAGCCTATGTGATTCGTAAGGTGTCAGTCACCAGTAAATCAAAACTCTCCCAATGGAGCGCACCCGGTGGCGGATATGCAATTAGCATTGTAGAAGCGAGTAAAGACCAACTGAAAGGGATCAAGAAACTGTAAGAATTGTGCACAGCATGAACGATCTTCATGCTGTGCGGCTCGCAAACCAGGCGTTAGCGTGTCTATTGAAAACAGCAAGCAGCACCAGCGCCAAGAAGACTGCGTGTGTGATCACCATCGACATGTCATGCCAGAAGCTGAGGGTGACGTGATAAGCCATCCAGCAAACCATCAGCCACCTTGCCCAATTCGATCCGCGCCATGCGAAGACACCGGCAACGATCGCCAACAATCTTATAATAAGTGTCCAAATTATCTCAGGTTGTTCGGTAACAGCATTCAATTCACTGGCGTGATAGATAATTCCCGTGATGCCTGATATGACAAACAACAAGCTGATCAGAATAATTGATATGGGGCGCCTCATTGTATAAAAATAGTGAAAGACATTTTCTTACCTTAGTAAAGTGAAAACATTTACCTGGATCATCTTCATTTTCTTTGCCGTATTCGTAGGCTTATATCCCTTCATGTACCTGATCGTTGACATGAGTCAGGGGCTGCTATCATCGAAGTCTGTGGACGTTAAAGCGAGTCTCCTATGGCAGTCGGGGTTCTACTGTCATATCTTGCTTGGCGCAGTTGCGTTACTGTCAGGATGGTCGCAGTTCAGTAAACGGATAAGGAACAAACAGCCGCGCATGCATCGAACCGTAGGAAAGATCTACGTGGTAGCGGTCTTGTTCAGCGGAATGGCGGGCTTGTACATTGCCTTCTATGCTTCTGGAGGAATTATTCCCGTGTTGGGTTTTGCAGGCCTCGCTACATCGTGGCTATTCACTACGGTAAGAGCTTACCTTAGTATCCGCGCAAAAGAGGTTGACCAGCATCAACGCTGGATGATCAGAAGCTATGCATTGTGTTTTGCTGCTGTGACACTGAGGATATGGTTACCGCTCTTCCAATTCGGTTTTGGAATGGACTTTTTCTTTGCCTACAAGATCATCGCCTGGCTCTGCTGGCTTCCCAACTTAATCGTTGCCGAAGTGATCGTCAGAAATTTAGGAACAACGGATGTGCGATCACGAATGGTAGCGTGATTTGTTATTCCGCAACCTCAGCGACTTTCTTCACTTTTACCAGGTTCTTGTAGTGGCCAATCGCGAACTGGTCTATGGCCATACAGTAGGCATCGAGTTCCATTTCATCAATGTCGATAAGAACGTCTTTGCCATTGCGGAGGGTAAGTTGCATCTTATGAAGGATATTGTCTTTGTCGCGCACCAGCACGATTTCCTGGACATCGCTGACACTTATTTTTCCAACATCCTCGTTGTTCTTGTATTCGATCGTATCATTGGTCAGGCTCAGAAAGTCATTGTAATTCCTGATACCGGAGATCAGCTTTCCTGCTACCGGCAAGACAACACAGATCGATGACCAAATGATGAAACGGATCAGGGCGACCTCGTATTCTGTATAGATGAAAACGAATATCACCGGTATGATCAAATAGATCAATAGCTGGGTTTTCAACTTGTTCCTGTGGTTTCGGAAGACTGCGCCTTCGTCCGTTGGTTTGATATGGATCGGAAACAGAAATTCTTCCCAAAGCACAAGCAACATGATCACGGTAGCGGTGCTCACCAGGAACATCCCCAGATAAACATTGTTCGATTCGTTCGCGTGCGCCTGGAAAAGCTGGCCTGAGAGAAAGAATGACAACGCGAAGATCAATATCAATAGTCCAACACTCAGCTCGAGCGGATACCTGGGTCTGATGATTTTAGCCATATCTTTCTTCTCAATTTTTTTCGGTGCGATAATACGCAAAATTCGTTTCCCTTCATCAACATATTCGAAGCTAAACTTACGAAGAAGGTTGGGGCGCAGCTCATCGTCTGCATCGAGAGAATTCGTCATCCGTTGCCTTGCGAACGCATTGCATCCTGAAAATCAATCAGGTATGTTGAACTATGCGAACACATGCTGCGGATATCATCAAAAAAGGCAGCCTTCCGACCGCCTTCTTTTTAGAAAACTAAATTGAAATCACTGCGTCAAGATCGCACTTTCAATTCAAAGCGATCGAGGTTCATCACCTTCACCCACGCACTCACAAAATCCTTTACAAATTTCTCCTTGCCGTCCGAGCATCCGTACACTTCGGCAATCGCTCGCAATTCGGAGTTTGATCCGAAGATCAGGTCAACGCGTGTGCCGGTCCATTTCACTTTTCCAGTCTTGCGATCGCGTCCTTCAAATAGGTTGGGCGAAGATGACGACACGTTCCACGTGGTAGCAAAGTCAAGCAGGTTTACGAAGTAGTCGTTCGTGAGCGTTTCCGGCCGGCCCGTAAACACACCATAGTTCGACTTGTCGTAGTTCGCGTTCAATACGCGCATTCCTCCGATAAGCACTGTCATTTCCGGAGCTGTGAGCGTCAGCAATTGCGCTTTGTCGATCAACATGGCTTCAGCGGAAGCCGTATGATGGGGCTGGATATAATTTCTGAAACCATCCGCGCGAGGCTCCATGACCTCAAAGGATTCAACGTCTGTTTGTTCCTGCGTTGCATCTGCACGACCTGCGCTGAATGGTACCTTGATATCAAAGCCAGCGTTTTTGGCAGCTTTCTCAACGGCAGCGCTACCCGCAAGCACAATCAGATCAGCTATAGAAATCTTTTTGTCGCCTGCTTGCTTATTGAAGTCCTGTTGAATGCTCTCGAGCGTTTTCAATACTTTGGCAAGTTGCGCTGGATTATTTACTTCCCAATCTTTTTGAGGTGCAAGGCGAATGCGCGCACCATTGGCACCGCCACGCTTGTCAGACCCGCGGAAACTCGAAGCCGAAGCCCAGGCAGTTGAAACGAGTTCTGAGATTGAAAGACCCGAAGCCAGAATTTTCGTTTTGAGCGAGGTGATGTCGCTGTCATCGATCAACTTATGCGTGATGGGTGAGATCGGATCCTGCCAGATCAACACTTCAGCTGGCACTTCTGGCCCTAGGTAGCGTGCACGCGGCCCCATGTCGCGATGGGTAAGCTTGAACCATGCGCGGGCGAAGGCATCAGCAAAATCTTTTGGATTCTCGAGGAAACGTCTCGATATCTTCTCGTAGATCGGGTCGAAGCGCAACGCCAGATCGGTTGTGAGCATCGTAGGCGCATGCGTTCTCAACGGCACGTGTGCGTCAGGCACTGTACCGGCCCCGCCATTGTTCTTCGGTTTCCATTGATGGGCACCTGCCGGGCTCTTGGTCAGTTCCCATTCGAAACCGAAGAGATTTTCGAAGAAGTTATTGCTCCACTTGGTAGGTGTGGTTGTCCACGCCCCTTCAAGTCCACTGGTTATCGTATGCACACCTTTTCCACTTTCAAAACTGTTTTTCCAGCCAAGGCTTTGTTCTTCGATGGTGGCGGCAGCTGGCTCGGGTGCAACATATTTTTTCGGATCCGCAGCACCATGCGTTTTTCCGAATGAGTGACCTCCGGCAATCAATGCAACAGTCTCTTCATCGTTCATTGCCATACGGCCAAACGTCTCCCGAATGTCGCGCGCGGCCGCTAGGGGGTCAGGTACTCCGTTAGGGCCTTCGGGATTCACATAAATCAGTCCCATTTGCACAGCACCGAGCGGATTCTCAAGTTCACGATTGCCGGTATAGCGGCTGTCGCCTAGCCATTTTGTTTCGGAGCCCCAGTAAACATCTTCTTGTGGCTCCCACACATCTTCACGGCCACCACCAAAACCAAAAGTTTTAAATCCCATGGATTCGAGCGCGCAATTTCCTGCCAGGATCATGAGGTCGGCCCACGAAATTTTCTTGCCATATTTCTGTTTGATCGGCCAAAGCAACAGTCGCGCTTTGTCGAGGTTGGCATTGTCGGGCCAGCTATTAAGCGGAGCGAAGCGCTGTTGTCCTGCACCTGCGCCACCGCGTCCATCGGCAACGCGATAGGTACCTGCGCTGTGCCACGCCATGCGAATGAAGAAAGGCCCGTAGTGGCCATAGTCGGCCGGCCACCACTCTTGCGAAGTTGTCATGAGCTCGAAAATATCTTTCTTTACTGCCTTCAGATCCAACGAATTGAACTCCTTCGCATAATCGAATTCTTCGCCCATGGGATCGGAGAGCGATGAATGTTGACGAAGAATATTGAGCTTGAGTTGGTTTGGCCACCAGTCGCGGTTACGCGTGCCACCGCCAGCGCTTGTTTTCACCGCTCCACCATGGAACGGACACTTTGCCTCGCTGTCGTTTACCTTTAATGATTTTTGTGCAGGGACGTGATTTTCCATGTCGTATTGTTGATTGGTTGTTGTTTAGATTAAAATGAAAAGCTAAAGGTTGACTAATTCCTCCTATAGATCAAATCGATAGTCTTTATGGAATTATAGTATTCATCTATGACATCGATCGGGACTTCATCAATTCGTATTTTGCACCTTTCAGCCAGCGAGATGACTTTAACAGATATCAGCAGCTTTTGGGGCACGTCATTGAAAAGACTCGAACCCGACACGCTAGACAGGCTTAGCTTGGCTGATCAGACTTTGAAATTTCTTGTTAACATCGGGTTGCCGGTGAACGCAGGCGAGCGTTTAGGACGCGCACTCGAGGTCAATTTCTATTTTGATTGTAACAAGATTGCTCAAGTGACTTTTGCGGGTGCAACATATGGTGCAATCGGTGATGATGGCGGTTCAACATTCGCATTGTCGGGGGAAGCCGACACACTTTATTCAATTGACTTTCCCAACAGCTCGATATGCCTTGTCAATTCTTCCATTTGGCAGTTTCTACAATGCCTTCAAACATTTGCGGCTTATCAACATGCTTCCAGGAATGTGACCGATCAACGAGCGTTGGTACAATCGATGTTCGCAGAATTCATGGCAATAGATCATTGTTGCGTGAACAAGCCAGACACATGGTGGTCAATGATCATTAACGAACCAATCTGATCATGGAAAAATTGCTTGATGATCTTAACAATTTGTGAATCGATTTGTGTTTGATTACCTGCCACGATGACCTGTAAAAGTCTCGGAAACAATTTGCAAATTTGTCTACTTCGATCACGAGAAGAAATTATGCCTTTCGAAAATGAAATCTCAACTGTCATTCGGGCCCGCAGAGCGGATACCGACATGATCAACGTCATTGAAGCACTTGGCTATGACCAGGAGCAGCATCAGCTTGCTTTCGACATCGCGCTCGAAATGGATAATCGAAACCTTGCAAAGTTTCTTTATTCAAATTTCAATGCGGGAAAAGTGATCGTAGAGTTCACCTTGCTCGCAAAGTAAACTCAAGCACCTGGCTAAGGTTTCGCAGCCGGAACTACGATCTTGATCATTCCTTCGGTAAGGGGCGGGACCGGAATTCCCTGCGGCATGAATTTCAGTTTTAGAATGGCATCACGCATTACCTGCTGAGCCATGCCGTTCGGCCCAACAACGACAGGTATTATCTCTTTAACAAATCCTTCTTTGTTGATCTTTACACGAAACTGATAAGTTCCATCAGATTGCTCAGGAAGTGTGAAGACTTTTGGCTCAGGCTTCAGAAAGCCTTTGAAACCGGTGAGTGTTTCATCATATTCTTTCTTTGGTTTGACAGGCGCACTCGTAGTGAGGCTATCGGGTGCCAGCGAAGTAGAGTCGTTTGAAGCAATGATCTGCTCAACTTTCAGTTTCCATGTGCTATCAGGAAAAAGGATGACGGTTTTACCACTCGCGGTAACCGCTTCTTCTTGTGCAAGGGCAGTGAACGGAAGGAAAAGCAGGATAGCGGAAAAAAATTTGATTTTCATGGAGTTGTCTTTTCGAGAACAAATGTACCGTTATTCCGGGCTTCTTAAAAGATGAAAGACGGAGATAGCGGACACTTGTCGGTTAAATCTGCGTTACTCGATCCGCAAATTTTCCGCAGGGTTGGTGTTCGCAGCCTTGATTGTTTGCGAGAAGATGGTAACAAGACACAACACCGTCATGATTGCAATGCTGACGAATATTTCGGCAAACCCGATCGGAGCGCGATAATACTGACCTGTTGACAAAAGGTAGTCAAGGCCGAAATAGATCGTAGGGGTAGTTATGAAAGTAGCGATGCCGAGCAAAAGAATGAAATTTCGTGATAACAAAAGTGCCACGCTCTCCGAAGACGCACCCATTACTTTTCGAATGCTGACCTCCTTCACCCGATTCTTTACCGTAAATACCACCGTGCCCAGTAAGCCGAGGCATGCTACGGTGATCGCAAGGAACCCGAGAAAGCTCCAGAAACGGATCATTACAAAATAGAAGCTGTACGCTTCATCTATCTCATCGTCAAAGAACTTCGCCTGAAGTTTGTCTTCTCTGCCGAGTTTCTTCCACGCCTGTTCCATGGCTGAAATATCGCGGATGATATCGGCAGAATGGATCTTCACATTGGCATACCGGAACTGCCCGGGATTGCACTCGAAGAAAAAGCTTGTGATCGGCTTGAGCAAGTTGGCATAATGGAAATTCTTTACCACACCTCCAATGCGCACTTCGCGGCCGTCAGCCAAAACAACAGTGCGCTCAAGCGGTGTCGACCCGTCTTCAATATTCAATTTTTTTACAAATTCTTCGTTCACGATAATGGTTCGCAAGTTCTCCTGTGCATTGTCAGTGAAATTTCTCCCCGACAACAATTTGAGACCGAGACCGGGAATAAAGTTTTCATCTACTGACATAACAGACGTTTCGATCGAGTCGGTGGCATCGCCTGCGATCTTGAAATAAGTTTTCGATCCAGATCCGGCTCCAAGAATACCGGACGACATCGAGATCCCCTGCACGCACGACAGTTTTTCAAATTCATTTTTGAAGATCTGCGGATCTGCACCCTGAAGTTCTACGTCCAACGTATTTTGTTCATTGAAGCCAAAATCATAGTTGACCGAATACCTGTACTGTTTCATGGCAATAGCAACGGCCATGATAAAGCCGAGTGAGATCGCAAATTGAAGTGTGATCATGGCCTTGCGCATGGTGAAGCGTTTGTTGCTGAATTTTGCCAGCTTTCCCTTGAGTGCGTTGATCGGTCCGATCTTCGAAAAATAAAGCGCGGGAATAGTTCCTGCGAGGCATGCGAGACACAAAGCGAAAACGATGAATCCTGCGTAGGTCTCCCAGGTCGGTGTCAGGTCGATGGAGTCTGCAACTTCAACCATTTCAAGAAAATCTACCCGGATGACTTCAAAAATCAAATATGATAACGCTAGCGCAATCAGCATCATGACAACAGTCTCAGTGATAAACTGAAAAAAGATCTGTTTCTTTTGACCGCCCATCACTTTGCGCACACCGATCTCCTTCATGCGATTCAGCGATTGCGAAATGGATAAATGTATATAGTTGGAGCAAGCGGGTATGAGCACGATCAACGTCATTGACCCGACAATAACAATACTCGCGAGATCCCATGAGCGACCGATCGGATTACGCAAAGAGGAGCCACGCACAGCATCGTCCATCGACTGAAGTTTGAATGAGGCCTTCACATCATTTCTGGCGTATTTTTCCCGTGCAACCTGATCGAGATAGTCGTTCACATGGGCACCATCAGCGTCAGGCGGCAACAGCAGGTAAACAAATGAATCGTTAAACTCCTGCCAGTTTTTCTCGTCTTCCTGTGATGCCATGCCTGCAAACTTCAGCCAGGAAGAGTAGGAGGCAAGTACGCCAAAACGAAGCTGAGAGTTCAATGGAATATCGGCCAATACGCCTGCGATCTGAAAATCTCCGAAAGGCTCGATCGTCAATACTTCACCCAACGGGTCTTTCGATCCGAAAATTCTTTCGGCTTCCTTCCGGGTGATGAGGATGGTATTAGGATCAGCCAGTGTTGATGCGTTTCCCTTCAACAACGGAAAATCAAAAACTTCCAGAAACTCCGGCTCAACGAAATATCCGTCAACAGGAATCTTCTTCTCGCCATAACGCGCTTCGGTCCAGATTGAAGCCTGTACACGAAGGACTTTTTCTATCCCCGTGAAATGTTTCAATTTCTCCGCGACACCAACAGGTGCTGAAGCATATTCGGGATTGTCGACCTTGTCATGGAGTTGAGTAGTTACGCGGAAAATACGATCCTTATTCGAATGGAAGTCATCAAACCGGTAGATGAATGAGAGGAGTGCAATGAACATCAGACTCAGCGACATACCCAATGCCAGCGCGAGGGCATTCAACACGGTGAAGAATTTGTTCCGTGCCAGATTTCGTGTGCCGGTCTTGAAATAGTTCTTGATCATGCCTGCATTCACCCGGCTTATCGCAAAATGATGATAGGATGCGTTGTATTTTCTGGCGCGAACACTGTAAGAAAGCATCAGCGAAACGACATGCTTCCAGTAGAGCAATCTCGCAATGACCGCAGGGAGTTTTTTCACATCCTGATAAAAAAGTTCTTCAATATCTCCATGAAGGTCTTCGATGTTTGCACGGTTACAATACCATGCGAAGAGTTTCCCGGCAAGACGCGGTGGTTTGGGCAGAGGTCGATTCATACGCTTTAGACGGAAATCGACTTCAATATGTTTCTATTTTTCAGAAGAAATGTAAACTTTTATGCGAACGGATAAATGGCCAGCTGGGATAGGTGTCTAATTCGTTTCAAAAGGTGATGCCGGCAGCCCCGCGGAATTATACAAGTTGGCGCCTTCAGGGTTATCGGCCCAGCCATATCGGACAAACTCCGGTTTCGCAATTCGTTCATGCCAAACAATCACTTTGTTGTTTCCGGTGATCTTAGCTTTAGCCCAGACAAACTTTTTATCTGTACCTGCTATAGCAAAGTATTTCAGGGGGCCGTTGCGGGATACCAATCCGCTGGCGCAATCGGAAAACGTCAGCTCTATCTTATTCCCGATCAGCTTACTTGATTTGAATAGCGGTCCGGATGTTATGACATCTCTTTTCCCATAGGCCACCCGTTGGGCCTGTAATGCCAGTCTCTTTCCAATGGTTTGCTTGTCGAGTGGATGGATGTCGTTCCATTCACCGGCATCGATCGCTACAATCATTGCTGTATTCGGTGAAACGTCAAGGGTCTTTCGCTGAGCTTCCCGCAACTCCGCCCATTGGCTATCACCGGGCGTTGTTCTTGGCTCCATAAAATTTGCAAGCTGTACGAACAGGAAAGGGAAATTTCCGATGTTCCACTTGTTACGCCAGTTTTCAATCAGCTTAGGGAAGAGTTTTTCATATTGCTTGGCTCGCGAAGTGTTGGCTTCCCCTTGATACCAGATTACACCCTTGATCGAAATGTGAATTATCGGAGCGATCACTCCATTATACAAACCAAAAGGTTTCCATCGAATGAATGTTTGGCCCGGCAACGGCTCCATGGTCGTACCCAATTTATATTTCCATGTTCCCCGAAGCGAGATTGTATCCGATCCAACAGCCAGAAAATATGGTTTATCCGATACAAATCCACCCCGGCCTGACGGGTTGATCACACGAACCGCGATTGTATTTACTCCCGGCTTCAATACACCCCCGGGAAATTGATAACGTCTTGGCGGATACTGGTAGCCCGTGGTCCCGATGAATTTTCCGTTGAGAAAAACAGAATCGGCATCAACAATTCGTCCCATCCATAAATGCCCGGCCTTGCCCGCCATTGCAGGCGATATATCGATCCTTCGCCTGAACCAGACTGCACCGTTTACATTTCCAATTTGCGTATCAGACCAGTAGCCTGGTAGTTGGAACGTTTCCCAATCATTGTCGTCAATGTTCTCCTGGTTCCATTTTTTCAAGCCCTTGTCACGGGTGTTGAGTTCTTTGTACCACGTGTCTGCACGAAGCCTGTCAGCATCATCGATTTCTCTGATCAGCGCATTATCCTTGAATCGTTGCCCTTCACGGAGCAGTTCAGGAAACTCGGAAAGTGCGTCTTCACTCATCCATGCTTCCGCTGGCGAACCTCCAAGGGATGCGTTGATCAACCCAATGGGTACATTGTGCCTGTTGTGGAGCTCGAGCGCAAAAAAATAGGCGACCGCAGAAAATGATAGTACTTCAACAGGAGATGCTGACGTCCATTTTCCGTCTTGAACATCTTTTTCAGCTTGGTTGAAATTGTATCGCTTCGGAACGATGAACTGCCGGATATCCTGGTGGTTCGCTTCGTTGATGACTTCACGATATTTTTCTTTCACACGTTCCATCGGCAACTCCATGTTCGACTGCCCGGAACAAACCCAAACATCGCCAATAAGAACGTTATTGACTTCAAGGTGATTTTGGCCCTCGATTATCAATGTATGGGGCCCACCTGCCTTCATTCGGTCTAGGGTGACGAGCCATGCGCCATCATCTGCCGTTATTGTTTCGTAAGATTTACCGATGAAACTTACTTTCACGCGCTCGCCTTTTTCGGCCCATCCCCAAATGTGCACAGGCACATCGCGTTGTAAGACCAGGCCATTGCTGATAAGCCTGGGCAATGATACATTACTCCACGCGTTTCCTTGCGCGAGCAAGACAATGACAAGCGTTCGAAAAAGTGCCGACTTAATCACAAGTGTATCAACAATTATCATTGCTGATTTGTGGCGGCCATCAACTTTTGACATACGGTTCGATAGTTTGAATGGAGCCATCAGGTAGATAGTGAAGTTCGGTCACCTTAATGTTCCGCAAGTGCGTTCTTCCACCGGACAGCGTGCTGTCGTGATAAAAAAGATACCATTTGCCACCCACTTCTATGATCGAGTGATGATTCGTCCAGCCGATAACCGGTTTAAGAATAATACCGCGATATGTAAACGGCCCGTACGGACTGTCACCAACCGCGTAGCAGATGTTATGCGTATCTCCGGTAGAGTAGGAGAAGTAATATTTACCATTGTACTTGTGGACCCATGGCGCTTCAAAAAATCTTCGCGAGTTGTCGTCAGCAAGAATGGGACTTCCACTTTGATCGAGCAGCGTGATCTCCTTAACATCTCCTTGAAATTGCTTCATGTCATCGGCAAGCAGCGCGACACGTGCACCGATTGCAACTTCGCCTGACCTTGGTTCAACCGCTTGCTGTTTATATTGATTACCGGGCCAGTGCTGGAGTTGCCCTCCCCATATGCCGCCAAAATACATATAGAATTTTTCGTCATCGTCTTTGAAAACCGATGGGTCGATACTGAAACTATTCTTCATGGGTTCAGCTTCAGCCTTGAATGGTCCTGCGGGAGAATCACCAATGGCAACACCAATGCGAAAAATGTCATTCTTGTCTTTTGCCGGGAAATAAAAAAAGTAAGTTCCGTTCTTCTCTGCAACATCGGGTGCCCATAGTTGTCGTTTTGCCCACGGAATATTTTCGATGGACAACGCAACTCCGTGATCTTTAATCTCAGATCCGATCTTGTCCATCGACAATACATGATAATCTTTCATGTCGAAATGATCGCCTTTGTCATTTTCGGGAATACCAGCTTCGATGTCATGAGAAGGGTAGATGTATACCTTGTCCTGGAAAAGATGCGCAGCCGGATCCGCAGTATACATATGTGTAACCAGCGGATCAGAGATTGGTGTTCTACCCTGAAACAGAGCTGTATCGATCTTTACCGGCATGTCTGAGGAAGTGTTTCGCTCAGGCTGACAAGACCACACCAGCACGCCTGCAAGTATACCAGGTAATAAATTGATTTTCTGTAAAGTGCCGAACGACATCGTAGCTTATAGTAGTTTTGACTACAAGTTAATGATTTCAATTTTCTACGCAAGAGCAAAGAGTGCAGCGAATTTGGCGACTGTTTTGAGATCTGATAATTGGATTTTGTTATTTCACCATCACCATTGAGGTCTTATTCCTGGCGCATACGGAAAGGACAACTGCATGTAGTAAGAGAGCGCCTGTGGCGGTTTGATAAAACCTGGAGGAAAATCATGGTTAGAAATCGCCTGGAAATACGAGAGACAGGCGTCTCGCCACCACTTCGCTTCTTTGCACTGTATCGCCAGAAATTCTCTGACCTGGGTAAACCGCTCGGAGTCAATTGCTGGCTTGACCTTTTCCCAATCCGCTTGCATTTTAAATGCTCCGGCAACGCCAAGATCGTATCGATGGCAGAGCTCTTCCCACAACGTGCGGCCAGACGTCATTCGATAATTCCACCTGACATGGTGAAACCAAAGGAGATATTCTTCAGGGCATTGTTGAACTGATTCATACAGTTTCCGTACCTCCGGATGATATTGTATCAGCGCATCGCTTCCGGTGCTGCTTCTATTAAATCCAACGCCCAGGCTATCGGCCCGATGGTAATAAACGGAAGTCCAGTCTATGCGGCTTTTGTCTTTGATCCACGGTGCAGGACCATAGTGATGATCCCATCCCATGATGTGGTGCAAGCCGAGAGGTGTCATGTAGTTGACAGCATTTTCCCGCGAAGAGAGCATCATCTGCGTGATTGTACTGACGATCGGGCTATCGTTCGAAAATGTCATTCTGATCCATTCATCGGCAATCTCAGTTGATGTTGATGTGTGATCCCAGGCAAGTCGTCCGAACGCGTACCAGTTGGCTTGTGCAAATTGATGACCGCACCAATTCCGATCGGTACCGATATTCGAAACGCCCGCGATCGCTGAAACGCGTTGTTTCTGCAGGCTTCCATCGACCACTCGCGCAACTGTCGATCCCCTTCCAAACTGATAAGTATCTGATCGAAGACATTCTTCGAACAATGTTGATAGAAAGACGAGATGAGTAGCAAAACCGAGATATTCCTGTGTGATCTGAAACTCCATCATCACCTGCGTTGCTTTCAGTCCACCAAACAACGGGTGAAATGGCTCCCGCGGCTGAAAATCGAGCGGCCCATTTTTGACCTGAATGATTACGTTGTCATCAAATTTTCCATCGAGCGGGGCAAATTCATCGTATGCTTGCTTTGTACGATCCACTGGCACCTCGTTACTGTAAACAAATGCGCGCCACATTACAATTCCGCCATGAGGCTTCAACGCCAGCGCGAGCATGTTAGCGCCATCGGCATGTGTTCTGCCATAGTTTTGAGGGCCGGGTTGTCCTTCGGAGTTGGCTTTCACCACAAATCCACCGAAGTCAGGAACGTATGTATAGATCTCATTTGCTTTGTCTTTCCACCATTGTTTTACTTTCTCGTCCAAAGGGTCGGCTGTGTTCAATCCTCCGATCTCCATCGGTGCATTGAATCGCGCAGTGAGAAAAACTCTGATGCCGTAAGGACGAAACACATCGGCCAGGGCCTTCACCTTTTCAAGATACATCGGTGTAAGCACGAGCGCTTTCGCATTGACATTTGTCAACACGGTGCCGTTGATCCCGATAGACGCGTTTGCGCGAGCATAATCATGATAGCGGGGATCAATGTAGTCCGGAAGTTTATGCCAGTCCCAAAGAGAAAAGCCTGCATAGCCTCTCTCCACCGTTCGATCCAGGTTGTCCCAATGATTCAGCATGCGCAACTGAATTTTCGGATTGCTCAGCAGGTCGAGGTTTTCGAGCGATCGGTGGCATTGCATTAATTTCAGAAAATGAAATGTACCATACAGCAAACCGAATTCCGATTGGCCAGTGATCACAGTTACTTTTTTTCCATGGAGTGTGGTAGAGAAAATGATGAACCCATCGGGCGAAACCAATGCGGTCTTGGTTTCCAGTTGCTTTGCGATAGGTTGCAGAATCTTGTCATTGTGAATTGCAATGATCAACTGCGCACTGTTGATTTCGTTTGAATTCCGTATTGTCCTGCCCAGTAATCCCGAAAGGCCGCGCGCCAGTTCTTTATCTACGATGGTTAAAGTTGGAGAACTGCCAGCCACGTAATAGCTGCCCGCGCGCTTAAGATATGACGTAAGAACTGTGTGGTCGTTGACTTTCGTGTATCGCAGCCAAAGGTCGTATCCTGATTCGGCACGTACCGAAAAGCAAAGAAACAACATTGAAAAAAATAGAATCAGACCTTTCTTCATACGATACAATATATTGACGTGAAGGTGTTTCGTGATTTAGATTAACGTGATCCGAAGATAGCAGATGAAAGGGCGATCCAACAAAAGCGTGCAGCCAAATTCGATCAAGGTTTCTGGAAGAATGTCATTGAAATTTAAAAAAGTGTTTAAATTGACTAACACAAGGATCTGATTTGATGAAAAAGATTTGTGCACTTCCTACAATTGTGTTTTGCAGCGTGATCGCCCTGATCACGATGATCAGCTTAGCCGGTAGCGCGCAATCGCAACCATCGAGCATTCAGTTTCAACGGCTGGACATGTCGAACGGGCTTTCACACCACATGGTGAACGATATCCTGAAAGATCGCCAGGGATTCATGTGGTTCGCCACAACATCCGGTCTTAACCGATACGATGGATATACGGTGCGTGTGTTCCGAAATATTCCTTCCGATACTTCGAGCTTGCTCGTTGACGATGTGCGCCAGATCTTCGAAGGTCCTGACGACCAACTGTGGATACTGACCAACGCAGGTAATGCCGTGTTCGATTTCAAGACAGAAAAATTTCAGCGCAACACTGGCCCCATCCTGCGCAAGTTCTCTGTAGCGCAGGGCTTGATCACCTCGCTGACCAAGGACCATCAGGGAAATTATTGGTTCATTCATTATAACCAGGGACTGTTTCGCTACAATGAACAGTCAAAATCCAGCACACGATTTTTTCCAATCGAGGGAGATTCAACTTCCATTTCTTCATCGCAACTGTCGGCCGTTAGCGAAGACCCGGATGGGAACATGTGGCTCGTGCATCAGAACGGTGTGCTCGAGAAGATCGACCAGAAAACAATGAAGGTCGTGTATCGCACCCGTGCGATCCAGAACCGGTTTCACGATCAATTATTCGAGTACAAGGTATTTGCCGATCGCGATGGAGATCTCTGGGTGTTCAACGATCGCAACTACGGGTGTTTCATTTTTCATCCGAAGTCTGGTGCACTGGAAAATTTCAGTACTACCTCAAAGATCCGTCTAAGCTCGAACATTGTTAAGGAGGTGGTGCAGGATGACAATGGCCTGATCTGGATCGGAACTGATCACGGTGGGATGAACATTCTCGACAAATCTACATCCATGATCCGTTATGTAGTGAATGATGAAGAAGATCTCAAGTCGATCAGTGAGAACAGCGTACAGTCGTTGTATAAAGACCGTGATGGAATTATCTGGATCGGCTCTTACAATTACGGTGTCTCCTATTACCACGAGAACATTTTTCGGTTCATGCTCTACACACATCACCGGAATATTCCAGGCGGCCTGCCATTCAATGACATCAACGCATTTGCTGAAGATCGAAATGGAAACATCTGGATCGGAACCGATGGCGGTGGCTTGATTCGCTTTGACCTGAAGAAAAATCGGTTCGAGCAATTCGTCAACACCCCTGGCGACCCGCATTCATTGAGCAACAACGTGATCGTAAGTTTGTATGTCGATCACGAGGATATACTTTGGATAGGCACTTACTATGGAGGCCTGAATCGGTTTGACGGAAAAAAGTTCACACGCTTCAAGCACGACCCGGCAAACTTGCGCTCGCTGGGAGATGACAACGTCTGGGAGATCCTTGAAGACTCAAATCATAATATGTGGATAGGAACGCTGAAACGCGGAGTCGATGTTTACGATCGGGCGAAGAACGAATTTCTTCACTACTCGGCAGGAAGTCCTAATTCGATCCATACCAACTATGTCGATGCGTTGCTCGAAGATCGCGAGGGAAATATCTGGATCGGCACGGGTTATGGCCTCGAGGTGCTTGATAAACGATCGGGGAGATTCATTCATTATCTCAATGATATGGGCGACCGAAGATCGATCAGCAATAATGGAGTGATGTGTATTCTGCAAGATAGCCGTGGCATGATATGGGTCGGTACGCAAGGCGGATTGAATCTTTATGACCCGGTGACGCGCTCATTCAGCGTCTTCCTGGAAAAAGACGGCTTACACCACAACACCATTCTCACCATGATCGAAGACAACCAGGGTGCGATTTGGATGAGTACACCAAAGGGATTGTCGCAACTCACGCTCACACGCCATTCAGGCGGATTCGACTTCCATTTTAAGAACTACAATCAATCAGATGGACTCATGAATGGCGCGTTCCATGAAAATGCCGCACTCAAAACTTCCTCCGGGCTGTTGCTGTTCGGAGGTTCGAATGGTCTTAATATGTTCGATCCGGTAAAAGTCACATCGCGTGGCGACAAATCAGCCGTGATGCTTACCGATTTCCAGCTTTTTAACCGCAGCGTAAAGATCGGAGAGGAGATCAATGGAGAGGTTATCCTCGACCAGGCGATCTCAAACGTCAGGAACGTTATTGCAAGTCCCGAGAATAACGTGTTCTCTATCGAATTCTCTGCGCTGAATTTTTTTCACCCGCAGAAAACACAGTATCAATATAAGCTTGAAGGATTCAGCAATGAGTGGCTTACTACCGATGCAAATCAGCGCAAGGTCACCTTTACAAATCTCGATCCGGGCGATTACACTTTCAAGGTCCGCGCTACCCATGGCGATGGTGTGTGGAGCGAGCCGGCAACTTTGAAC
>CBHROW010000065.1:0-18431 GCA_966080355.1 uncultured Chryseosolibacter sp.
CTTCATTTCCAAATATGGTCATTAAAACGCAAGCCTGAAAATAAGCAAATAGTCCGATTTTGAACATTGCTATATCGCCATCGGACAACAGCGGCAATTGAAAAGTGCGTTTTTGGGGTCGCAGTGCATCCATGCGCAAAAAGTATAGTCTTTGTGTAACGATAATTGGAATTGCGAGTCTTAATTAAATCAATCCGACCTGACATGATCAAAAATTATTTCACTGTTGCAGTACGACACCTGCTGAAGAACAAAACGTTTTCACTGATCAACATCCTTGGACTTTCCACCGGCATTGCTTGCTGCCTGTTGCTCTCTCTTTACATTCAAGATGAGATGAGCTACGAAAAGCATTTCAACGATCACGATCGCGTTTACCGGATGTACACCACGTTTACCAAAGACGGAAATCCGGAAAAATTTCCGCGTACATCGCCACCAATAGCAATGGACCTGATCGATGAAGTTCCGGAAATAGAAACGGCAACGCGCATGCTCACTCCTCCCGAAGTAGCGATTCATCTGATTCGCTATAACGATAAAACATTTTTTGAAAAGAACGGTGTACTTGTCGACTCCACTTTCCTCGATGTGTTTCCCTACGAGCTCAAGGAAGGTGATCGCCAAACTGCGCTCGATCAGCCTGCGACTGTGCTCCTGTCTGAAAAACTTTCCAATAAAATATTCGGCAACAAAAGTCCGATAGACGAATCATTGATCATTAACAGCGGCAGGTCGGTCGACACGTTCAAAGTAACTGGCGTGATCCGTCAGACCAACTATCACTCACATGCCGATGCAGATTTTTACATGAGCATGCGAAGCCAGGGCTGGGGCGAATATGTTCTCACAGAGCGGACCTGGGCGTGGAATAATTTCGTTGGAAGTTATGTAAAGCTCAAAGCGAAGGCGTCACCTGCAAGCGTTGAAGCAAAGCTCCCTGCCCTCCTCGACAAATACGCTGGCACGGACCTGAAGAATGCTGGTCTCAAAAAAGAGCTCGGCCTTCAACCGTTGGATGACATTCGTTTGTATTCCGATTTCAGCGACACTTTCGGAGACACAGGCTCAGGTGGAATCGTATATGTTTATATTCTGGGTTCGATCGCAGTGTTCATCCTGCTGCTCGCATGCATCAACTTTATGAACCTGACCACCGCAAAAGCCGCTCAACGCGCTAATGAAGTTGGCGTGCGCAAGTCGATGGGAGCAAATCGCGGTACACTCGTGCGCCAGTTCATCGGAGAGTCGATGACGGTGGTGTTCGTATCGTTGATCATCGCCATGATCCTTGTAGCTGCAACAATGCCGCTCATTAATGATGTCACCAGCAAGCAACTCACGATCAATTCAACCAATGTTTTCTTCATCGTGGCAGCCATGATCGTGGTCGGATTGGTTACAGGTCTGCTCGCTGGCAGTTATCCCGCGTTCTTTCTTTCGGCATTCGAGCCCGCACGTGTCTTGAAAAACAAAAGTCTCAATAGTGACGGATCACGTTGGCTCCGCCAGGGTCTTGTGGTGTTCCAATTTATCATCACCATTACACTGATATCCTCCATCATAATCGTTCAGCAACAGCTGAAATATATACAGGACAAACCACTGGGCTTTCAAAAGGAACATGTGGTCATGATCCCGTTACGCACCGATGAGACTACGAGAAATTTTGTAACGCTGAAAAATGAAATGAAGCGCATCCCGGGTGTGAAAGAAGTTTCGGCAACCACGAGCATGCCATCCACCACGGTGTTTCGTGACTTCGCGTTGTATGCGCAGGGCTCAACGCCTGACAAAGGTGTTTTACATCGGGTAGTGAACGCAGATGAAGATTACTTCAAAGTACTCAACATCAAAATGCTCGCTGGCCGTGATTTCGTGGCAGAAAAGGACACGTTCAATTTTGGCGACAACGACAACCGCATTATCGTGAACGAGGCCAGTCTCAAGGTGTTCAACATAGATCTGGCAAATGCAGTCGGATCCTCGATCTATTCCGACTTCGGAAACGGACCACGCAAGCACGAGATCATCGGTGTGGTGGAAGATTTTCATCAGTTCTCCTTGCACCAGCCCATTGGACCGATGTTGTTCCTCATTCCGTCAGATCGAAGCTCATATATTTTCATGACAGCCGCGATTGACGGAAATAATTATCAGAATACGCTTTCGCAAATGAAGGAGGCCTGGGGGAAAGTGAACACGAACACGCCATTCGAGCATGAGTTCCTGACCGAAAGCGTTAAAAAACAATATGAATCCGACAGCAAAATTTCGCTCATGCTCACGTGGTCAACAGGAATCGCGCTGGTTATCTGTTGTCTCGGATTGTATGGGCTTTCGGTATACGTTGCTGAAAGAAAGCTGAAGGAGATCGGTGTTCGCAAGGTGCTTGGCGCAAGCGTTCCGAATATCGTTGGCATGCTATCGAAGGAATTTATCAAGCTTGTGGTGATCGCGTTTGTGATCGCAGTGCCCTTGGGATATTATGCGATGAACACGTGGCTGGAAAACTTTGCCTACAAGATCGAGCTCGGCTATGCTGTGTTCATTCTGGCAGGCGTGATCTCGTTCCTGATCGCATGGCTCACTGTAGGATTCGAGTCGCTGAAGGCTGCGATGAACAATCCTGTGAATGCGCTGCGGAATGAATAAATAAAACAGACATGCAAAGGGAGAGACTTGCTACAGTGCGAGCTCCCTTTTCATGCTGGTGATCGGGAACAGCAACAACCTTAACTCAACTTCCTATGTTCCGACATTACATTCAAGTTGCCATCAGATCTCTTCTCAGGAAGAAGGCATATACGGCCACAACCGTCTTCGGTCTATCGGTGGGGTTAGCAAGTTGTCTGTTGATACTTGTGTTTGTGACGGACGAGCTCAGCTATGATCAATATCACTCCCGCAAAGACCGCATTTATCGCCTGGCGACACACGTGGGCGGCTCAACATTCGAGGGAATCGCAAAGGTCAACGGCCCCTGGGGACCGGCCGCCCTGCAGGAGATCCCGGAGCTCCAATCCATGACACGATTTGTGATGGCTGGACAGATGCTCATGGAAAATCAGAAACTTCGTTTCTACGAGCCAAATGGTTTTTATGCCGACTCAACCGCGCTCAAGATCTTCAGCTTTGAGTTGATCGGGGGAGATCCGGAAACAGCCCTAACGGAACCCAATTCCATTGTACTCACACCGACATTGGCCAACAAATATTTTCCTGAAGAAAATGCCGTAGGACGGACGCTCCGCCTCGATGGTGATACAGAAGTAAAAGTTACCGGCATACTGAAAGACGTTCCTCAAAATTCTCACTTCACTTTCAGCTACCTTCTGTCGATGTCAGGGTTACGACATCCCGAGATGAATAGCTGGACACAATGGAACCAGTTCTATACCTATTTTCTGCTTCGCGAAAACGCTAGACCCGAAAGTGTGGCAGCGAAAATGAAATCCATCCTCGAAAAAAATATGGAGCCGCAAACAGCCTCCACATTCACACCTTTCCTTCAGCCACTCACCGACATCCATCTTCACTCCGCGCTCCATCGCGAGATCACGGCAAACTCGAGCATGACCTACGTCTATGTCTTCTCTTCAATTGCCCTGTTGATCCTCGCCATTTCGTGCGCAAATTTCGTTAACCTCACTACGGCCCAGGCGTCTGTCAGGGCAAAGGAAGTTGGCGTGCGAAAAGTAAATGGCGCTGCGAAAACTCAGCTTGTCACTCAGTTCTTATTCGAGGTGTCACTCATCTGTATATTGTCGTGGAGCATTGCGCAAGGGCTGGCAACATTTGCGCTTCCCGTTTTGAATGACCTTACGGGAAAAAATTTACAGCCAGATATTCTTGTCAGGCCTAACATCATTTTGTGCATGACCGGAGTTGTGACGTTGACCGCAGTACTCGCTGGAATTTATCCTGCGTTATATCAGTCGTCACTCAAGCCCGCGAAAATTCTTAAAGGCAAATGGAGTCCGTCAGGTGGAATGGCCCTTCGTAAAAGTCTTGTCATTTTTCAATTCGCGCTGTCATCAACATTGGTTATCGCCAGCGTGATCATTGTACGTCAGCTTCAGTTCATCGACAGTAAACCACTTGGCTTCGATTCACACCAGGTTGTCACGATACCGATTCAAGCCGACATATTTCGCACGAGCTATGAAGCTGTGCGGACCGAATTGATGAAATACCCGGGTGTAATTTCGATTTCGTTGTCGGGCAACCTGCCGGGAGGAAGTGACTGGGGAATTCCCACGCTCCCAGAAGGATTCACGCGCGACAATACACCGCCTATCCGTGTGATGGCTGCAGATGATCAATTTCTCAAAGTTTACGGAATGGAATTAGCGTCCGGAAGGAATTTCTCAGATGAGATCGCGTCCGACACCGCTGCCTATCTCATCAATGAAGAATGCGCCAAACAACTGGGATGGACAGAGCCTCTCTCAAAAACCATGAGCATGCCTGCTGCAGGAAGGCCGGTGGCACCGGTGATTGGAGTTGTGAAAGATTTTCATTTCCGATCCCTGCATGAGAAGATCGGTCCACTCGTTTTCATCAAACCTCCACGCAGTTGGTTTTCAATTTGCTCGATCCGGATCGATGTCCATCAAACCGAAGAAACTCTGTCGCACATCGAAAGACTGTGGAGTAAATTCGACCCTGCACATCCATTCTCGTTTACCTTCTTCGATGAAGGCTACCAACAACTTTATCGGCAAGAACAACGCCTGTCACAGGTGGTAATTTACTTTACAGCGATTGGCATCTTCCTCGCTTGTCTCGGCTTGTACAGTTTGGCATCATTTACAACGGAGCTTCGCAGAAAAGAGATCGGTATAAGAAAAGTTGTTGGTGCTTCCAGCGGCCAGATCGTTGCGATGCTCTCGCGGCAGTTCTTCATACTTGTTATCGCAGGATTCGCTCTGGCCGTACCTGTTGCAATCTATTTTCTGAATCAGTGGCTGCAGACTTTCGCTTACCATATCGACTTTAATGTGTTGTTGATCGCGTTCTGTGGAGGCTTATCGACAGCCGTGGCATTGCTTACCGTAAGTTACCGTGCACTAAAAGCTGCATCGGCAAATCCCGTGAACTCATTGAGAAGTGAATAAAATAAATTACCGGTCACCAAAAAATAAAAAATATCATGCTCAGGAATTATTTCAAAGTCGCCCTTCGCGCCATCTTTCGAAACAAGCTCAGTTCCTTCATCAATATTTTCGGGCTTGCCCTCGCAATGGGTTGCGCCTTGCTGATCTTTGTGTTCGTTAAAGATGAATTGTCTTACGACCGATACCATGCAAATGCTGACCGTATCTATCGCGTCACGCGAAATTTCCTTTCTCCGGATGGATCAGTGAATCTCCACCTCGGGCATGTCGCTCCGCCTTTCGGTCCGCTTCTGAACAATGATTTTCCGGAGTTCGAAGTTGTAGCGCGTACCTTGCAAACCAGATTCACGGTTGCCTACAATGAAGGAGGCCGCGAGAAAAAATCATCGTATGAAGACAATACGTTCTACGCAGAGCCTGAGATCTTCAAGATCTTCACGATCCCGGTAGTCGAAGGAAATGCAAGTAAAGTATTGACCGATCCCTTCACACTGATGGTGTCAGAACGAACCGCGCATAAATATTTTGGCAACGAAAGCCCGATCGGACAAACATTCCGTATTGGCAACAACTACGACATGACAGTGAATGGCGTGTTCAAAGATTTTCCCGCCCAATCGCATTGGCATCCTGATCTGCTTGTCGCATTCTCGACATTGAACGACAGCACGATTTACGGACGCAGAGGGCTTGAAACGAATTTCGGAAACAACTCTTTTCCAACCTACGTCCTTGTCAAAGACGGATTCGATTACGATAGAACCATCGCTCAATTGCCGGATTTCCTCGACAAGCACATTCCGATTGGAAACGGGCCCAACGCTGTGAAGCCGCATCAATACACAACGCTTTTCCTTCAAAAACTCACCGACATTCATTTACATTCACAGCTCGACTCCGAGATCGAAACCAATGGCAGTATCCGGAATGTGTACATGATGTCGATCATCGGGCTGTTTATCGTCATGATCGCATGCTTCAACTTCATCAACCTCTCTACTGCACGCGCCACAAAACGCGCAAAGGAAGTAGGCCTGCGAAAGGTGGTTGGCGCATTCAAGAATCAATTGATAAGTCAGTACCTCAGCGAATCCATTCTCATTGCACTTTTTGCCGTTGTAATTTCAGCAACACTTGCGCTTCTCTCGATCGACTGGCTGAATTCATTCACTTTGAAATCGCTGAGTTTGAATCCCATCACCAACATCTCTCTCTATGCGGGACTTGTGATCTTCGCGCTGATCGTTGGCATATTAGCAGGCATTTATCCAGCATTTGTCATCTCCGGTTTTAAACCTGCGGCAATTCTGAAAGGCCAGCAGGGAAGTGTAAAAGGAAAAGGAGGCCTGAGAAGGTTCCTCGTTGTTGCGCAATTCTCGATCTCGATCATTCTGATCATCGCAACCATGATCACCTACAGGCAACTTCAATTTCTCAACAACAGGGAGCTGGGCTACAACAAGGATCAGATTGTAACCCTGCGATACTTTGGTGAATTGGTTCCCGCCTATGACGCCTTCTTCAACGAGCTCACGAAACAATCGGCCATCCGCGATGTAGCCCGTTCAAGCCGCGTTCCAACGGGAAGGCTATTGGACTCTCAGGGATCTGCTCAAATTCAAAAAGGCGACTCACTTGCTGCTACGAACATCGTACTGAAAAATATCTATGTCGACACCGATTTCTTCACTGCTTATGAGATCCCTTTAGTGTCGGGGCGGAACTTTTCAAAAGACATTGCCACTGACGATTCACTGGCATATATTCTCAACGAGTCTGCCGTGCGCATGCTGGAAAGCACTCCGGAGGATATCCTTACGAAAGATTTTCAATATGGTGGTGTCAGGGGTCATGTGATCGGGGTTGTGAAAGATTTTCATTTTGAGTCGCTGCACGAACAGATCAACCCTGTGATCTTTCAAAACAACCCTTTCTTCAGTCGCATCTCCGTGAAGATCGCTGGCGACAAAATGCAGGAAGGGATCGCCCACATCGAAAAGGTTTGGAAGGATTTCATCCCGAATCGGCCTTTTGAATTTGCGTTCCTCAGCCAGCAATACTCAAATCTTTACCAGGCGGAACAACGACTTGGTCAGCTCTTCACGATTTTTTCAGGCCTGGCCATTCTCATCGCATGTCTCGGCCTGTTCGGGCTCGCAACGTTCAACACCTTGCAGCGCGTCAAAGAGATCGGCATCCGAAAAGTGCTCGGTGCTTCTGTATTCAATATCGTCAGGCTGTTGTCATCTGAGATTGTTATCCTCGTGCTTGTCGCGAATGTTATTGCGTGGCCTGTGGCGTGGTACTTCATGGATCAATGGCTCGATACATTTGCGTATAAGATCGGATTAAGTGTCTGGCTTTACATTGTGGCAGCGTTTGCAGCAATCCTCATCGCCCTGCTCACCGTGAGCATGCAAACCATCAGAGCTGCGAGAACAAATCCAGCGAATACGCTGAGGTACGAATAGTTGGCAATTGGCAAACGAATAATTGGCAGTTGGCAATGAGTCGATTCGAAAGGGCATTACATATGATTTAAATAAATTAAGAAAAGAGGCTTCAAGCAATTGAAGCCTCTTTTCTTATTACATCGTGGCAATTACTTTCCTTCCGCACACTGTTTGCCAATTATTTTCTTGCCAACTGCCAACTATTTTTTAACTATTTTCCCTCCATGTTATCCTCCAACCTGTCGCCACCCAGGCTATAGAAGTCGTTCTCTTCGTCTTCAGGACCGATGGCTTCATCCGAAACATCACCGGAATTTTCCGCACCAGGAACATCGAGATCCTTTGCAGCCATGTCGACAGGCCAAACCCTGTTCTTGAGAAGTTGTTCGTCTTCACCCATATCGAGACTTAGATCCCTGGGGCCGAGTGCCTGCAGATCTTCTTTTGTGACGTCCGATTCGTTACCCGTTGCGAATTGAATGCTGTCATCATCAAGATTGATGTCTTTTGGGACAGGGCGCTCCATTTCACGCGCTGCCGGCTGCTCAGCATCTTCCACGTTCCCCAGTATAGGCGCTTCAGAAATATCTTCGGGGTTACTGACGACTGGCTCATTCGGGCGATTGAAATTTTCAATTCCAACTCTCCGCGAAAAATTCTCTACATCGATTCCCATTCGCTGCTGATCGCGCCTGTTCATGATATCCTCGCTTGGCGGATATTCTCCAGGCAGTTTCTTTTCATTTTTATGTTCTGCAGATTCCTTGTTTTCACGATCGACTTCCTTTCTTCTTTCGCGAGGCGATTCATCGCCTTTTTGTTTAGGTGCGTTTTTCATGTCGTCAATTTTTGAAGGTTAAAAAAATACCGTGCCTTTGACATGCCCGCCAGCGAACGGGAACGGTCATTCGCGCACAATGGAGAATTGAAAAAGGCCATTCCTATATAGGAAAAGCGCTTTTGAGTCTGGACTGATAATTGAAATTGCGTTCATACCTAAACTCATTTGTCAATGCTTTTCAATTATCTCAAGATTGCCGCCCGGAATCTTTCAAAGAATAAACTCTTTTCGTTCATCAACATTCTCGGCATGTCGATCAGTCTGACAAGCGTCTTTATCATCACGCTTTTTGTGCTGGACGAGTTCAGCTTCGACAAGCACGTTGCCAACTACGAGAGAAAATTCAGGATCTATGATTATCGAATCTCCGACAATGGCGAAACCGGGAACCTTGCGGTTGTGCCGTACCCCATGGCTACCTTCATCCAAAAAGACCTTCCCGAAATAGAAAGCATCGCCCGCATCATGAGCACCTTTGGCGATAATCTTTTTGAAGCCAGCGGAAAACAACTTCAACAAGCGGATGGAATTTATGCAGAAGAACAACTTCCCGAGATCCTCTCGATCAATTTTATTGCAGGCGATCCGCTAACTGCGCTCAGTAAGAAAAATCAGGTGGTCCTGAATAAAACGACCGCTGAAAAATATTTTGGAACAACCGATGTCATCGGTAAGCCGATAAAAGTATCCAAAAACGAATTTACCATCACCGGAGTTATCGCAGACTTGCCCGAAACATCGCATTTGAAGATCAGCTACATGATCTCCATGCCAACGTTGACTCAGAACTGGAACGACTTCCGCTTTGTAAACTGGATCAATCAGCAATACAGTATCTATGTGACATTGAAAGAAGGAACGGATCCGATTGCGTTCGAATCGAAACTGCAAAAGCTCGTTGAAGAAAACGCCTGGCCGAAAACCAAACCCCAGGGATTCCATTACATTCCGCAACTCCAGTCACTGGCCGACATTCATCTCAAATCAGCTGATTTCGGATGGGACATCGCTCAACGAGGGAACGCTCAAACCGTTCAGATCCTTTCTGTGACGGCAGCCCTTATCCTCGTGATCGCGTGTCTCAACTTTGTCAACCTCTCTACTGCGAGATCGATCAAACGGATGAAGGAAGTTGGCGTTCGCAAGGTGATCGGAGCGCAGCGCCTTCAATTGATCTCTCAATTTGTTTTTGAATCAGTAATTCTCACACTTCTTTCACTCGGAGTGGCGGTGGCCCTGACCGAGCTCGTACTTCCTGCGCTGAATGCCTTTGCAGAAAAAAATATCAGCGATCCCTTCAACTTAACAAACACGCCTTTGCTCATCGTTGGCGCGATTGTCATCGGCCTTCTCGCGGGATTTTATCCGGCATTTCATCTATCGAGATTCCGGCCCGCTCATATTCTCGCAAACAAAGGTGGAAAAACCGCCAATGTTGATCTCTTCCGCAAAGCATTGGTAGTGGTGCAATTTGCATTCTCATTCTTTCTGATCATCAGCGCCATGATCGTTATCGCACAAAACGATTTTCTCAGGAACAAAGATCTCGGCTTCAACAAGGAAGAACTTGTCGTGATCCCTCTTACGCGAGGTCAGCTCCACAATCGTGAGGCGATCAAAAACGAATACATGAACAATGGCAACATCGTGAGCGGAACGCTGAGCTACGGCCTTCCGGGAGATATTGTTGCAGGCGATGGCGTTATCGATGCCGCCACTGACAAGCCGTGGGGTTCAAGTATGATCATCGCTGATGCCGACTACATTCCCACCATGGACATGAAGATCATCGCGGGAAGAGCATTCGAAAAAGACTCGAAAACCGATGAACGCGAGGGCTTTATTCTTAATGAAGAAGCTGCGAAGGCGTTTGGGTATGGAAGTCCGGAGAACGCCATCGGTAAAAAGATCAACTGGCAGCGTTGGGGTGCCGACTCGCTGAAGAAAGGTGAGGTTATCGGAGTAGTGAAAGATTTTCATATCCGGAATTTCAGAGAAAAGATCGGGCCTCTCGTCATACAGATTTGCCCGGATTACTTCTACACGCTGACATTGCGCATCAAACCCGATCACATTGCCGAGACCATAGCTCATCTGAAAACCACCTGGGAAAAGAATGAGCACGAGTGGCCATTTGAATATCGTTTCCTCGATGAAAGCTTCAACAAGATGCACAAAAACGAAGAGAAGCTTTCTTCTTTGCTAGGATGGTTCACAGGCTTCGCAATTCTCATTGCCTGCCTCGGCTTGTTTGGCCTTGTGGAATATAGCGTCAATCAACGCGCGAAGGAAATCAGTATTCGAAAAGTATTCGGTGCCGGAATTCCGTCCCTCCTGATGCTATTGACGCGTAGCTACTTTGCATTGATCGCAATCGCCTTCGCCATTGTCATACCGATCAGCGCATGGGCAGCGAACTCATGGCTGAGTGAATTCGCCTATAAGATCGACATCGATCCAATGATATTCGTTCAGGCAGGTTTGCTCGTTGTGTTGATCACTACGCTCACTGTAATTTTTCAATCGCTCAGGGCGGCATCCTCAAATCCCGCTTCGGTTTTAAAAAATGAATAACCCGCCTCTATGATATCCAACTACCTCAAAATCGCATTACGATTCCTGCTGAAGAACAGGAGCTTTTCAATCGTCAATATTTTCGGATTGACATTGGGCTTTGCGT
The DNA here is from genome assembly GCA_966080355.1 of uncultured Chryseosolibacter sp. Classification (GTDB taxonomy): domain Bacteria; phylum Bacteroidota; class Bacteroidia; order Cytophagales; family Cyclobacteriaceae; genus Chryseosolibacter. Next base: position 11,095 of record CBHROW010000065.1, read on the forward strand.
GTTTCATCCTCATCACGCTCTACCTTCACGATGAACTGACATTCGACATGTTTCATCACGATGCGGCACATATTTACCGCGTGATCCAGCATGAAAAAATGGAAGATGGATCAACGCGAAATGTCGCCCCGGTAGCTGCGCGAATCGCGCCTGAAATGATGAAGCAGTTGCCTGAAACGCAAGACGTCATTCGCATTTCTGCATTGGGCCGGGTTACTATGGGCAATGATCCCGCTAACCGCGCCTACGAACGCCTGCTGACCGCGGATGCTAATTTTTTCACATTCTTCAATTTTCCACTGGCTGCCGGTGACCCGGTCAACGCACTCAAGGAACCTGACCGCGTTGTCATTTCCGAAGCCCTTGCAAAAAGGTATTTCCCCAACGGTGACGCTATGGGCAAACGAATCTGGACTTCCATGACGCGAAACGATCAACCCATCGAAGTAATTGTTTCCGGCATCATGAAACCGTTTCCGAAACACTCTCACCTTCAATTCGACATTCTCTTCTCGGAGAGCACGTGGGCAACGGTGTTTCCATGGTATACGAACTTCATGAATTCGGACTGGAGCTCGAATGCCTTCATCACCTATATAAAAACAAAAGATAACATCGACCAAAAGAATTTCGAGCAAAAGATCTCCGGCCTCGTCAGGAGCAATTACAGCGGAGAAAAACCGTTTAACAGCACATTCACACTCCAACCTTTGAAAGATGTGCACCTGTACTCTGAGGGCATTCAAGGCAATGATGTGAACGCCAACGGATTGAAGCCATTCTATCTGTACATGTTTTCAGGCGTTGCGGTGCTCATCCTGTTGATTGCGTGTCTGAATTATATGAATCTCTCCACAGCTGCGGCATACAAACGCACGCGCGAGATTGGAACGCGTAAAACGTTGGGCGCGTTGAAAAGCCAGCTGATCACGCAATTCACCGGGGAAGCATTGGTGCTGGCGATTACGGCTGTTCAGGTGTTGGTTCCTTATGTCAACGCGTTCACTGAAAAAGAACTTGCGCTCGGCAACCTGTCGTGGGACTGGATTGCGATCATCGCGGCTGCGGTAATTTTCTCCGGGATCGTCTCGGCATTGTATCCGGCATTCATTATTTCACGAGTTCGCCCGGCAGAAGCCCTGAAAAAAGATGTGCGTGTGGGAAACCGTGCGTTGCCAGTCCGAAAACTACTTGTAGTCGCTCAGTTCGTCATCTCGATCATGATGATCGCCTCCACCTTGGTCGTCTATCGACAGCTGCGTTTCATTCAAACCAAGGACCTTGGCTTTCAGGTAGACAACCTGCTTGTGATCGATATCAACTCCGATCCCTTGAGAAGGAATTTTGAAACGGTTAAATCTGAATTCGCAAACATACCCGAAGTACTAAGCATTTCGACTTCAACGCGTGTTCCCGGGGAATGGAAAACATTTCCGATCGCAACCGCCAATGTCGCAGGTTCATCGGAAAGCCGGGAATCGATCTTCGTGGGTATCGACAACGATTTTTTAAGCACGTATCAGATCAAACTTCTCGAAGGACGCAACTTCGTAGCCGGATCTGCCGACTCGACAAAAATTCTTTTGACCGAATTGGCCGTTAAAGATATGGGTTTGACAAATCCTATCGGTCAGATCATCGAGATACCGAAGGTGCGCTGGGGTGGTAGCATCAACCAGCTCGATAGGACATTCCGTGCTGAAGTCATCGGTGTTGTCGAGGATTTTCATTTTGAATCATTCAGGCAGGCGATGATGCCGCTGATCTTTGCAGCACCGAACACACCCATCCAGCGAATCGACTACTACACGATGCGCGTCCGTACTAGCGACTGGCCTTCAACCATTGACAAACTCCGCGCTGTAAACAACAAGATCGACCCGAACAACCCTCTTGAATATACATTTCTCGACAAAACTTTCGAGAATTTTTACAAAGCGGATGTGAAACGTGGGCAAACATTTCTTGCATTCTCGGGTATCATTGTACTCATCGCGTGCATGGGGTTGTTTGCACTCGTCTCCTACTCCATCGAAAGCAGAACCAAGGAGATCGGCATTCGCAAAGTTCTTGGCGCATCGGTCAACAGCATTGTGCGAATGATCTCAACAGAGTTCCTCGCCCTGGTAATTATTGCCTGCGTTGTAGGAATTCCCATAGCCTGGTACCTTATGAATCAATGGCTGAGCGATTTCGCGTACCGGATTCCAATGACCCCGGGAATTTTTATTAGCGCTGCGTCCATTGCCGTTATTATAGCTTTGCTCACGATCAGCCTTCGTTCCATACGTGCTGCAATCGCCAATCCTGTAAATTCACTCCGAAATGAATAATCAAGCATCATGATCAGAAGCTATTTCACCAGCGCCATTCGACACCTGTTAAAGAATCGCGCTTATACGTCCATGAACATCTTTGGATTATCTGTCGGACTCGCGTGCTTTATGTTGATCGCACTCTGGGTACAACAAGAGTTAAGCTTCGATAAATTTCACACGAAGGCTGACCGCATATACCGCGTGGCCGGAAAGTTTCAATCCGAGTCCGACAACATGGAGCAAGCTGTCACGCCAGTTCCCCTGGGCCCTGCGTTATTGAGTGATCTTCCCGAAATCGAACGCGTTGTCCGACTTGATGAAAATGATGCAGTTGTCAAATACAATGACAAGCAATTTGTCGAGGACTGGATCGTTGGCGCTGATCCTTCCTTCTTCGATATCTTCGATTTCAAGTTGCTGAAAGGAAACCCCCGGACCGCGCTTTCAGATCCATACTCCATTGTTATCAGTGAGCGTATAGCGAGAAAATATTTTGGAGAAAAAGACCCTATGGGCGAAGCGTTGCATATTGTGCTTTATGATCCCGGTAACGGCATCGATTATAAAGTAACTGGCGTGATTGAAGACTGCCCTGAAAATTCGCATTTCAAATACTCCTGCATTTTTTCATTTAATACCATTGAAGTTGCCGATCCTGAAATAACGAAAGCTTATCAGTGGTTCCAAAACGGTTATTACACGTACTTCCTTCTGCACGAAGGGGCGGACATTCGAAATGTGGAGGCAAAATTACCACAACTACTGGAGAAGTACGTTGGCGAACGAATGAGGCAGCGCAATATCAAGTATGAATATTTTGTGCAGCCATTGGATGAAATTCACCTGCATTCATCGCTCCGATACGAGATCGAGCCTACAAACAATTTCACATTCATTTTGATTTTCAGCGCGATTGGTTTTATCGTACTGGTTCTCGCCTGTATCAATTATATCAACCTATCAACAGCCTATGCAACCGAGCGCGGCAAGGAAGTTGGAATTCGCAAGGTGCTGGGAGCACAGCGGAACCAGCTCATGGTACAGCATCTTGTAGAATCGTGGCTGCTGGCAATATCTGCAATGGTGGTTTCAATCGCCTGGATCGAACTGGCAAAACCATTTTTCGAAAGTATCACGGGATCACGATTGACGAATCTGTATAGCGTCATAACGTTTGCCGCTATGTTTGGTATAGCTTCGTTTGTGGGGATCGCCTCCGGACTTTACCCTTCGCTCGCGTTATCAGGGTTCAACATCGTTCGAATGATGAAAGGGATTTACAACGGACGGCAATCAGCTGCATGGCTGAGAAAAGTACTGGTCGTTGTTCAGTACAGCATTACCATCGTTTTGATCACAGGGATACTTGTGGTGCAATTGCAATTCCGGTTCATCACTGAAAAAGATCTTGGCTTTGACAAAAACAATCTGATCGTGATGCGGGTGAATGGCAGCGAGGAAGTGTTTTCCGCAATAGAAGCCTTTCGAAATGACTTGAAGTCGAATTCAGTCGTTAAGGGCGTTGCCACTGCCAACAGCATGATCGCAGGTGGCTTGGGGAATTCCGTGGCTGTAGCCGAGGACATGACTGGTAAAATGGTGAGCGCAACCATGCAGCGATTGAGGATCGATCCGGAATACATCAATACCTACCGGATGAAAATACTTGCCGGACGAAACTTCCTCCCCGGCCAGCGCGACACCGCTTCATTTATTATCAACGAAGCTGCCACGCGGATATTCGGCTACAAGAAACCTGAAGATGCGATCGGACGCAAGTTTCATATGAATGGCATGGAAGGAGCCGTCATCGGAGTCGTACAAGATTTTCACTACAACTCCCTTCAGCATAAAGTCGAACCCGCATGCATGATGATGGTGCACGGGCAATTTTCAAATATCGCAATTCGCATTGATGCCAGTCCATCTGAAAGTATAGCGTTGGCTACGCGCTATTGGAAAAAGTATTTTCCGAACAGCGTGATTCAGTTTGCATTCGCGGAACAGCGCGTAGCCTCACAGTATGAAGCGGAGCAACGATTCTCGAAGGTGTTCACAGCATTTTCCGCAATTTCGCTCGTGGTCGCGTGCCTTGGATTATTCTCCCTGGTGTCTTACGCGGTGGAGCGCAGGACCAAGGAGATCGGAATTCGCAAAGTTCTCGGTGCATCCGTGCTCATCATCGTAAGAATGCTATCGTCAGAGTTTATGACGTTGATCGCTATATCGTGCGTAATTGCCATACCCATCGCCCATTACTTTATGTCAGAATGGCTCGAGACCTTTGTCTATCACGTTTCGCTGACAGCAATTGTTTATGTGATAGCCATCGGCACTGCCCTGACGATCGCCATGTTAACCATTGCGATGAAAGCGATCCGCTCTGCCATGGCGAATCCAGTCGATGCATTACGAACCGAATAGAACTCATCACGCGGAAAATTACGCTCTACCCTTCGATAAACAGAAAATATGAAAACGTTACCAACTCTCGCCTGCGTCTGTTTGCTGATGCTCACGCTCGATGTCGCGGGCCAAACCGATCGCGAACTTGTTTATGCAGCTGTCGAAGATTATGTCGATGGCTTGTATCTTGTACAACCCGACCGCATCAAAAAATCAGTTCATCCTGAATTGATGAAAAAAGGTTTCTGGAAAGGCAAGGATAAAACCGAATACGCTTATGATGGTCAGATGACTTTTGACCAGCTGGTGGACCTGGCATCCAAATGGAATGCCAAGGGTTGGTTACCGAAAGATGCCGTGAAGAAGATCGAGATCTTCGATGTTCAAGACCAAACCGCGAGCGCAAAACTCACCGCACATTGGGGAACAGACTATTTTCAGCTGGCAAAATACGATGGGAAGTGGATGATCGTTAACATTCTCTGGCAAGGACCATTGCCTCCGCAGAAACTGAAATCGTAACCCGTGTAAAAAAAGAGGGATCTAAGTCCCTCTTTTTTTCATTTACTCAGCGCATCTTCTTGCGGAAATAAGCGATCAGCGAATACCACATGAACCCCAGAACAAAAAGGGCAACACAAAACAGAACGATGATCTCCATAGATAAAAAATAGTTAGTGCTTCAATGGCTTTGGCCAGGAGGGTAATGTCCGTTAGACGCCCAATGATAGAAAAAAGTTGGAAGGGATTTGATAAAAAAGCTTGTGGCCACCTGGATTAAAGACCGAATCGACAAAAGAGTCGACTAGCGGTAAATATTAAAGGCTGCATTAACCAATTTTCCCATTACACCGCTGAGCATGGGATTATTTTCCACACAACCTCGCCACCTCCGCGGCAGAGATGTCGCCATGATCCAATGCTTTCTGAAAAAAATCACATGCACGTTTGTGGTCAGCTTTTAGTGCATAAGCCTTCCCAAGGAAGTAATCAAGCTTCGCAACGGTGGCATCCGATTCGGAAGCACGTTCAAGCAATCGCAGCGATTGATCTGCGTCTTTCTTTAGCAAGTAGTATATGCCTTTGTTCCGGTAAGCCCACGCGTTGTAAGGATCTTCTCCAATACTTTTATCAATATCGGCCAGAGCTTCGTCAGGTTTGCCACTCAACAACAAAATGTAACCTCGGTTATTGAGGAAGTAAGGGTCGTTCCCGCGCAATTCGAGCGCGCGATTGATCTGCCGCATCCCTTCATCGAGATTCCCAACTTCCGCTTCGATCAAAGCCAGGGCATTGAATACATTCGGCTCATTGGGTTGGATCTCCATCGCGTGGTACAGGGTTGTCCGCGCTGAATCATATTCCTTTTTGTAAAAGTAAACCGTTCCCAGGTTGATCAATATTTCAAGGTTATCGGGTGCGAGCGCAAGTGCTTTTTTGAACGATAGTTCCGCAGACGGGAATTCACTCAGTTTCGTAAAGATGAGACCACGTGAGAAATGAACTACAAACGTATCAGGATGCGATTGTGCATAACCATTGATGTCATCAAGCGCAAGTTTGAAATTATTCAGTTCGTAGTGGGTGTTCGCCCGGTTGAGTTGCGCGTCTCTGAACGAAGGATCACACTGCAGCGCATTATTGTAGCTGTCCAAAGCCTGCCCAAACTCCTTCTCTTTATAATATAGAGTGCCCAGGTTGTTCCATGCATCGGCAAAACAGGAATCAATCTTGAGTGCTTCGATGTAGTAGCGCCTGGCATCCTGAAAATTTTGCTTGGACACCATGTCATTGCCTTGCATCAAAAAGCGTTGCAATTTGTTCTCACGCGAGTCGCACGAGAGCAGTGCAATGATCGACAGCAGTCCAAAGACCATCCTCAGCTTCATGGGTCAAAAGTAAACATTGTTTCTTATTTCGATATTCTTACACCCATGATCGCGGAAATTTTTCCAAATGCACTGCAATCGTTGTTTTGAATCAAATGATAGACTTTTCAGCCGTTTAACGAACCTATTCTCGATGGCGTGAAGTGTCAGGGTTTGATTTTTCGAGAACATTTGGCTTATTTAGCCTCACTATTTACATGAAGCAGACAATCAACATAAGCCTTCACCACCATCATCATGCAAACAACACGATGTGTGGCTGGATATTATTTTGATTTTTTATAAAAAAATTCAGAGGCCTGTCACACAATGACAGGCCTTTTTTATTTAACGACTATGGAAACACGACTTAGAATTGCGATCCAAAAATCCGGCCGCTTGCAGGAAGGCTCGCTTGATCTCCTGAAAGAGAGTGGGCTCTCATTCAGCAATGGAAGAGATCAGCTCAAATCGATTGCGGGTAACTTTCCGGTGGAAGTGCTCTTCCTTCGCGATGATGACATCCCGCAATACATCGAAGATCGTGTGGCGGATATTGGCATTGTGGGCGAAAATATTGTGGTCGAAAAAAGAAAAAAAAATCACATTGTGAAGCGTCTCGATTTTGCGAAGTGCAGGCTTTCAATTGCGGTTCCACGCGGTGAAAATTTTCAAGGCACAGAATGGCTGCAGGGGAAAAATATTGCAACCTCCTACCCCAACATTGTTCAGGATTTTCTAACTA
>CBHROW010000066.1:0-18381 GCA_966080355.1 uncultured Chryseosolibacter sp.
CAGATTGGTGCAGGCCGCCACCACACTTCTGAAAGACTCCAGTCCTGTGGCCAATCGGCTGATCTGGGTTCACGCGCCGGAACCCGGACTTCCCCCCGAAGGTTTTGCCACCCTTTATGAAGAGGACTTCGAAGAGCGGGACGAGCCGCTGAGCGATACTCCCGAACTCTTCATGCGCACTTCCGATCAAACCTATGCACTTTGCAAAGCCGTAAGCAGTCCTTCATGCAAAATTCTCTACGACTGTTATCACATGCAGCGCAACGAGGGAAATATCATCAGCAACATCGAACGGTGCTGGGATGAGATCGCTTATTTTCAGATCGGTGACAATCCAGGCAGAAAGGAACCAGGCACGGGGGAAATGAACTATCGCAACATTTTCAAGTTTGCTTATAATAAAGGTTATCGCGGAGTGTGGGGCATGGAACACGGAAATGCCCAATCTGGAAAAGAAGGAGAACTTGCTGTGATCAAGTCCTACCGGGAATGCGACAATTTTTAGATCGCGCTCCTCATTGTGAAAAAGAAAAAAGCCTCTATAAGGGGCTTTCATTTTTTTATACCCGGTTTATTAACTTTGACATCCAAACAACTGATATGAGAACTATTTGCCTGTTGGTATTCGTGTGCATTGCATCTGCGTCTGGTGCTCAAGTGCTTGAAAACCTGAAGAACAAAGCAAAAAATCTGGCATCAAAAGAAAATCTTCAAAAAGCGGGAAGCAAGGCCGGAACTTTCGCGATGAGCCAGATGGATAAGGCACGTGCTGAATTCGATTCGTCAGATTTCGATTTCGCCATCTTGTTGAGTGATAACTCCGGACTCTTCAATGTGAAGGAGAAAGGTGAGTTTGCTGCGAAGGCATCGTCCGCTTATGGGATCGGTTCCTCGTTCATGAAAAATGCCGAACTCACCGATGAAGAGAAAGCACGCGCGAGCCGGCAATCGGGCGAGCTGCTTTATGGTTACGGAAGATTTGCAATGGCAGAAAAGCGCTTCAATTCCGCCAAGAGCACTTACGAGCAAGCCGGCCTCACGGATGATATTGGCTACATCAAGACCCTTTCTAACGAAGGTTTATTGTACGCCACCATGGGACGTTTTACCCAGGCAGAGGGATTCACGGCAGAAGCACTCGACATGCGAAAAACCAAGTTCGGTGAAAACAATCCGGGAGTCGCAGCATCGCTCAACAACTATGGCGTGCTCCATTATAACCTGGGGCGTTTCAACGAATCGGAAAAATCTCTTGGCTCCGCGCTTTCGATCCTTCAACAAAATAATCTGCAGGCCGGGATGCAATACGCGATCGTTCTTAACAACCAAGCCATGTTATTCCAGGCGATCGGGCGATATTCGGAAGCCGAAAAAATTCTCAAAGATGCCATCATCATTGCCGAGAAACTTCAAAGCAGTAAGTCTGCCAATCACTTGAAATTCCTGTCAAACCTCGCACTGCTCTATCAGCAAATGGGAAAGTACCAGGAAGCTGAAGCTATTTACCTGGGCATGGAAAAACGACTCGGAAAAAATAATCCCGACTTCGCGAGCATGCTCAACAACCAGGCGGCACTATACCTGGTGATGAATAAAGAAGACAAGGTTGAAGAGCTTCTGAAAAAATCAACCGCGATCTACAAATCGAACTTTGGAGAGAATAACATTGCGTTCGCGAAAGCCACCAGCGATCTCGGCAATTTCTACCGCTACAAGGAACGTTACGCAGAAGCGACCCCGTTGCTCGAAAAAGTGCTGGGCATTCGTGAAGAAGTACTGGGCAAAACACATCCGTTATATGTACAGTCGCAGGAAGATCTGGCCATACTCAACTGGAAACAGAAAAATATCGGGAAGGCAACTGCACTCTATCACGAGGTGATGGACAATTCGCTCGACTTTATTAACCGATATTTTCCACCCATGAGCGAGTCGGAAAAAACGAAGTACTGGGACGTGCTGTCACCGCGATTCCAACGCTTTTACAATTTTGCGGTTGACATCAGCGCATCAAACAAAAACATCCTCGAAGACCTTTACGACTATCATATCGCTACAAAAGCATTGCTGCTGAGCACAACCAACAAAGTGAAACAAAGCATTTTCAATAGTGGCGATGCACAGCTCATCCGTGATTACGTATCATGGATCGACCAGAAAGAAAATCTTGCCCGGCTTTATGCTTATTCAAAAGAAGAACTGAAGGAACAAAAGATCAATCTCGACTCCCTGGAACGCGCGGCTAACGGCATGGAAAAACAATTGTCGGAGCGTTCAAAAGATTTTTCACAGGGTTATTCAACATCCAGGACCAGCTACAAGCAGATCCGCGATCTGTTATCGGACACCGAAGCAGTGGTTGAATTTCTGCGCATGCGTGTATACGAACAAAAATTTACGCACGACTCGCGTTACCTTGCCCTTATTCTTACCAAAGGATCAACGCTGCCAACTGCCATCATGCTCGATAACGGGCAGCAACTCGAGGGGCGTTATTCCAAATATTACCGAAATGCCGTACAACAAAGGATCGAAGATGAATACTCCTTCGATCAATATTGGTCGAAGATCGAACCCGCGCTGGCTGGAAAGAAAAATCTCTTTGTTTCTCCGGACGGAGTTTACAATCAGCTTAACCTGAACACGCTGAAGAAAAAAGGGGCAAGCTACCTTATCAATCAATATGATCTCGCCATCCTGGGGAATTCAAAAGACCTGATCGCGATCAAATCCAAAAAAGTGACGGCTCCTAAGAAGACTGCAACGCTGTTAGGTTTTCCTGAGTATGGTGGTTCGGGCATCAATCCGCTCCCCGGAACGAAAGTAGAGATCGAAGGTATTTCAAAGATCCTCAAAACTGCCGGGTACCAGGTAAATCAATTGACACAGAATTCTGCGAGCGAAAGTAATGTGAAGGCACTCAAAGGTCCTGCACTTGTTCACATCGCTACGCATGGATATTTTCTCAAAGATGTGGAGAAAGAGTCATCGGGTTTTGGTGTGAACCTTGAAAACGCAAACGACAATCCGTTGCTGCGCTCGGGGCTGATGCTGGCTGGCGCTGCGAAAACCGTAAGCGGAGCCGCCATGCCGAATCTTGAAAGCAACGACAACGGTGTGCTCACTGCGTATGAGGCAATGAACCTGAATCTGCAGGGAACAAGTTTGATCGTTTTAAGTGCGTGCGAAACGGGGCTCGGGGATGTGAAAGCCGGAGAAGGTGTTTACGGACTACAGCGCGCGTTTCTTGTTGCCGGTGCAGAGGCGATGATCATGAGCCTGTGGAAAGTTGATGACGCTGCCACTCAACAGCTGATGACCAATTTTTACACCAACTGGATCAAGCTTGGCAACAAACAAAAAGCTTTCAAGCAGGCACAAGTTCAGCTGATGGAAAAATATAAAGAGCCTTACTACTGGGGCGCATTTGTAATGATGGGGAATTGACCGATTGTTGTAGTGGACAGATCAGATCAATCGCCAGATCCATACGCGATGATCTGAGGAATTCCCGAATAATAGAGATCGAAGCCTCCCATTCCGCCTGGTCGGTTTGATGAGAATATCATCAGGTGATTATCAAATTGTGTATTGAAGATCAAGATCGGACGGAATTCATCGGAAGACGTGTTGATGCGGTCACCAAAGTTCACAGGATCGGACCATGCATCATTTATTTTGATCGAATAGTAGAGATCGTATCCTCCAAAACCGCCTGCGCGATTGGATGCAAATACCATGAAATTTGCAATAACATAAGGACACTTGTCATCCTGATCCGAGTTTACCGGCAGCCGTACTTTCTCAGATTCATTGGAGCTTGTCAACGCATCCATGAGTGCTGCAGGCGTTTGGATTGGCGTTGATCCGAGCGAAACTTCATAAATATCATAGTTGCCGGATGCATCGGAGCAATAGACCAGATTCTCTATTCCTCCAGGGGAGCTGTCATAGTGATCGGAGCCGTAAAATCCTTTTCCATACAAGGTCGCATAGAGTTCGTTGTAGTCGCTATTTAAAAAATTGATCGGCTGTGCTTCGGAAACCGTTTTCTTTGACAATGCACCATGCACATCGTTCTCTGTTATTTTTGAAACAAAGCGAATATCACTCGTCCCGTTTTGGTCACTGGAGTATAAAAGTATTTCAGTCAACACATCACCACTATTAGTCCATTCGTGAAATGGAATGGAGAACGGACCAAATTCATTGGCTGGCGTATTGGCTTTCTGCAGTACATCATTGACAGCATACACGACATCTGCATCAATGGTAAGCTTGCCCTCTTGTTTCTGCCAGAGTATAGAAATATGGTCTCCGATAATATCAAATGTACCTCCCTGCGTATTTCGGTTCGAGGAAAAGTACAATAGCCGTTCATCGCTTATCACCGGTGATGTGGAGTTGTAGTCATCGTAGGATGAATTCACTTCCGTGAAGTTTTTTACTTCTTCCGAAAAATGCCCGATGTTGTGCTTTGACTCGAGGTTATCACATGCAGTTAATGTGAAGAGGATGAGAAAGGGTCTTAGGTTTTTCATACGGTTGATCGAAACGTTGCACTGGTTAGACAACGTCAAACGATCAAAGGTTGGAAATCTAAACGAACACAACTCCTCAATTCTCGTCCCCTCGAAAAAGCTCAAACTATTTTTCCGGCACAAGCCTGATCAATGTTCCGGGGCTCTCGGTTGCAGCATAAATGTATCCATCGGGACTTTGTGCCAAGGCGCGAAATCTTGCGAAGTCCTGAAGCAGCTTTTCATGGCGAACGTATTTTCCGTTCTGAACCTCCACGCGTGAAATATGCTGGAGGGCAAGCGCACCGATCAATAAGTTATTTTTCCATCCGGGATATTTGTCGCTCGTGACTTTCACCATTCCGCAGGGTGCGATCGAGGGAACGTAATACCAAATGGGTTGCTCCATTCCGGGTTTGCTTGTTTTGTCTGAGATCCTGGTACCATCATAGTCAATTCCCCACGTGATCTCCGGCCATCCGTAATTCTTTCCCGGCTGAACGATGTTGATCTCATCTCCTCCGCGCGGACCATGCTCATGCTCGATCAATAAATTATTTTCCTTGTCGTAGATCATTCCTTGCGGATTGCGGTGCCCATAGCTCCAGATCTCCGGCTTCGCACCAGCTGTATTTACGAACGGATTATCAGTTGGTACGCGGCCATCATCGTGCAGTCGAATTACTTTCCCAAGGTGATTGCTCAATTTCTGTGCGTTGGACATGGTGCCTCGCTCACCGCATGAAATGAACATGTATCCGTTTCCGTCAAATGCAATTCGGGAACCAAAGTGTGCCCCCGAATTCACATAGGGTTGTGCAGAAAAAAGATCAGTGAATTCGGTGAATGTGTTTCCGTTCAACTTTGTGCGGGCTACAGTTGTCGCACCACCGCCCTTGCCTGGCTTTGCATAGGTAATATAGATCCAGCCGTTCCTGGCATAGTCCGGATGAAGCTGGATATCGAGTAAACCACCCTGACCGTTTTCATAAACCGCAGGAACGCCAACAATTTTTTCGGAGAGCAGCTTGCCATCTTTCACGATCCGGATCTCGCCCGCACGCTCTGTGACGAGAATTCTTCCATCTGGCAGAAATGCGATGCCCCACGGATTCTTCAGGTCGGTCGTGATTTTTTCAACCGTGAATTTTTGACTGCCAGACTGAAAGACTTCTCCTTCAATTGTTGCGCTACTTTTTTCACCACATGAAAAAAATGCGAGCAATATGGAAATACTGAGAAATGACATGGGTTTCATTTTTGGTTATCGTTTGAAATCGTAGGCCATCACGCGGTTGCCATTGAATGTTGGCACAAAAAGCGTGTGCGTCTTCTGGTTGTAGTCAACATCTGCGGAATTCAACTTTTGATCTTTAGTGTCCAGCAATTTCGTGGCTTTCGCATTCGCATCAACAAAATAGACTTCGCCTCCCCAGCTCGACACGATGTATTCATTCTTTCCCAGCGCAACAATTCCATCAGCACCCAGGGCAGTCTCGGTATATTTTGTCAGCTGCTTGTTGTTGTCGAGCTTGTAGTTTACACCACTCCCTGCATCCGCCACATACAATCCGTCCTGAAGCGCCAGCAAACCATTCACACGTTTGAAATCTTTGCTGCCATCAAAGTACACATCCGTTTTATTGTCATCGATCAAATGAATTTTTCCGGTTTGCGAATCAGAGACGTAGACCCTTCCTTTCTTGTCAACCGTGATATCGTTCAAAAATTGCGCCCCATCCAGCTCATATCGATTCAGATTTTTTCCGGTACCGAGATCGATAACAGCAACACCAGTCAGATCGGCAACAAACAATTTGCCATCGGAGATCCCCATTCCCTTTGGCGCGTTGAGTCCGGTGGCGCACCATTGCAATGAAATGATCTTTCCGTCAGGCGATAATTTGGAGATAAACCCGTTTCCATCTTTTTCGTTCGACTTACCCACGATGTTCGACACATAAAGTACATTGGCTTTCGCATCGAATAAAACAGATTCCGGAATGCGTAACAGGGTATCGGTGCTCCATTTCAATTGAAGTGTTTGACTAACTGCAACCTGAGAAATTAGCACGATCAAGAGCAAAAATATACGCTTCATAACACAGTCTTTAGAATAGAAAATTAAACAACCCTTATCAAACAAAATAAAAACCCCGACCAATAGCCGGGGTTACTTGATGAAATGCATGTTTTACCTATCGGCTTCCGGATAATTTATCCGTGCCGGTTTGTTTTACATATTTTTCCAGCCACTTGTCCATTTCCCAAAGCATGTGCAAAATGGATTCCTTTCCGCGATATCCATGACTCTCATAGGGCAGCAGCACAAACCGCGCAACACCTCCGTGGCCTTTGATCGCATTATAAAAGCGCTCGGACTGGATCGGAAACGTGCCGGTGTTGTCGTCTGCTTCTCCATGGATCATGAGCAAAGGTTCCTTGATCTTATCGGCAAACGAGAACGGTGACATGTCGAAGTAAACTTTCGGTGCTTCCCAGTACGTGCGTTCCTCCGACTGAAAACCAAATGGCGTAAGCGTTCTGTTGTATGCCCCGCTTCGCGCAATTCCAGCTTTAAAAAGATCGCTGTGTGCAAGAAGATTACCAGTCATGAAGGCTCCGTACGAATGTCCACCGGCAGCAACACGATTTGGATCTGTAACTCCCATTGCAGCTGCATAGTCGATCGCGGCTTTGGCACTGGAGACAAGCTGTTCAACGTAGGTATCATTGGGCTCAGCAGTTCCTTCGCCAACGATAGGGATAGACGCATTGTCGAGAATGGCGTAACCGCGAGTCACCCAGAAGATTGGGCTTCCCCACCCTATGCGAGGAAAACTATACAAGGAGCCTTTCACCTGTCCTGCATTAGCTTTGGATTTGAATTCGACCGGATACGCCCAAAAGAATGTAGGAAGCGGACCATCTTCCTTTTTATAATTCGCAGGCAAATAGAGGTCGGCCGTGAGGTCAACGCCATCCGCGCGTTTGTATTTCAGTACTTGTTTCTTCACGTCCTTCAACTGCGGATAGGGATGCGGGAAGGAAGTGAGTTGGGTTAGCTTGGAAGATCCTGCTGTACGAAGATAATAATTCGGATTTTCAGTCAGCGACTCGCGCGAAGTAATGAATGTAACTTTTTTTGGATCCGTGAGTTTGATCACGCGCTCATAGTATGGAGCCTCACAACGCCACAGTCGCGTCTTCTTGCCGGTCTTTAGGTCCATTTTGTCCAGGAACGGCAGGTCGCCTTCAGCGGATGCACCGTCTCCGGATAAAAATACATTGTTGTCTTTGACGAGCATCACGTATCGACCGAACTGATTTGGAGCCGTGAGGACGAACCCTGGATCGTTGTAAGCATCTTCCGAAGATTTTTCAACGATAACCTTTTTGTTTTTTGAAGTCGGGTCTAGTTGATACGCACGTTCTTTCCGATCATTCCACCAGAATTCATAGACCCATGTGAGGTTATTTGTTCCCCAGGTGATTCCTGAAAATCGCAACGGCAAGCTAATGAGTTCTTCACCAGCCGCAGTAAACGGTGAAGCAAGCTGATATACTTTGTCGCGAATGTCAGCTTTGTTCTTCGGATCACCGCCATCTTGTGCTTCAACCCAATACAAAGTCGATGGCAAGTCAGCTCTCCATGCATGGTTGCGTGGCCCGGTTTGAACTGCATTAAAGCCATTCGGAATATTATCGGTCAATGGAATGTCGATCACATCTTTTACAACGGCTCCATTCGTGTCAATGACCTTGACCTGCTGTGGAAAACGATTGAACGGAACGATATATGAGTATGGTCGATGAATAGCTTTTACAAGGATCATGTTTCCGTCCGGTGAAGGACTCACAACGGAGTGGATACCTGACGCAAGCGTTTTTTCTCCGCCATTGAGGTCTTTCAATATGATATCGGATGTTGCATAGTAGTCGAAGAGCGATTCATCGTAAGCGTTTTTCAGCAGGTCTTGATAGGTACGGTTGGGTGCTTTCTTTCCGAGGTTTTCCTCAATGACTGGTCCGACAGGTACACGTGATTTTTCAGGCATCTTTCCGAGGTTAGTTCGCACTGCAGAAAACACGAGCTGTTGCGAATTGGGCAGCCAGCTCATCGTTCCTCCGAAAATTGCGTTGACCCTCCGCTCAGAAATGCGTGTAGCCCCGAACGTTGTCATATCGATGACCCACAATTCGATCTTGTCAGGGCCGTTTTGCATGAATGCTAATTTTTTGCTGTCGGGCGAAAAACTCACCTGGCTGATCAGCAATGGAGAAGGAAGCCCGCTGATCTCAAACTCTTTGTTGTCTGCAAGCCGTTTTGCTTTGATGCCGATGGAATAGTTTGCGCGGCTTGGCCCAAAGTTATCAGGGTTGATTCGTAATCCAGCGATGCGCAATTCCGGTCGCGATAGTTCTTCAATAGAAGGATAATCGGAACGTTCGAGTAATACCATGAATGCATTATCATGCGACATGACAACACCCGGAGTCAAAGGAGCTTCAACGAGTTTCGCAATATCATCCGGTGGACGCTGATAAGAAATATTTTCCTGCGCAAAAACCATTGCGCAAAGCATGGTTAGACATACAACGATGATGGATCTCATAATGGCTTTTTTTGAAAGGAAGGAAGGTAGCAACCTCCCCGGAGAAAAGCCAGAGGAATTATAGCAGTGGATACCGGTCAGAAAAGTGCTATCGCTATAAATATGAGATTGAGGATCACGTAACCCGCCACGACAATGCGTGAATATTTGCGATTTGCGGAAAGTGCTTTTTCCGTTTGGTTGTTATCATGAAGTCTCAAGGCCACAACGGAGATCGTCAGCGTGGCGAGAATCGCGATGAACGTCAGGGCGTGGAGCGTGTCCACCAGCGAGAATGCAGAAGACTCCGGCATGATCGAATCGATGATGTATTTATTACCGACCGCTGCAAACAAACCACCGACCGGCAAACCAAAACGAGGTTCGAGTTCAGATGGGTGTGGCGTAAAGCTGATGATGGCAATGAGGAATGCGATATACATTCCGATGAATATTTTTGCAAACAATCCCCATGCATGTCGCTCGAGTTTCATTTGGATAACAAACTGAGAAAACACAGCGGCATTGCGTCCGGGACGCGGGTCTCCAAACCCGGTTTCGTAGTCGTTCTCCGATTCAACGACTTTGAAGTTCGAGATCGTCCAGCCATCGATGGCTTCCTTCTCGTCAAACTTACTGCCTTCAATATCGGGAATAAAGACCAGGCTTGTGTTGTCGAACAGCGTGTTCTCGATCTCGATCTTGATATGCTGCTCATCGAAAGGAAAATCATGCACACTCCAGTTCTGCTTCATCACACATTTCATTTTCATGATCACCCACGCTTTGCCATCGACCGAATCGATGATGGGTTCTTCGAAATCGATCGACTTGGCATTGGGAATGTCGAGCTGTTTTGAAAAATCAAAGGTGGAATTATTGTGCAGGAACCACAACCAGAATCTCACCGTGTATTGCTTTTCATGAAAGTTGATGTCATGAACGCTGATCACGTACGCGCCAACTTTAACGGTATCCGGAGGCGATTCCATGTTAGATCTGCAAAATCCTGACCACGTGATCAGTGCGAAAGCAAAACAAAGGACGTATTTCATGCTGTGGGTTCAACGCCAAAAATATCAAGCGATTCTGAAAATTCAATTAAAATGAAACATCGATTTTTGCATTTGACAGACACGCACTAATTTGCCTCAAAAAACGAATATGTATACCGGCCTGCTCCACACCCATTCTTTTCTTCGCTATCTCGTTCTGGCTTTTCTGGTCATCGTAATTATACAATCATTGACGGGATTGTTGGGAAAACGCCCGTACACAGCATGGGACAATCGCGGCAGCCTGTTCCTTTTTATCTCAACACACACGCAACTCCTTATCGGCCTGATCCTCTACTTTGTGAGTCCATTTGTACAATTCTCCGGTGGGGCTATGAAAGATGCATCAACACGCTACTGGTTGGTGGAACACAGCACGGCCATGATCATTGCCATCGCGCTCATTACAATTGCACGCACAACCTCGAAGAAAATGGCTGACGCACAGGCAAAACACAAGCGCATGTTCATTTTCAATACGCTTGCATTGGCCATCGTACTCGTTACAATTTGGTTGAGCGGTCGCGGAATTTTATAGTTCACGCTACCGCTGCAGTTCACCCATCGAGAAATATGTGCATTGGCTGCTTGTCTGCCATGAGGTGTGGCAGCATGTTTCAGGAATTCGGTGTAAACCTTTAAATTTACCATCGACTAAGCCAATCCCCATACCATGAAGACACTCTTACCGGTTTGTTTCCTTGTAGTTTCGATTTCTGTTTCCGCGCAACAAATGTCGGGACGTTACGAACTCGTGAAGATGGATAAAACTGTGAACACATTCCATCACGAAGCTGCGCCCGTAGTTTCACCCGATGGAAACACCCTTTACTTCTTTGTACAAAATCATCCCGAAAACACAACCGGTAAAGACGACTCGCAGGACATTTGGATGTCGAAAAAAGATGAGACCGGAGCGTGGAGCGCTGCGCAACATTTAACCTCTCCATTCAACGTTCATCCATACAATCAACTCTTTACTGTGTTTGATGACGGCACGCTCTTCATTAAAGGCGGGCGATCAAAAGGCGAAAAGGGATTTTCGTTGGTTAGCCCGGGCGGATCTTTGCGCGAACTCAGCGTGAAAGACTTCAAGAACATGAACAAAGGCAGATTTTATGGCGCCACGATGTCGGGCGATCAGAAGCACATGATCATTTATTTCAGTGAAAAAGACGGAAGCATCGCGAGCGACCTCTATATCAGCCATGCGCAACCTGACGGGTCGTGGACAAAACCTGTCATGTTGAAGATCACCTCTCCGCAAGATGACGTTGGTCCTTTCATCGCGCCCGATCAGAAGACACTCTACTTTGCCAGCTCACGACCAGCCCCTGGCAGACAAGGCCAGACGGATATTTACAAAACCACACGTCTCGATGACACCTGGACAAACTGGTCAGCACCGGTGAACGTTGGAAAACCCATCAATACAAGCGGAGAAGATTTTTATTTTACGTGCGATAAAGCCGGAAACGTAATTACCAGCCGATCGAACAAAGCAATCGAAGGCGCGCAACTCGACCTTTATGTATTGATGCCGAAAAATCTCAAGATCAACCTGGTCGGTCTTGTATTCAATCAAAAAACGAATGATCCGATCCAGGCCGATGTTGTAGTCAGTATCAAAGAGAAAGATCCGCTGAAGCTTCGCGCGAACGCCATGGGCAAATTCGAAACAAAATTCCCCGAAGTGAATGCCTACACAGTCAGCGCAACGGCTGCGGGGTTCCTGCCAAAGGAGCTGAGCTTTACGGCTCCATTGCTGAACAACGACACCACGATCACGATCGACATACCCATGACTCCTGTAGCGAAAAAACTTTTACTCGCAGGCAACGTCATGGACAGTAAAACAGAGAAACTCATCGATGCGAAGCTGAACATTGCGCTAAAGGGCGACCGTAAGACAGGAACTTCAGTAGGTACTTCTCAAGGAAAATATGAACATCCGCTGCCTAAGCTCGGCTGGTATATTATTTCAGCTTCCGCTGAAGGCTACCTCAACGCAACCGATAGCATATCCGTTGACGATGAAGAACGTACGCCATTCACGAAGGATATATTTCTTCAGCCGATCGAAGTCGGCCTGACCGTGAGATTGAAAAATATCTATTTCGATTTTGATAAAACGACATTGAAAAAAGAGTCGTTTGTCGAACTTAACAAGGTTGTCGATTTCCTCAAGACGAACTCGCACGTGGAGATCGAAATTGCGGGGCACACCGATAGTAAAGGTTCCGATGACTACAACCAGAATCTTTCACAAGGCAGATCACAAGCGGTGGTCGATTACATTGTTTCGCAAGGCATTGAAGGTAGCCGCCTGACTGCCCATGGCTACGGGGAATCAAAACCGATCGACACCAACGACAATGCGGAAGGTCAAGCGAATAACAGAAGGGTGGAGTTTACGGTGCTCAAGAAATAATTGGCAGTAGGCAAAGGGCCAGTTGGCAATGGCGTACACTAAAAAAACATTTCAGCCTTTCTTTGACCAGTTTCTGGCTTCTTTGCCAACTGCCAACTATTCAATAGACGTGGTACACTGAAAGATAATCCTTGATCATGTTGATCGTTTCATCGATCGTGGTGGCGACCATCACTTTGTACGTTCCGATGTTTTTAAAAAAGCGTATGGTGATCTCATCCTGGTTGAGCAGGATAACTTTTTTGTTTGATTTCAATGCGAGCGCAACTTCCGAGGCGGTGCCAGCGGCCATGCCGATCACCACAATGATGTGACTGGAAAGAACGTTGATCATATTTCGCGCACTTCCTAGTCCCGTGAGAATTTTAATATCCGCATGATCGGAGGAATTTACTGCGTTATCGTTCGGTAATACGCCAATGGTTAATCCGTCAGCCTCATGCGCCCCTTTCATTGCTGCATCCATCACACCGAAGCTTCTTCCCCCGGTAAGCACGATCCATCCGTTTTCTGCCAAGGCTTTGCCAAGATCAAAAGCAAGTTCGTTGTCGTCCGGAGTTGCGTTCTCGCCCGGCCCCATTATTCCGATGATGGTTTTTCTTGTCATAGGTTAAAAGACGTCTGCTAATTTAACGAAACAACGTCAGAACTCATTGTCACACTGCAGGCAATGATTGATTTTTTTGTGAGGCAGGAAAACGCCAAAGAACAAAAGCTTCAGCGCAGTGAGCGGCTCATCGGAAAGTTTTTTTGGAAAGTCGCGCTCGACCTCTGCGGAATTGCATTTCGGACACACCAGGTCATCGGTAACAGACTCTGAAGAGACCATGAGAATACCCGATGCTTCATCAATATCTTTTTTAAAAATATGAAGTCGGATCCGGATGGCAAGCGCCTGTTGATACAGCATGGCCATGTTCTCCTCCGTTAGAAAACATGGAATGCCGTATGCATCGAGCTTCGACTTGGCGATATTCGCATCGATAAAATTATCGAATTGCCGGAACACCACTATTTCTTCATGGCCTTGCGTCATACAATTTGATCAGCTTAGCGACATAGCCTCCACCGGAAGCCATGTTGATCTTAAGTTTTTTCGAAGCATTCACCAACGCATATCCCATGCGGTAGTCGCTCGAGTGATGAGGAGCATTGATACCATCTTCTGCAGTGAATGCGCGATAGTCGCCTTTTCCTAGAAACGATAAGTCAATTTCGAAAGTTCGTGGTGTCCAGTCAGTCATCGCAGCCACATACCAGTCCTGATCTTTGCGCCTTGCTACAATCAGGTAATCGCCAACTTTCGCATCGAGAACAACAATATCGTCCCAGGTTGTAGGCAGCGATGCGAGGTAGGTGGTGAAATTCACTTCGTTATAAGCATCAGCAGGATTTCCAGAAAACAATTGCAACGGACTTTCATACGCCACAAACATCGCCAACTGATGACAACGCGTTCCCTGCGACATTACCTTATCGGGAAGCGGTCGAAACATCTTCTGGCTCGCGTTTACCATGAATCCTGGTTCATAGTCCATCGGGCCGCTTACCATGCGAATAAATGGAATTTGCAGATCGTGTTCGGGCGATGCTTTATCGCTCCATATATTATATTCCGATCCAAGGATCGCCTCACGTGCAATGGCGTTTGGAAAAGTTCTTTCAAAGCCCGCATTCTTGAACGCGCCATGGAACATCACACCCATTTTATTTTTTGCAGCGGCTTCGGCAATGCGATAGTAAAAACGGACCATCTTCTGATCATCGCGATCCATGAAATCCGTCATCACCACTTTCAATCCGAGCTTGCTGAACATTTTCATGGCGTCATCAAGTTGTCGATCCAGTGTCATCGCCAGGGTCCACATCACAAGGCCGATATTTTTCTCTTTTGCGTATGATGAAATGGCTTCGAGATCGATACCTTTTGTTATGGCAAAGAGATCATCTGCGCTCGACCAGCCCGCATCGAGCATCACGTATTGCATACCGAAGCGGCTCGCGAAGTCGATGTAGTACTTGTAAGTCTCTGTGTTGATCCCCGCTTTGAATTCCACTCCATAAATATTAGAACCGATGATCCACTCTTCGGTACTCATCCCTGGTTTCACCCACGACCAGTCGTTGATTTTCGATGGTCGTCCAAGCCGATATACGATGTCATTCAGCAACAGATCTCCATCATTTTTTGTTAACGCGATCACACGCCATGGAAACGCGCGTGTGCCCTCGGTTCGGGCTATATAATTTTTCCGCGATAGAACAACCCACTGCTTGAATTCGCCTCCCTGCACTTCTTCCCTGTCGGGATATCCGGCAAAAAGACCTTTGAGATTTTTAGAAGCGGTACCTCGAAGAAACATTCCCGGGTAGTCGTACAGGTCCGATTCGGTGATGAGCGCTTTCACTTTTCCATACATCAGCACCGGGGAAAATCCCACCTGATCTGAATGGATCTGATCGACCGGAGCCTTCGTATAGAGTTCCTCGAATGAAGTCAGGAAAATATCGGCATTGTCGCGTTTTTGAATGACGGGAATATAAAGTGTGTCTGCGGTGGAAAACCGAAAGTTGGCGATCTCGTTCGAGATGGTGATCGAATCATGGAATGAAGTAACGAAACGATAAGCGACACCGTCATCGTAGGCACGAAACTCCAACGCGTATTTGTCTTTGAACGTCAGCGTCATTTCGTTGTAGCGATCGGGAATGTTTTTCCGCTTGTATGGAACCGGGTTAACGATCATCTCATTCACGGACCGCTTCACGACTTTTGGCTGCCCGGGTTTGATGCCAGCCTGAACATGCGATGTTAGCATCGCCATCGTTCCTTTTTCAATCACAGACGATCCATGCACATGGATAGTATAATATAGCGAGTCTGAAACCTGCACCTTAACCGAGATGTTACCGGAAGGCGAGGTAAGATCCGCTGTCTGTGCAAATATTTTTGTTGCTATCGCGAAAAGAAAAAAAGTCAGGATTTGGTGGCGTGACATAAAATCACAATTTTCGTCTGCATTGAATAAGTAAAATACGAAAGCACGCGCTATTTAAAAACCGGACTGTTGCTTTAGCGTAAAAAATGAATGTAGAATTGCTCCGATTATGAAAAGGTTGATCATCGATATGGACGATGTGCTTGCTGATGCAACAGGTCAGTTCATCAACTACTACGAAAAAGAATTTGGCGTGCGTATCGAGCGGTCTGTACTGAACAACAAAGAAGAGGGCGAAGGTTTTCCTGACAATCATTCGGTGCTTCGGCAGTTTCCCTACCGGATCGATTTTTTCCGCACCATGAAGCCGAATGAGAACAGCCAGGAAGTGATGATGGCGCTCAACAAAAAATATGAGCTGTTCATCGTAAGTGCAGCCATGGAATTTCCGCAATCGCTTCCGGAGAAGCTCTCTTGGCTTAACGAGCATTTTCCATTTCTGTCGTGGAAGCAATTTGTTTTCTGCGGAAGCAAAGCCGTGGTGTATGGCGATCTGATGATCGATGATCTTCCCCATAATCTCGAGAAGTTCAATGGTGAAAAATATATTTTCACAGCGCCACACAACATGCATGTAGATCGCTTCAAGCGCTTCGAGAATTGGAGAGATGTTGGGGAGAAGTTGTTGTGAGGAGCTGAAGAGCCCCGAAGAGCTTTATCGATATCAGAACAAAAACAAATGATTTAATTTTTTTTGCATAACATCCCAGTTATCATTGATGCCATGACCAGATGTGGCTGATAAGTCTTTCTCGCATTCACTTCGTTTTTTGTGATTTTTCGCTTTGCTTTTTCTGCGTTTCGTCTCCAACTGATCTGTATAAAATAATCAAAACTGAAACTGTTTTATCAGCGTATAAACGGGAAGATTTGTTAGTGTATTGGCGATTGGAACGACTTCTTTCAACGTCACCCAAAAATGCACCAGTATTCATGAGTAACAGAAACCATTTTTTTGCCTACGCTGCTCTGGCAGCAGTTTGTTTGATCTGGGGAACGACATACCTGGCGCTGCGAATTGCTGTCGTTCACTTCCCTCCATTTCTGTTCACGGCAATCCGTCAGACTGTGGCCGGTACAATCTTGTTTGCGTTCATGATGACCGTGGGTAAGGCTTCATTTCCTTCCAAAGAACACATTGGCCGACAAGCCATTGCCGGATTCTTTATGCTCTCGTTGGGAAATGGATTGGTTGCGTGGGCGGAGATGCACATTCCTTCAGGTATCGCAGCCATCATTTGCTCGCTCATGCCCGTCATGGTCATTCTCATGAACCTGTTTATCAGCCGCGATGAGAAACCCAATCTTCCAATCATCATAGGCGTTGCACTCGGGCTCCTTGGCATCGTCATGATCTTCGGTGAAAATTTTTCCGATTTCTCGAACGGCAACTATCTCCTCGGCATTCTCATGACATTCGGTGCTGTGCTCGCCTGGGCCGGTGGAAGCATCTGGATCAAGAAAAAGAATACAGACACCAATCCGTTTGTGAACGCAGCATTGCAAATGTTCTTCGGAGGATTGTGGTGCTTTCCGATCAGTTTTCTGGTGGATGATCTCGGTGTAGTATCATGGACTCCCGAAGCAACATGGTCGCTGGTATATCTCATCATTTTCGGATCGCTGATCGCATACGCTTCTTATTCCTATGCACTTCGAAAACTTCCGATGACCATTGTGTCGATGTATGCGTACATCAATCCGTTAGTAGCGGTGTTGCTCGGATGGATCGTCCTCGAAGAAAAATTGAACCTGAAGATCATAGTCGCATTCCTTCTCACCGTAGCAGGTATCTACATCGTCAACAAGGGGTACCAGCTTCGCAATGAATGGAAGGCGCAGTTCACGCGATAATAATTATGTTGAACATTCCCTATCAAACAACCGACTGGGCGGCAGTTTGCCCTACGCGCCATCGTGGCGAAACCGGTGAAGCAACTTGGCAAACGTTGCAACTTGGCCAGCTGCGAATGCGCAAAGTCACGCTTTCACCGAATTATGTAGCCGATCACTGGTGTGCCAAAGGCCACCTCGTGTACTGCCTCGAGGGAGAATTCGTATCGGAGCTTTCCGATGGTACATCGCACACATTAAAAGCCGGTATGAGCTACCAGGTTTCTGACGGGCTGAGTGTACATCGATCGAGCTCCATGAAAGGAGCAACCATGCTCATTATCGATGGAGAATTTCTTCAACAACAGAAATACAGCATCAATCCATGGAAGATGTAAGCGTTGACATTTATAGAAAAGAATTTCATCGGCAGGTAGTCGAACTGATCCTTCATATCCAGCGCGAGGAGTTCGGTGTGCCGATCACGCTTGAAGATCAACCCGACCTGAATTCCATTGAAAAATTTTATCAGCACGACAATGGGAATTTTTGGGTGGCAGTTTTGGGAGCCAGGGTTGTGGGCACGTTGGCGCTGATCGATATCGGAAATAATCAGCTCGCCCTGCGTAAAATGTTTGTCGATGAAAATTTTCGCGGAAAGCCTTTTCGTGTGGGTCAACGGCTGATGGATGTTGCTTTTGCGTGGATGAGAGAAAAAGGAAGCCGCGAAGTGATCCTCGGAACACTCGATCGGTTTGTCGCTGCGCAGAAATTCTATCGCAAGAATGGATTTGACGAGGTTGCGAAAAATGATCTCCCGCCAAATTTTCCACCCATGCGATTGGACAATATGTTTTTTCGCAAAACGCTTTCGTCAGTTGTTGATATTCTCGAATATAGAAAAGAACATCAACCATGGTTTGAGAAACTCAATCGTGATTGGATAGA
>CBHROW010000067.1:0-18378 GCA_966080355.1 uncultured Chryseosolibacter sp.
CAGCTCGCCATTGTGTTCACGCGCCGTCAGGCTGATATTGTTGACCGACTTCAGCGAAAATCTGACCCAGGTTGCCGTCAGAAGTGAGTCCGTATAAGTTCGAGATATTGATGTTCTTCAAATCTCCAAAGAGCGCTGTTACTTGTGAGCTCCTATTGGCATAGATCGAGCCTATCTCCCACTTGAAACCACTCGCTGTAGACACAGGTGTAACTTTAAGACTGACTTCATACCCGGAGTTCTTCATGGTGCCAGCATTCACCCGAGCTCTGTTAAAACCTGTGCTCGAAGCAACATCGATGCTTACGGTTTGATTGATTGTTTCCTGGGTGTAGTATGCGAGCTCAAGGCCGATCCGGTTGTCAAGGAATGCAAAGTCGCCACCTACTTCATAAGACGTAGTAAATTCTGGTTTTAGATCAGGGTTTGCATAAGTATCTCCATAGGTAAATCCGGCTGTGCTTCCGTAAGGGAAACCGCCCCCGGTTGAGAATATGGTTTGGAGTGCATATGGATCCACGTTGACGTTACCCACTTTGGTTGCAGAGGCTGTGAATTTCGCGTAGTTAAGAATGCTATTGTCCTTCAATGCAGGTATGGCGTCAGTCGCTACAAACGACAGGTCCCCACCGGGATAAAAGAATGATCGATTTTCTTTGGAGAGCACTGAGTACGCATCGTTTCTTCCAGAGACGTGCATAAACAAGTAGTCATTGAAGCCTATCGTAAGGTCACCGTAATATCCAATTACGCGGCTCTTGAACAACCCTTGACTGCTCACGGCTTCGCCTACTCTGTTTGAAATGTTATAAACGCCTGGCTGCACCAGTTGACTGGCGGAAGTTGAAACGCCTACACTTCTTTCCTCACGCACATTGTTTCCCAAGATCAAGTTCGCACTGAACTTTCCGAAGTCTTTCTTGAAGTTCAAGATCATATCCTGAACGAGTTTGTTTCTCATGCCGAGCGCTGCCGTAGAAGAACCAGGAATATCTTTAGCAATATATTTTCCGGTTGACTTTGCATACGCATTGTATTTGAACTGCTCACTTGAGATAAGATTATCGTAAGTTTCGTTTGTGGTACCGATGCGATAAGTTGCGTTGAGCCAATCGGTCACCTTATAGCTGAGATCAACATTAGCGAGTAAGTATCCGTATCGTTCATTTTGCCGATTCCGGTCTTTGTCCATGAAGGGGTTAAAAAAATAATCGTTGAAATAATTATTCGGGTTGGCGTAGTTGAGCGAACCATCGGCATGGCGATAGTCTCTCCAATTTCGATACTCGTTCAACGGCACTTGTCCGGGTGTGTTTAATACATTATTGTAGAAGTCAGAGATTGTGCGGTTCGTTTGACGCAGCACATAGTGTGCATTAAAGCCGGCTTTGAATCGGTTAAAGATTCTTGAAGCGTTGACGCGAATTCCAGATCTTCTGTTTTTATCCCCTGGAACTACTCCCGATGTATTGACGTCTTGAAGTGAAATGTAATAACTCGACAAGTTATCGCCCCCGCTCAGCGAGACATTATTTTGAACTGTGTTACCAATATCAAAAGACTTTTTCTTCGCATCTTTTTTATAGCTGTAAGGTGTTGTTTGAAAAGTGCCATCTTCCAACTGTCGTCCCATCTCAACTTCTTCGCCATTGTAAGCAGGCCCATAGGATTGATTTTCAAACGGAATATAAACGCGGCTGTAAGCTTCAGTTCCTCCGCCAAATCCCGTTTGGAATTTCGGCCAGAAGTTAATTTGCTCCCAATAAGTAGTATTTGAGAAATCAATTGTCGGTGCAATGTTGGTGCCTTTTTTTGTAGTGATGATGAGCGCTCCGTTTGACGCGTCAGCTCCGTAAAGGGCGGCTGCATTTGCACCTTTGAGGACCGAGATATTATCAATGTCGGACGGATTCAAATAGTTCAACGCTTCTTGAGTTGACTGCACACCATCGATAACCACAAGAGCTTGATTGTTACCCGTAAATGAGCGGTTACCTCGAAGCGTGATGCGTGTTGCCGGATTTACACCACCACTAACATTGTTGATTTGAAGACCTGCTACCTTTCCGGTAAGGGCCTGCGATACATTGAAGGCCTTTGCCATCGTAAGATCTTCGTTCTTCACACGTGCTACTGAATAACCCAATGACTTGGCGGATTTTTCAATACCGAGTGCGGTCACGATTACTTCACTAAGTTCCGTGGCATCTTGTGACATCGCCAAGTCAATCGTGGTGCGATTGCCCACCAAAACTTCTTCGGACTTCAGGCCAATAAAGGAAAACCCGAGAATAGTGGCATCGTTGGGAACATTGATGTTGAAGTTACCGTTAGCGTCTGTCACTACACCATTGGTAGTTCCCTTAACTACAATGTTAACACCTGGTATGACGGAACCGTCCTCCATTGACGTGACTTTGCCAGAAATTGTTCTTTCCTGCCCGTAGGCAAAGAAGACAAAATTTACTGCGAGAAAGACAAGTAAAATTTTCTTCATACAATAGATTTATGTTTGAAATAGATTTCGTGCGGCTGAGTGGCCGTACTTAGGCGAAAGTTGGGCGAATTCGCAAGGAGATTAATCGCATGGATTGCGGTAGATAAACAGCGGAAAAACGGATCACTTGCAGTAGATTGAATACCACATTCATCCTTACCACGTAACTTTATTATCGAATGTCCAAAAGCTGATACTTCGATGCATACTCAAGCGCCTCGGATTTGCACTTCACATTCAATTTCACATAAATGTTCCTGATGTGAGTTCGGGCTGTGTCTTTCGCTATCAACATTTTCGTTGATATTTGCGAATATGTTTTCCCTTGTGCAAGGTAATTGAGAACCTCGACCTCTCTTCTGCTGAGCGGAGAATTGAAATTGGTATGAAAGCTTCCCACTATAACTTTAGCAACATCTCTGCTTAAAGGGGCACCGCCATGATAGATTTCTTCAAGCGAAGAAACAATTTCAAGGTAGTTGCTGCTCTTTATTATATATCCTGACGCTCCGGCCTTTAATGCGGCAAAAACAAATTCACGCTCTTTATAGGACGTAGCAACCAGAATAGAGATGGCTGGAAATTCTTGTTTCACCCTTCGAATAAATTCAAAACCGGTCTGTGAAGGTGATTCAATATCCATTAATATGATTGCCGGTTTTAATCTCGGAATTGCTTTCAGGGCCTCAACGGTTTCTTCGAACGCACCAGCCAGCGTCAAGTTAGTATGGAGTTGCACCAGTTGTGAATAGTTCTCGAGGAGAAGGCGATTGCTTTCAACAATCATAACGCGAGAATTGTAAAAATCGGACATAGCGAGCGTTGATTTGATAAGGCGTTTAATGAGACACAAATGAAATTAACGCAAGGTTTAGTGTGAGAAAAATAATTCCAATGAATCGGAATGCACTTGGCCCTTATGCTACGACAATTGGATTTCAAAAAACATTTGCCGGCTAGTCGGAGACAATTAAACTACTGTTGATGATTTTTTAAGAACGTTTTTAGCGCAACCGACCTTGGATGCTGGAAATTATGCCTATGCTGCGGGTAATTAAGGAGGTTCCTATCAAATTTCATTTGGCACAAGTTTCTTACCGTCTCCATTAAGAGGTGTTATGAAACGGGCAAACATTTTATTGCTGCTGGTTGCATTCGTAGCAATGCATTGTCAGGACGATGAACAGACCATCACGGCAGATGTCACCGGACAATGGAAAGGCAAAACTGCTACATTCAAAGTGAACCCGGAAGGAATTATACCCGCATTCACGCTTAACGAAATCGCATTACCGATCACACTCGATTTTCAACAAGACGGAAAATTGAACCTAACCGACAGTAAAGACAGTGTACACGTGGGAACGTATTCAAGGACCGATAACCGGATAAATATGTCGATACCGTTCAAATTCGAAATGATCGAGCTCTCGGGCGAATACGAGATCGAGGAGCTTACCGACACTACCTTGGTTGTAAGCACATCCCGGCAAGGTTCATATACACATCCGGATACAGGTCAGAAATTTGATGGCAAAGTGGAAGCAACGTTCAACTTTGAAAAACTGGTCAGCTTACAATGATTGCGCGAGTGCTTTGTTGATACTTTTCACGATAGAAGGCCCTTCATAAATAAATCCGGTATAAACCTGCACAAGGTCAGCGCCCGCCTTGATCTTTTCTATTGCGTCATGGGCGTTCATAATTCCGCCCACACCGATGATCGGAAAATCCGGGCCGAGCGATTGTCGTAAAAATCGTATTACATCGTTCGATCGATCTTTCAATGGAGCTCCGCTTAAACCACCGGTGCCGATATTTTGGATCTCCGAAACATCTGTTGAAAGTCGCTCGCGCGAAATGGTTGTGTTTGTTGCGATGACACCATCCGTATTTGTCGATTTGAGAATATCAACGATGTCATTCAATTGTTCGGTGGTGAGGTCCGGAGCAATCTTGAGCAAAACAGGTTTCGGATTTTTTTTCTGCGTGGTGAGCTGCTTCACGTGGGTCAAGAGTTGAGTAAGCGGCCCCTTCTCCTGAAGCTCGCGTAAACCTGGCGTGTTCGGTGAGCTCACGTTCACCACAAAATAATCGACATAATCATGGAGCGCATCCACGCAAAACCCATAATCATCAAGGGCATTTTCGTTCGGGGTAAGCTTATTCTTCCCGATATTTCCGCCAACGATCACTTTGCTCTTGCGGTGTCTCAGCCTCTCCACCGCTGCAAGCACGCCCTGATTATTGAAACCCATACGGTTGATCAGCGCTTTGTCTTTGGGAAGCCGAAAAAGACGGGGCTTATCATTGCCTGGTTGCGGCCTTGGCGTGAGCGTGCCGATCTCGATAAAGCCAAAACCGAATGTGGCCAGTTCATCAATGATCTTTGCGTCTTTGTCAAAGCCGGCAGCGAGGCCCACTGGATTTTCAAATTTTAGTCCGAACAGCGAGCGCGATAATTTTTCGGAACTGTATTTAAAAGAGGTTTTTAACAGGTTTGATACGCCCGGCAAAGTTCCGCAAACGCTCAATCCTTTAAACACGAGGTGGTGAATCTTCTCCGCATCGATTAAAAATAGAATTGGGCGAATAATTTGCTTGTACATGGCCGCAAAGATAACGCTGTCGCTCGTGTTATAAAGTTTTAACCCGACAATACGTTTCACGAATCTGGAATTTTCATAAGTTCGCACCGGAAACTAAAACTGTTCAACACATGAAAAAACTACTTGTATTCGCTTTTGGCTTGGTGATGATTCTCATGGCAGAGAGTTCATTCGCACAGGTGAAATATGACAAGGGTAATTTTTTGATCAACCTGGGCGTTGGCTCGAGTTATAATTTTGCTGGCGGAACCCCGTTCATCGCCTCCGGTGAGTATCTTATCAACGATGCCATCAGCATTGGCGGCTATGTCGGATTCACTTCGTACGGTTATCGCTACTCTACCTATCGCGTGAGCTACACCTTCTTTGATTTTGGTGCACGCGGGGCCTATCACTTCAGCAAACACCTGAACTTGAAAACAGACAAGCTTGATCTGTATGGTGGAGCCATGATCGGTTATGTAGTATCGAATTTTTCGAACAACGCGAATATCACCTATTCCGATCCCTATGCCAGTGCGCTTAGAGGTGGAATCCTTGCGGGTGCACGTTGGTATTTCACCCCGGGTTTCGGTGCAAATGCCGAACTTCAGGCCGGAGGTATCACACCATTCATGATCGGACTTACTTTCAAACTGTAAAAGTTTTTTTGATCAAACGAAAGGCAGTCGTTGCGGCTGCCTTTTTTTTACTCATGCACGAGGATGGAATTGCTCGATCACCTGTCGCAGATAATCGCGATCAAGGTGCGTGTAAATTTCAGTTGTAGTGATCGATTGATGGCCCAGCATTTCCTGAACAGCCCGCAAGTCAGCGCCACCTTCAATGAGATGGGTTGCGAACGAGTGTCGAAATGTGTGGGGGCTGATCATCTTATTCAAACCGATCGATAGCGCCAGGTTTTTGATAATTGTGAACACCATCACGCGTGTCAACTTTCTTCCATTGCGGTTGAGGAACACGAAACTCTCGGACCCTTTCTGCGGACGTTTTAACGGTGGCAATCCGCGAACTTGCTGGACGTAGATTTTTGCAAACTTCAACGCATCTGCACCAACCGGCACCAGCCTTTCTTTATTTCCCTTTCCGATCACTTGCAGAAACCCGACATCGAAGTGAATGTTGTTCAGCTTGAGATTGACAAGCTCGGAAACGCGAAGCCCGGAACTGTATAGCACTTCAAGCATTGCACGATTGCGCTGACCATCGGGTCGGGACAGGTCGATCGCGTTGAGCAATTTTTCAATCTCCTCGTAACTGAGCGTATCCGGCAACTTCCTTCCAAGCTTAGGACTTTCGATCAGCTCAGTCGGGTCAGCTTCGATCAGCTCTTCAAAGAGCAGGTATTTGTAAAAAGCCTTGACCCCGGAGATTATTCTCGCCTGGCTATATGCACTCAGCCCGGCTTCGTGAATGAATTCCAGAAACCCTTGCAGTTGTTTTGCCGTAACCTTTTGTGGTGAGACGTTCCGGTGGTTGTGCTCGATGTATTGCCGGAGTTTAACGGCATCGCGAAGATAGGCCTCGATCGAATTTCCCGACAGCGAGCGCTCCAACTTCATGTATTTTTCGAAATTCGCGATATGCGTTTCCCACATACTGCTAAGTACGAATTCGAAAACCACAATTACAACCCGCAGACCAGCAACTCGTTTCTTATCACTATCTTAACACCATGAATATTCTCATTATCAACGGTCCCAACCTGAATCTGCTGGGAAAAAGAGAAACCGGAATTTACGGCAGCCAATCGTTTGATGAGTTCTTCGAAGAACTCAAAAAAAGATTTGCTTCGGTTCAGCTGAGCTATTATCAGTCGAACGTTGAGGGAGAGATTGTGAACAAGCTGCACGAAGTTGGATTTTCGATAGATGGCATCGTGATGAATGCGGGTGCCTACACCCATACCTCTGTGGCGATTCACGATGCAATCGGGGCGATCAAAACACCAGTCGTGGAAGTTCATATCTCGAATGTTTATGCGCGTGAGGAATTCCGGCACAAGAGTTTGATCACATCGAAATGCGCGGGTATGCTTACGGGCTTCGGCATGGAGGGTTACGCGCTTGCCATTCAATACTTCATCAACAAAAATAAGTTATGATCAGTTTCTATCCTGGACCATCACGTGTTCACGATGAGATTGCCGGGTATGTGCGAACGGCTCAGAAAAAAGGCATTCTCAGTATTAATCACCGCAGTGACGAATTCATGAAGATCATGGAACGAACGATCGGGCTGCTTAAAGAAAAACTCAACATTCCTGACAATTACACGATTTTATTCCAGGGTTCTGCAACAGAATGCTGGGAGACCATTGCACAATCGCTTGTGACAAAGCGCAGTTATCATATATATAATGGAGCGTTCGGCCAGAAATGGTATGACTATACAAAACGCATCGCCTCGGGCGCAAAACAATTCCCATTCGATCGGGAAGAACTTCCCAACCCGAACAAATACAAATTTACCGGAGAAGATGGCGTGATTTGCATTACGCAGAACGAGACATCGAATGGCACACAAGTGTCGAATGACTTTATCGCACAGGTAAAAAAGAATAACCCTGATCACCTGATCGCGGTCGATGCAACTTCAAGTATGGCGGGTATCGCATTGAATTTCAACGCGGCCGATATTTGGTATGCATCGGTACAGAAATGTTTCGGTTTGCCGGCTGGCTTGTCGGTTATGGTTTGCTCAACTCAAGCTGTCGAACGCATCGAAAACATCAACGAACGGGATCATTACAACAGCCTTGCTTTCATGGACGAGATGATCCAGAAATTTCAAACACCGTTCACACCCAATGTGATGGCAATCTATCTGCTGATGAGGGTCATGGAAAATGCTGAGGCGATCGAAGCTGTAGAACACAAGATCCGGAAACGTTACCGGAAGTGGTTAAAATTTTTTTCAGAGAAGAAATCATTACAGCATCTTGTACAAAATCAGGACGCGCATTCCTTCACCGTTTTGCCGATCACAACGTCAGAAAAAAACATCGTAAGAATAAAACGCGATGCTAAAGAGGCTGGGTTTCTTTTGGGTGAGGGTTATGGCGATCTGAAAACCAGCACGTTCCGGATAGCCAATTTCCCGGCATTGAAAAAAAAGGAAATTGAAAAACTAAAATCCTTCCTCGAGCAATACTGAAGCATAATCTTCGTTCTTCAGAAATTTCTTACGTGTTACATTTTGCATTTCAATCAAAAATCAGAAATCAAAAATCTTAAATCTCTCCAACGGTGTGGCTACACGAAGTTGCCGTTCAACAAAAATTGCCGCAGAAAACAATTTGCGCGCTTTCATTTTACGTGTTCCTGAATTTTATTTGCGCCACTTCCGAAGGAGCCTTCCTTCGAAGCCCGATCTGACCTTCTGCGAGTCAGGTCTTCTATAGGTCTAGGTTAGGACTAGCAGAAAAATGCCGGAGGACGTCCGGCATTTTTTTTTTCATGTAGTTGTCCGTTTGTACTCGGCTCGCTCTTCCGCATTGATTACAAATTTCGTAAGACCGTGCATGCCCCGTGGCAGTCCCTTCGGAAAAGCTCAGGGCCTCTGGCTTTCTAGCTTTGAGCTCTGTATTTTTGCCTCACATATGATGATAAACTTCAAAGAAATTTTTTCCGTAACACTGATCTTGTTCTCAGTCATCGATATTCTCGGATCAATTCCATTTATTATCCTCATCCGGAAGCGCGAAGGAAGAATTCAGGCGGAAAAAGCTACCATCATTTCTACCGCGCTGATGGTGGCGTTTCTGTATCTCGGGCAGTCGATCCTTCAGCTCTTCGGACTTGATGTTGCCTCGTTTGCAGTTGCCGGTGCCATCGTGATCTTCATTGTGGCGATGGAAATGATCCTCGGGATCACCCTCATTAAAGATGACCCACATGCTTCTGGTTCAGGTTCAATCGTGCCACTGGCATTTCCCCTCATTGCCGGAGCAGGAACGCTCACCACCATACTTTCTCTTCGCGCAGTCTTTGAAGAGATCAACATTCTCATAGGAATCGTATTCAACGTCATCATCGTTTACATTGTGCTTCGGTCGAGTGCATGGCTGGAGCGCGTGATTGGTGAGTCTGGATTTGCAGTGTTGCGCAGAGTTTTCGGAGTGATCCTCCTTGCCATCGCTGTGAAGATATTCAAGTCCAACGTATTCCCGGGATGATCAGGATATACACCGATGGTGCTGCCAAAGGAAATCCGGGTCCGGGCGGATATGGCGTGATCATGAAGTACAACGATCACGTCAAGGAACTTTCTCAGGGATTTCGTCTCACTACCAACAACCGCATGGAATTACTGGCAGTCATTGCCGGACTCGAGTCCATCAAACGAACCGGAATACCTGTCACAATCTATTCCGACTCAGAGTACGTTGTGAACGCAGTGGAGAAAGGCTGGATATGGAATTGGCAGAAGCAGAATTTTAAAAAGAAAGCAAACCCTGATCTCTGGCAACGATATATTCCACTCCACGAAAAATTCAACCCGAAATTTATTTGGATCCGCGGCCACGCAGGTCACCCGGAAAACGAACGATGCGATTACCTGGCAGTACAAGCTTCAAACTCTTTCGATCTGCTGGTTGACGAGGAGTACGAGCGATGCAAAGCGTAGTTTAAGTTGCAGGCGACAAGAAAACCCGATCACCTGCAACCTAAAGATGGTCATAGTTTATAGCAAACTATTTCAGTTGCGTTGGGCCGGTAATAAACATGATTGTAGATCTGGTCGACATCGTACTCCGGCTCGCGGTCATTCTTGATGTCAACTGCGCTTAACACGTCACCGTTTACCTTGCTCACCTGCACAAGCTGATTACCTTTTTTCTCTTGCAAGGTCATCATCATAACAAAGGATGGCATTGCCTGGGAAGCTTTATATCGCGCATTGAACTCTTTCAACGCACGATTCGAGTAAGCAAAGCCAGCCTGTCCCAACTGGCCGAAACCTTTCGAGAACTCCTGCCCGATTGCCTTACCTGTCGGATCGTTGGATTTAGAAGCAGCATCGGCAAAGGCTGCGGAATATGCAGAAGCCGCTGCGCCAATGTAAGCTGCACGTATTGCCTGCGCCATCAACAAAGCTCGCATAAGAGCAGGTTGTCGTGGCGCTGGATAATACTTGAAATATTTTTGAGTCCCGTCAAATCCGACTTTCATGATATTCTGATCGGAATAAAGCAGAACGCCATCTGCACCAATGTCTATCGCATTTGGAACTTCCTTGCCGCTGAACTCCACTTTTGTCTGTGTTATTTTTTTTGATGTAGCATTCACCTTATCTATCTCAAACAATCCGTTTTCCTTGGGCGAGAAAACATACATCTTACCCCCTTGTGATGCGGTCGGGAAAGGACGAGGCTGGTCGCTGTTGAACGGAACGCCAGCTTCAATAGAATTCTCCCACAGTAATTTTCCGGTGTTGGTATCGAGAACGTTAACTTCTTTGTTCGTTACGAAGAGCAACCCTTTGGGTACAAGTTCACTGCTGACCAGATCACCCTTGAGCTTAACAGCTTTTTCATATTTCAGGCTTCCGGTGGCTGGATCCAGAATGTTAAGGTAATATTCTTCCGCTTTGTTGTTCCATGCGTTGTCAAATGCTGTAGTGATCAAGAATCCTGCGGATGTCGGAATGTAACTGACCACGCTGCCCTGCGCTTTAACCCCCTTGCCTTTATTTCCCCACATGGTTTTGCCGCTGGCATAGTCAATCAGGTTGATGGTTGGTTTTTGGGAAGATCGCGGGCAAATGATAATGCCTTTTTCATGCATGATGACCTGATTCAGTTTGTCGTTCTCTTTCGCGGGCTCCTTCCATAAAGGGGCGCCCGTATTGAGATCAAATGCATAGTATTGATTGTAATAAAATTTTTGCGGCTCACTCTTGCTCCCGGATGAGGTTGAGAAGCCTGATCCTGTTTCGGATTCGATCTCCGTCCCGGCATACACCACGTCTTTTTGATAGGGGGAGAAATATATCCTTCCCGCTTTCGAGGGAGTGATCGCGTTCTTCCATAAAACTTTTCCATCCGCTGCGTTCAGCTTGATGACGTAATTAGGATGCGTGATGATCATGGTTTGATCGGCAAGGTCAACGGGTTCGCTGGTCAGCGATTGAAGGTTGCTAAGTTGCTGGCCCATCGCTTGCAGTTTTCCAAGTAAACCTTTTTGTGTTGTTGGGTCTGCTTTGAACAGGTCATCATTCACCCACAGCTGCTTTCCCGATGCGATGTCATACATGAAAAGAGAAGCAGCCAGTGTGTTGGGCCGCGCTCCAATGACAAGCAACTTTCCGGATTTCGGGAGCACATGGCGGCTGAGCACTCCGATCTGTTCTTTTCGCGAATCGAACAAAATTTTTCCACCCATCACATCAATAATGGCCTGCATCGGAATGGTCGAGCTTTTGTCTGTCAGAAATGAGATCGTGGCGAATTCCGTGCCTTCCACTTCGGAGAAATTTTCAGGGGCTAGGCCAGGATAGCTCGTATTTTCCCACTGGATTTTTCCATCGATCGGGTTGACACCGTAAAGGCCATCATTGGTGGATATGATCAGGTAGCCAAGTGAGTGAACACGCTGCCAGTTGATGGCGCTCTTGAACTTGGCGGTCCAGGCTGCAGCCTTCTTCGGCTGTGAATAGGTTGTTGTGATGATCAGAACCAACATCAACAGGATTGACATCTTGGGTATCGTTTTCATAACATGCGGATTTTTGGTGGCGAAAGGCCTGCATAAATAAGGCCAAAGATTCTTACAATAAGTTAAAGCATTCCAATTGAAATGAGTGCGCCATGTAAGAAAAAGCCTTTGATTGCAATGGGCGCGGTGACACATCACCCTCGCAGCTCAACCTCTATTTATCACCTTGAAAATTATTTGACATTCTCCAACTCGCTGAACACCACCCCTTGCTGTTTGAGTTCAGTCAGAATGGGAAGATAGAATTGCGATGTGGTAGGGATCACAACGCCCCGCGCAGTAATCTTATTTTGCAACACGAGTTTTGCAGCTATACCCAGCGGTAGACCTACCGTTTTCGCCATCGCTGTGAAAATAGAATCAGTGCCGGTTGCAACTAGCGAAGATTGAATTTCTTTTGTTGTTCCGTTTTGTTGGTAGATGAATCGATGCCACATGACGATCTGGTCTTTATCATCGTCAGCAAGCTTCCATTTCTTGTTCAGAATGTGCTCCAGAATTTGAGCAGGTGTTCCCGACTTTAACCCCACAGGCTCGTCAGAAAAGACCTCCGACCACTGCAGACACTTTAGCTCATGGCCATAGGATGTGAGATTGAAGCGCTCTACAAGTTTCTGATCTGTCGATTTTGTATGGTTACCATCCAGAAACGATTCGATGAAGGTTCGGTGGGTCATCACTTCGACATTCTCCATCTGATAAGAGTCATCACAGCAACCGAGTTGAACAAAAATATTCCATGCCGCGCAGAAGCCTTTGTTCCGAAGAGTTCCCCGAAGCATGGTCTTGATATTTTTCAATTGATACGTGTCAATGTATTTGAGCGAATCGCGATTTGCGTAACCTTCATATTCGCCAAGCCCTGGAACTGTGACAGACGTGGTCCGTTGAAATAATTGCTGATAGGGGATGAATTTGAAATTTCCATCTTGTAAAAACTTCGCAGTAGATTGTCCGGCCATCACCACGTTGCGCGGATTCCAGGTGAACTTGTAGCGCCAGGGATTCTCGGGATCCGTTTCGGGTGCAATCAAACCACCGGTGAATGATTCAAACGAAATTAATTTTCCACCGTTGGCTCCGATGTTGTCGATAACCTGCATGGCGCTCATGTGGTCGATGCCTGGATCCAGACCGCATTCATTGAGCAGCAACAAACCTTTTGACTCAGCTTCCGTGTGCAAAGCTTTCATCTCATCGGAAACATAACTTGCATTCAATAAATGTTTTCCAAATTGAAGACATCTGACGGCCACCAGCGAATGGAAGTGTGCAGGCAGAAGAGAAATTACGATGTCAGATTTTTGGATTGCGTGAGCCGCAGTATCAGCCTCATGGATGTCAAAACGGATCGCTTTACCACGGCCATGACCGCTGATTTTCTCGTGTCCAGCTTTTTCCGACACATCTCCAACGGTTACCTGCCAATCGTGTTGTCGTGCATGGTCGAGCAGATATTTGATGAGTGAAGAAGAGGAACGGCCAGCGCCAAGCACGAGAATA
Organism: uncultured Chryseosolibacter sp.; assembly: GCA_966080355.1. Taxonomy (GTDB): domain Bacteria; phylum Bacteroidota; class Bacteroidia; order Cytophagales; family Cyclobacteriaceae; genus Chryseosolibacter. Next base: position 13,329 of record CBHROW010000067.1, read on the forward strand.
TTTTTCATGCGGCAAAGTAAAGAATTTTGTGCGAGGGTCGAGACTGGGTGTTGTACATTTAATACCGTGCTCAGCGACCAAAAGCTTCGAGTTGCGAGCATCGAGCCGCGAGCTGGTGGTTGTTGATTTTTTTCGATGATGCAAAAATTATTTTTCCTGGTTCAACCCACTCCGAAACATTTATTAACTCTTCCCCCGTTTGGGCTAAAAGTCATTACTTGTCTTTGTTCAGTACCCAGGCCTTAAAGGCAGGGGTACCATCGTGTCGATACAAACGGGCTTTTAGTCCAATGACTTTACCGATGATCGTTCCGTATGGCTCGCGGCTGGTAACTCACAACTCTCAGCTTTTCACATTATGGCGCGAATTTGATAACTTTCCCTTCGCACTTCAAAAAATGACGTCATGAACACCTTTACGACTGTGGACCATCTGGAAGATCTGGAGCTGGAATCAAAATATCTCGTACACAAAGCGAAGGATGCCGCAAATCATGCTTATGCACCCTATTCCAAATTCTTAGTTGGCGCTGCAGTGTTGCTCGAGGATGGCGCAATTGTAACCGGTACCAATCAGGAAAACGCAGCATATCCGTCAGGCATGTGTGCCGAACGCGTTGCCCTCTATGCAGCCTCTGCACTGCATCCGGACAAGGCCATTACGAAGATCGCGGTGATCGCAAAACGCAAAGGCGGAAAAGACATTCTTCCTGCAACTTCATGCGGACCGTGCAGGCAGGTGATGCTGGAGTTCGAACAACGCCAGGAAAAACCCATCCAGGTAATTATGCAAAGCCAGGAACACAAATGGATTGTCTCTCCGAGCTGCGAAATGCTCCTCCCCTTCAGCTTCACCAAAGCAAGCCTCGAGCACCACGAAAAAAAATAGAAAACAATTTTGGAGGAATTCAATATCTTGCCGTAAGTCCGACTCCACCTCGGATCGCTAACCCCCGAACCTGATATGAAGAGATCGCTGAAAAGGCTGGGACTGTACCTGTTGGCTGCGATGGTTTTCATCCTCCTCGGAGAGTACTTCACCATTCGATTCAAAATCGAAACACTCGAAGAAGTAGAAGAAAAAAAAGATTTTGCCCGAAGCGCTCAACTGACGGGACAGCAAGTGGCATTGCTTTTACAACAGCACCTCAGCGGAACTCCAAATCTTTCCGCAGAGATCGGTTCACGTATCGAAGCCCAGAACCACAGCCTCAGCGTGCTCCACGATGGCGGACGCATTGACGGCACTGACATTTTCCTGAAACCGCTCTCCCGGCTTCCGCGCATTTCTTTTGATCAACTTGAAACTTCATGGACAAAATACCGAGACAATGCGATGGTTCTTCTCACCGAGCCTGGCGAACGACCTGCAGTTGATTCGTTGGGAAATGTGATTCCTTCCACCACATCACGTGCCCGTGCCATACTCCCCGCACAATGGCTGACCTTGAGCAACTGGTATCAGAAACTCGAAACTGATCTTACCGAAGAGGCTGAGAGGAGAAAAGCTGGAGTAGAGAATTGGGTGCTCGCGTTCATTTTTTTCGACCTTTTGCTGATGGGAGCTCTGTATGTGATCTTCCGCAAATTTGTGCTTGATCCGCTCCGTGAACTCGAAGCCAACACTGCGCGACAACATCAGCATACTGCATTCATGCCTAACGAGATCGGTACACTTACAACCCAAGTCAATGAGGTGCTGGAGCAATTGAAAGATGCCGCAGAATTTGTTGGCAGTATCGGTGAAGGCAATCTCGATATTGATTATCGTTCACTCGACCCGGGCTACACACCGGGTAAGAACAAGCTTGCTGATTCCGTCATCAGCATGCAAGAAAAGCTGAAGATCATGAATGTCGAGGAACAACGCAGAAAATGGGCGAATGAAGGTCTGACGAAATTCGTGGATATCCTTCGCTCTTCGAATGACAACATCAATACGTTGGGCGATAAAATTATTTCGGCACTTGTTCAATACACAGGCTCCAATCAAGGCGGGCTATATGTGCTCAATGATGAAGACGACACCAACAAATTCCTCGAGCTCATTTCACTTTTCGCTTTTGACACGAAGAAGTTTGAAAAACAAAAGATTAAACTTGGCGAAGGAATTTTAGGCCAAACATTCCTCGAAAAAGAAACCACGCTTCTTAACGACATCCCCGATGAGTATGTGCGAATCACCTCAGGACTTGGTGGAGCAAATCCTCGTTCCTTGTTGTTTGTTCCGCTCAAAGTAGATAAAAATGTTTACGGTATCGTGGAGCTTGCATCTTTCGAACCGTTCGAAAAACATGAGGTAGAATTCATCGAACGACTGGCGGAGACCATCGCTTCGACACTCGCCTCGGTGAAAGCAGCGCAAAAGAACAAACACCTGATCGAGCAATTCCAGCAACAAACCGAGGAGATGCGCGCGCAGGAAGAAGAAATGCGCCAGAATATGGAAGAGCTGCAGGCTACGCAGGAAGAAATGGCGCGGAAAGAACGAGACTACGTGGCACGCATCAATGAACTGGAGCATGCCGCAAAGTCTACGTCTTCAAAAAGCGAGGAATATCATAAGCTCAAAGCAGAGACCGATCAACGCATTCAACAGCTCTTACAACAGATTCGCGAGCTGGAGACCAGGCTCAGCCAGAAACCTCAGCGTTCAGATGATTGGCAGACTACGGAAGAAGTCGAGAAGATGCTGCGCTTCCAGCTCGAGGCAATGAAAGTAACGGCTGAACTCGAAAAGTAAATCCCGGAACCACAGAGGAATGGAGGGCACGGAGTTACACAGAGTAGCTTTTTGGAAAAAAGAGAGATATCTCAGTTAAAATCCGTTTCTCACGCGTTTGATACCATCTTTTAAAAGAACTTCATTGAAGTTGATGAAGTCCTAGTTTTTTGTCACTCAAGCGTAGATAAGTTAGAAGTTGGGCGATGTGTATTTTTTCGAGCCCTTCTATGGCCTTCGCTTCGACAATGATTTGATCTTCCACGAGAATGTCAAGGCGAAAACCACACTCCATTTTCTTACCCCCGTAAATGACTGGAATTGTTTTTTCTCCCTCTACTTTAAGACCTTCGCGTTGAAGTTCAAACATCAGACATTGAACATAAATTGATTCAAGAAGGCCCGGCCCCAAATTTCTGTGAACACGAATGGCGGCTCCGATAATTTTCTCTGTGAGATCAGTGTCTGTCATGACGCATTATTTTGATAACGCATCATTTGGTGGATTGTCAAGATAAGTAAATCTCGACAATCCCTTAAAAGATTTCTCCGTGCAACTCTGTGTTTCTCCGTTCCTCTGTGGTTCGTGGATTTGCTACCAGGTTTGAACGAGATTGACCACCGCATAGAAAAACAACATGATCGACATCCAGCACAATACGCCAAAAAGTTTGTGCATTCCCTCGTCACTCTGAAAAAACAAACATTGAACAATAAATTGTTTGAGCATAACCAGATCGGTTTACGACATCTGAGCAGGTGGGCTAGCAGGTCTGATGTCTGATAACCAAAGATAATTTCTCATCACCAAATACGGATATAAAAGAAGGAAAATTTCATTCGCAACTGACCTACCTGTGATGGGGCATAATAATCCAAATTTCATTGTCTAAAGTGCTTTTTTTTCAGCTAATTAGCACAAATTAGCTATATTCATCCCCCTAAAATTGTAAGGGTACCCGACTATCAACGCATGTAAGGTTTACATCAGGAATATGTCAGGGCTGGCTATAGTAAACTTAACTTTGGATTTTAATCTTCATGCAGGACATTGACATCGCTGATCTGAAACGTATTTCGGAGCTGATTCACCAGAAATACAACTACGATTTTCGGAACTACGCCATGTCGTCCTTCAAGAGGCGCGTGCTGCGGATCATGGAGCTGAAAAAGCTTTCAATCGATGCGCTCCTGAAAAAACTGACCGACACCCCTGGTTTCATCAACGAGTTTCTGGATGAACTTACCGTAAACGTGACGGAAATGTTTCGCGACCCGAGCTTTTGGCGGATCATGCGCGAAGAAGTCATTCCGGCCATCCTTCTCAACCACAAACAATTCAAGATCTGGCACGCTGGCTGTTCGTCAGGCGAGGAAGTGATCACGATGTGTATCATGCTCAAGGAGATGGGTATTCTTCACGATGTCACGATCATCGCAACAGACCTCGATGTAAACATTCTGGAGAAAGCAAAATCAGGAGTTTACCCGGTGAAGAACATGGAACTCAATGAGAAAAATTACATCCGGTTCCAGGGAACAGCTTCATCGCTCAAGCAATATTACCGCGAAGAAAACGGCAACGCGATCTTCAACAAGGAGCTTCTTGCGGGTGTCTCATTCCGCAAACATGACCTGGTGTTGGGCGAAGTGTTCAACAAGTTCGACCTCGTGCTGTGCCGCAATGTGATGATCTATTTCAATCAGGCACTGCAGAACGATGTGCTTAAGAAGTTTCACGAAAGTTTGTTCAAATACGGCTACCTGGCGATTGGCTCGAAAGAATCGTTGATATGGTGCGACTACGCCAACCGCTTTATTGTCGTGAATAACGAAGAAAAAATTTATAAGAAAATAAAGGACTAGGTAGCTCCGGATCCATGAACAAATTTAACTTAAATAACAGCTACAAAGCCGTTGTTATAGGAGGGTCAGCCGGGAGCTTTCAGGGGATGGTAAAGATCCTCTCACAGTTACCGAAGGGCTTCCCGCTTCCTATCATCATGTGCCTTCACCGGCTCAAGCATGTACGGAACGGGTTCGTGGAAGCTTTGTCTATTAAGAGCGTGGTTCAGGTAACCGAACCCCACGATAAAGAGAACATCAAACGTGGTGGCGTATACCTGGCTCCCGCCAACTATCATATGTCTGTTGAACTGGGAAATTACTTTGCCCTTTCAACGGAAGAAATGGTGAACAACTCGAGACCCGCTATAGACATCACGTTGAGCACGTGCGCTTTTGTTTATAAAGACAAGCTGATCGGCATTCTGCTTTCGGGCGCGAATAAGGATGGCGCACTGGGCATGAAGTCCATTCACGAGAAAG
>CBHROW010000068.1:0-18299 GCA_966080355.1 uncultured Chryseosolibacter sp.
TCCGCAATTTCAAGTTGATCCTCAAACGATTCGATATTCACTGATTTCAATCCCGAAGTATCCGTTCTAAGATTACCGGATGGTTTTCCCTTCCGGGGATGAAATTTCCCTTCTCTGTCTTTAGCCATATCTCTCTGATTTAATTTCTAACTCAGCGTGGCGGAAAATTCCATACCATTCAAAGATTGTAAAAGCGGCTTTCCTGCTCAAAAAAGCCGATTTGCTGAATCGGTTTGGCAGCTCGTTTGCCCATTATCCACAGCGGGTATGAAATTTTTCAAACGCTTCACTACCTGGTTAAGTAGGTGTTTATACCAATCTCATTATCAAACACTTAACTGGGTTCATTAGAAACCTCTTGAAACCAGCGAATTATGAAAAAAGTTATCGGTACACTCAGCGCTATCGGACTTTTCGTGGTATTGATCGGTGCAGACATTCGCAGAAACGAACCGAGTACGACCATTAAAAATGAGCCGAAGAAACCTTGTTATGGATACACGATCATTGAATTCGGAAAAGGCGTCAATTGCAAAGGCGATACGATATTGCTCGAAAAAGTTAACGGAGGGCAGCGCCTGAAGATGTCGGCATTGTAGGGGGCGAAACCTGGTTGCTTTCCGTAAGATTTAATAAATTGAATTCAGGAATAAAGTTCGGGAGAAAGGGTCCCGGATTTTCTATAGCTAAATTGCCCCATCTCCCCAGGTGGGGTTTTATATTTTTAGTGCTTCGCGCTAGCGCATGGGTTCTCTCATGATTCCATTTTCGCACAAGGTTGTTCAGGTGCGGAATGCCGTGGAATTTTTCATCGTCAAAATTTGAATTGCTCGCGGGATTTTGCTCGTTGGCACGATTGTTCGATTTCCATATTCATGAAACCGATCCCACTCTCCCTGCTCCTCATGACTTGCTGTGCATCCGATCACGCACAACAGCTTGAAGAAATTGTGACATTCGAAAGCCGTGAGGCAACCCTCGAAGGTACTTTGAACTTACCTGGCGGTGAGCGAACATTTCCGCTCGCGATATTCATTCATGGGTCCGGTAAGCGTACGCGCGATGACTTTCGCCAATTTGTGCCCGCTTTCAATAATATCGGCATCGCCACCTTTCGTTATGACAAGCGTGGTGTGGGAAAGTCGGGCGGCACTTACACTGACGTGGGTACGCTCGACAGTGAAACCATATTTCCGATTCTTGCCGAAGATGCAGTAGCCGCAATCCATAAACTGAAGAAAGACCCCCGCATCAACGCTCAAAAGATCATCGTTGTCGGTGTAAGTCAGGCGGGATGGATCATTCCCGAGATCAATACGATGACCGATATTGCCCTCTCAGTTTGCATTTCCGGTCCGTTTGTGAGCGTTGGTGAGGAGATCTATTACAGTGATTTGGCCGAAACCGGATCTTTCACTCAGGAATATGCCGATAAGATGCTTCCAACCTACCGAGGTCCTCGCGGCTTTGATCCATCGACACGATTGATAAAAATGAACTCGCCATCGTTGTGGATCTTCGGAAGCAGAGATGTCAGCATTCCGATCAAACGATCACTTTTTGTTTTCGACTCACTGAAGACACAATACAAATTGCCGATGGAAATGAAATTATTCGCAGGGGCAGATCACGGTATGCACAATGCCGGGGAGCATCGCGCTGAAAATGTTAGTGCCTTGATTACCGAATGGTTGAAAGAGAAAATACAGAAATAGGAATTTGGTGATCAATTCGATGTGGCCAATTCCCGAAAATACGCCAGCACTTCTTTCTCCATCGTCACATGCCCTTTCCCCTTTATGACCTCCTCCGTTATATCCATGTGTCCGGCTTTTGACGCAAGTTCGCGAGGCGTAGTCCATTGATTATAATTTGATCCGCCTGGTTTCCAAACTTCATCCTGATCACCAACGAAAGCCCTGATGGGGACGAGTGACCTTGACTCGTCTTTTGCGATTGCATTTTCATCTACACAACGGCCTCGATAGTTTCCAGCTACCGGTGCAGCTGCCCGGATCCACTCCGGATGATTGAAGAGCATCCACCACAACATGTGTGTACCGGCCTCGAACCCGGTGGCAAACCATCTGGCTTCCGTGTGATATTCATTTTTCACTTCATGATAAATCGCCTGAATTCCATCTGCATTGAATTGGCAGTCACCAACCTTGTCAATGTAATCCCATGTCTCTTTCGAGTAAGGGAAAAGCGCTGGGTCTCGTCTTCCCTGGTTTCCGTTATTGGTATGGATGGGTTGCACGAGAATGAAAGATGCATCACCCCGGGCCTGGACGAATCGCTCGATATTTTTTTTGTACTCTTTCTCCGCGGCTTCGAACAGGATGACAACGGGCAGCACGCTCTTGGCTGTAAATTGCCGCGGCACTGCGATGTAGTATTGGATCGCATGATTTTTCGCGGTGCGCAATTCAATGTTAGAATCTTGCGCTGCAACAGACGAAGCGATCAGCAAAACCGCACTTGTTAAAATGTTGTTAACTCGCATGGGGTGAGGGGTTTGTAATTGGCAATGATAACGGCAGCAGCAACGCAAAGGTTATCAGGCTTTATGGGGAAAACGCTGTGTTTGCACAAGCATTCCTGATTTTGAATTGAGTTTTTTCGTAAATTTTTGTCAACAACATCAATCATGCAAACACGAAGAAATTTTCTGAAGCGGGTAACAGCATCATCGCTGCTTCTGCCCGCTATTCCGGAACTTGCCGGCTACCCCGGTGAAGAATCTGGCAAGCAAGATAAAGCACTCCGAGTGGCCATCATGGGTCTTGGCAGTTATGGCACGCGCGTTGCCGATGCCATGCGTGCGTGCAAATCAGCGAGGCTTACAGGAGTGATCAGTGGTACTCCATCAAAGATCTCAGACTCGCAGAAAAAATATGACATACCTGCGAAGAATTGCTACAACTATCAAAACTTCGACAACATAAAAGCCAATCCTGAAATAGATGCAGTGTACATCATCACACCCAACGCACTTCACCACGACCAGGCTATACGCGTGGCGAAGGCGGGGAAACATGTCATCTGCGAAAAGCCAATGGCGATAAACGCGAAAGAAGGCCAGGAAATGGTTGATGCGTGCAAAGCTGCAAATGTAAAATTGCTCGTTGGATACCGGATGCACTTCGAACCGAAGACGCTGGAGGTCATACGGATGCGGAATGCGGGTGAACTGGGACGGATCACGTTCTTTCAGGGCTTGAGCGGATTTACGATCGGTGACCCAAATCAGTGGAGACTCAACAGAGCGTTGTCTGGTGGCGGAGCGATGATGGACATTGGAATATATTCCGTGAATGGAGCCCGCTACATGACTGGCGAGGAGCCGCTTTGGGTCACTGCGCAAGAAACAAAAAATGATCCGAAGAAATTTAAAGAGGGCATAGACGAAACGATTCAATTTCAAATGGGATTTCCATCTGGTGCTGTTGCATCGTGTTTGTCGACTTACGCAATGAATAACCTCGATCGTTTTTTCCTCGATGGACAAGATGGCTGGGCCGAGCTTTGGCCTGCAACGGGTTACGGGCCCATTGAAGGAAAGACTCACCAAGGTGAACTCAAACAACCACACGTCACGCATCAAACAATTCAAATGGACGAGATGGCCGGCATTATTCTTCAAAACAAAAAACCAGTTGTCCCGGTCGATGGCGAAGAGGGAGTCAAAGATCTCGCTATCATCGATGCGATCTATGAAGCCGTGAAGACAGGTAAGCGCATTACTTTACGCGGTTCCTAGATTGTGATTCACCGTGTGGCGAGCAAGCGGATTTATAAATGAAGCGAACGGATTGTCGCAGTCGGCCATGAGCATTGTCGCACTCCGCCCAAACAGAAAACCTTGTGCCTGGCTATTTTTGAAGAGTTGAAAATTTGCAAACATGAAACGACTTGTAAAGACTCCCGTAAAAACAGTTGACGACTACCTGAGCCAGGTGCCAGAAGATGCCAGAGTCACGCTCGAAAAAATACGGCAATCGATTCGCGCTGCCGCGCCAAATGCGGAAGAGTGCATCAGCTACCAGATCCCAGCCTATAAACAAAACGGCATGCTCGTGGGATTCGGTGCCGCAAAAGAACATTGCAGTTTTTTTGTGATGAGTCCCCGAATGATGAAAAAGCTGATGCCCGATCTTGAGAAATATGAAACGGCAACGGCAACTATTCATTTTCCTTTCAACAAGCCACTTCCAAAATCGTTGGTATCAAAGATCGTCAAGGCGCGGCTTGAAGAGAACGATCACCTTCGTGGAAAAAAGTCCGGCAAGACATAGTCTACTGTTTCACATTCAATGCAGCGTTCAGACCGGGAGCGCCAGGTTTCAACAGGACGAGCAGAACAGTCACTTCGGAAAAATATTTCCTCCGGAAGTGATCATACGGATGTCACGGGCCAGTGTGAGAATAATCGACAGCGGATGAACCGTTGGCAAAGACGGAAGTTGCTCATACGGTTTATATAAGATGGAGCCTTCAGCGAGATCGAGGTTGGAAGTTGCTTGTTGCAAAGTGTCGGTGATGGCATCGATCCACGGTTGAAGATCGGAAGACCAGCTTAGCTCTCTGACCGAAATAGAAGAAATGCGACTGATCAGCGTGTGGTTTGCGATCACAAACTGATGCACTTTCGATTGCTGCTGAGATGAGCCTGGTTCCGCGAGCATTTGCTGAAAATGGTCAGACAAATTAGTCAAGGCAACAATGGCCTGATTGCGGGCTGCGTTGTACTGCCTGCGGTGCGACACCGAAGTTGATCGCAGGTTCCAGGCAGCGAGAAAGTAGGTCGTATTTGCGAGCAACACTTTTTTCATCGCTACGGGCACCTGATGATACTGCCATACGGGAACGATGAATCGGGCAGCCAGTGCCGCAATCACCGATCCTACGAGCGTATCGATCAACCTCTCCCCGATCAGGTTTTTGAATTCGAGCGGGTTCAGAAAATGAAAGGTGATGATGACGTAGATTGTCAGGAAGGTAACAAAGCCAAGGTAGTTTACACGCAATAAGCTATACGCAAGAAGCATGCACAGCACGAGCATGATCAACAAGACCGTGTTGTTTGAAATGAGAAACAACATTCCTCCCCCGATGAGCACTCCACCCAACGTACCCAATACACGCTGGATGTTTCGCTCCCGCGTTAAATGATAAAGCGGCTTGAGAATAGTGAGAATAGTAAGCATCACCCAATACGCATGGCTCAGTGCAAAAAAAGCCGACACTGCGTATCCGACAAGCAATGCTGAGATCAGCCTGAGCGCATATCGAAAATTGTTGGAGCGAAACGTCAGGTTTTCTTTAAACAGTGCGATTGTCAGCGGTGTCGACTCGGTTGGCACTTCAAGCTCCTGGTCAGGAAAGCGATTGGGATCGTGAGCTTCTTTTCGGGTATACAACACAATCTTTTCAAGGCGGTTGACGATACTCCGAACGTTGTACAACGTCTGCCTTAGCGCGTGCAGGCTTTGGCCCTCCGATGAAGATTGAGATGTGGATTTGTAAACTTCGATCGCACGGTCGAGCTCATCCAGGCTGGACTGCAGCATCGGCATTTTTCGAACAGCGGTTCCAGCCTGTATTTGTAAACCGATATGGTCGAATTCAGCAGTAACCTGGAGGATCACACGGTAAAATTTATTCAACAGCCGCTCATCGATGTGTTCGTGAAGAAGTTTGTAATCCTGGTACGAGTACATCGATTCCTCGAACAAATCGAGCGACTCGAGGAAGATCATCATGATGCTTCTGCTCTTCGGACTGGCATCGCCCACAAACTGACGAGTCTTAAAAAGCAACTCACGCATCTGGTCCTGTGACCTCAGCACCTCAACCTGCTCTTGCATCACGCGATTAAAGGCTTTTTCAACATCCACACCCGACTTGTAAAACGCTCCGCGTGCTCGAATATAACTTCCGATGAGCATGAGGTTCTCGCCTAAAGCCTGATCGACCAAACGATACGGCTGCAATCGATATAACAACAAACTAAATCCCGCATACCACAGCCCGCCACCGGCTGTCAGCAACGCTTGTACTGTGGCAGGCTGAACATGTCGAAACGGAGACATGGTGATAAGCATAATGACAAGCGCCAGCGTGCCAACAGCCCCCGCCCGCGAACCGTAGATCCCAAGCATTGAGAAAGTGAATCCAAACAGTGCTACTTCAGTGATGAGGAGCAGCTGATGTTCTGCGATCAATGATGTTGTGAGTACCGTGAAGGCATTCAAGGCTGTTGCGACCAACATTCCGTTCCTGCGATGATGGATCGGGCCCGGGGTGTCTGTCAAACTGACAAACAATGCTCCAAAGAGAAATGGAATTCCGGCCGAAAGCGCTTCGATCCGGATCATGATCATCATCGGAATAATGACGCCAGCTGTAATACGCACTCCGGTATTCCAATAATGACTGGTGGTGAATTTCTGAATTTCCTTGACGTAGTCTCTCCGGATTTCCATGCGCGCCCAAAAATAGCACAAGCCACGAGAAAATCAGGTAATTCAAAGCTTCAACGCAACGATTTGACGAAAAATGGACCGGGAACGGGTGTTGAACAGAGATTTACTCATGTCCATCCCATTGTCCATAGCTGTTCCTATCAAAATCGAAAAGCTTTCAAGAAATTTCCACAGAGAAACGGAAATAAGAACGAGCGATTGAATTCGCCCGCTGATACGTGGTGGCAGTGACCTGCGTCCCTGTAAAAATGAAATTTCGAACGGGCGTGGGCACTGTCAATCGCGTGTTCGCCTATTGAGCCTTTACCATCATTTTGCCATTATGACTTCTGCTTGAGGCTGAAGTCATCGAAGAAAACTCGATTCGCAGATCATCGATACTGACAAGACTATCGGCAGATATCATCGACAAATCGAGAAGCTGCAAACGTTGCATCCTGATAGAACCTGCTAAATCCACCACCGAGCCATCAGCGCCTTTCACCGAAACATTGTTGATGAATTGGAACATTCTCCAATCTTTCGTCAAAGGTCCTGATGTGAGCTTGCTTTGCTTCAGGTTGAACCGATAAGATGGCGCTCGAAACGGATCCAGGCTTCCTCGCAAAATGATCGTAGCGTTTATAGCATCTATAGAGGTACCCGTTGGCGCATAGATCCAGACTCTTTTATTTGGCGTATTACCCTGTATGAATGCCGTGTCGGCCCGCTGAAAGAATTTTACGGCATCGGTTGTGTCGGATCCAGCGATGAGCGTATCGCCTGGAATCATGGTTACTTCATCAATATTTTCGAGCGTGATATGTGTCGCGCCCATGAATCGTTTCATCGTTAATCCCGAATTATTCCTTACGTCACATGAAGACCACATCTGTCGATCGAGTTTATAACGTAATGTGATCGGTATCGCTGCTATCAAGCCAACAGAGACCGCGATGGTGGCGAGTAAAATCCTATTGCTGTAGCTCATGATCTTTTTGTTAGGGCCAGTGCATTTTTGCGTTTAAACTTATCGAAATAAGGCTTCACATCATCCAGATCCATATCCAGGAGAATGAGTTGCCGGAATACTGAAGGCATTTCCTTTTCGGTCAGCTCCGACTGCAGGTAGCTGTGCGAATTCTTGATTCCTTTCGCGGAAACGGAAAATCCAATTCCACGCTCATTGAAGATGATATCACGCCCCTCGAGAAATTCGTAGCTCCGTACAACGGTATTCGGATTGACCGCGAGTAATACGGCAAGTTCGCGTACTGACGGAACACGTTCGCCCGGCTTCCATTCATTCAACAATATTTTTTCGCACACATGATGAGCGATTTGAATATAGATGGGCAATGATTCTCTGAATTGCATATTATGAAACCTGTTTTTCGCGAAACCTATAGTAAATGAATAGCCAGAGCAGCACGACAATCAAGACAGAAAAATAAAAGTGATAAAGTATCTCAAACCATGGCGGCATCTCGATCAGTCGATTGCCCGAATAGTCGATGACCTCAAAACCTGTCAGTCGCTGGTCGAAATTACCCGGTGGAAGAAAACTATGGATCATGCCGGGAAGCACAAGTCGGCCGAGGCTGATAATCACCACGACAAGAACAGTCTTGAAGAAACTATATCGTTCGAATAAAAGAGAACCCATCACAAAAAGAGCGTGGAAAAGGAGATAGAGAAAAAACAACTGGTTAGCCGGTTTATGAAAAAATGGATCTTCATATTTACCGAAGTCAAAAATGTTTACCGGTTGGATCTCGGTTCCGTACAGCCTGTTGACGAAGGTAAGAAGTGGAAAGTCCACAATGTAAAAAGCAATGGTGTAGCCAATGATGAAAAGCGGCACACTGAACAACAACACGCAGATCACTTTTTCCAGCGATGAAGCGGGTAACATGAGCAAATTGATCCGCTTGGATTTTTCGCGCAGATCAGCAAAAAAGAAATTTGCGGTCAAACACCCCGACACGGTGAGGCCTGCAAAGTAATACATGACCTGATACTCTGGCTTGAACAGGCTCGGCTGCTCGAACGAAACATAAATTACCATCCATGTTGCAAGCAATGCAGCGATGGAAAGCATGAGCAGCAAAAACGCACGCTTGTTATCAAACCAAAACTTCCTCAAAAGCCTGATCTGGCGGGTAACGTTGAAGGTATTATTCATCGATCAGTCGTTTAAAGCAAATTGAAGTCCGTCAGCATTGGCCATGACAGCCTTATAAAGCAGTTCAAGATCAACCTGGCTTTCGCGGCCCAGGTCAGCTGGAATAACCATATAACTCCCACCGAGTACTGGCTCCGCATAAAAAGCACGACTTACGAGCTCGGGATCATTGGCAACGCTAAATGTCAATCGCTTTCCGATCTCATCGAGCGTTTGATTGAGGACGATCTTCGCGTGATCGAGAATGACAATCCGGTCGATGAGATTGGTGAGATCCTGCACCTGATGGGAACTGATAATGATCGATAGCTCATCATTCAACGCACGGGCCATTACTTTTTTGAATTGAGCTTTGCTGATGATGTCCAAGCCATTGGTGGGCTCGTCCATCAACAATAGCCTGGCGCGAGATGCCAGCGCAAAGCTGATAAGCACTTTCTTTTTCTGGCCGTAACTCATTTTCAACAGCGTGGTATCTGGAATATCAAACATTTGCAGATACTCGCTGAATAAGGTGTGCGAAAATCCAGGGTAAAAAACCGCATAATGCTTCACGAAGGACGAGAGCGAAATATCAGGGAGATGAAATTCTTCTGGAATTAAAAATACCTGCGTTAGAAAATCGGGCAGGCGCAGATGCGGAATATACCCGAGCACATCTACCTTCCCTTGTTGCGGTTTTAAAAGTCCCGCCATGGTGTACAGTAAAGTCGACTTCCCTGCCCCGTTCTTTCCAAGAAGTCCATACAGGCGCCCACGCTCAATGTCGAGATCGATGCCGTCAAAGACTTTTGTTCTACGGTAGGATAAATGCATGGCTGAAATTTGCACCATAGTGTGTGTTTTAGTTTACTATTTAATTAGTACACTAAGGACAATAGAAAAAACGACATCTCCAAAAATCATAGGAATTTTCTTTGATGCCGTTCCTGAAAAATTAACGTCTAAAGCTTCGCGGGATCTTTGCCAGCTTTCAAATCGGTTATTATCCGCTCGAAATATGTCTTCGTATTGACATCGGGCGAAAGAGCGATCGCCTTGTCGGCATATTTTTGAGCATCCTTCATATTACCCATGGCACCATGACTCAGGACCATTCCCAGTAAGGTGTAAAGATCATCCGGATGTTTTTCATAATTCATTTTGTAGATATCCAAAGCTTCCTTCTTCTTGTTTTGTCGCAGCAGTGTATGTCCATACGAATTCAACTGCAATAATGTCGCCATCGGAAACGCTTTCTTCATGACCGAATCGGCTTCCTTCTTGCGGTTGAATTTCTCGAGCAGCCCCGCATAGGTGGAAAGTGTCAGAAAATTCTCTTCGCCAAAGTACGTGGTGATGGAGCGCTCTGACCACGACAATGCTTCCTCAAGGTTGATATTGTTCACCAGACAGTAATTTGCCGCGGTCTGCATGTTCTGCCAGTAGCGGTAAAATTGGCCGGAGTTGAATTCCCTCCGAAATGAAGCGATTTGTTCCTTTTGCAAGTCGACCGCAACCGTGAACGGGATCTTGACTTTTTCCCATTGCAAAGAAATCACCGCGGAGTTTTCGGTCTGGTCACTGAATTCATACTTCAATCGCTCCACGCTTTGACCGGTTTTTACAACGGGCACCTCCACACGCAAAGCATCATCTTTCGGGTCGTAATAGAAACTTCCCCATGCCGTGTTGTATTTCGAGAATATGATCGTTGCTTTTTCGGCACCCATCGCAATAAAAAATCCGTATTTGCCAGCGGGTAATGTTTTTCCTTCTACGGTGACATCAGTGCTGAAGGCGAACGTTGTGTTTTCATTAGCGCCTGCCCTCCAGGGAGCGGCTTTACTCGTGCCGTAATCGAGATCGGCAAAACCATAATGCACAACTCCGCCCCAGATCTTTCCTTCTCTCCCATTCACTCCCGGTCGGTCATAATCGATCTTCACATCGGTAATTCCAATACGCTCTGAAACAGACGCCTTTTTATTTCCACCCGCAGGAGGCGTAGTTATTTGAGCATCTGCAATTCCAAATCCGATAGCAAAGGCAACGGCAATTACTAGTTTTTTCATATGGGTTGTCAATTAAGTAGACCCAAGAAAGGAATTCGGGCGGGTTTGCGATTGATCAAAGGAATTCAAATTGGAACAAGTGCGTTCAGGAAGCCACTCCGCGCGAATCCTGGAACGGAACCGGTTAGTTGCCAGCTTTTGTTTTTCCGACAGGATTCTCATTTTTGCTGCATGAGGCGAAGAACCTTCATTCAACAATCTATCGCGGCCGCGGGCATTGCCTCTCCGCTATTCGGTCTGGCTCAAACAAAAAAATCGAAAATGACCATTCAATTTCTAAGACACGCGACATTCGTCCTTCATGTTAATGGATTGAAGATCCTTGTCGACCCGATGCTGAGCAAAAAAGACGAGATGGATCCGGTCCGCGGAGCAGCAGTAGACGCCAGGATACCTATGACTGAGCTTCCCCTTGATCAGGCTGCGTTGAATGCGCTTGTTTCATCCATTGACCTTGTACTTGTCACCCATATTCACCGCGACCATTGGGATGTAAGAGCGCAGGAAATCCTCCCCAAATCTTTTCCGGTCATCTGCCAACCGGGAGACGAAAAGTCAATTCGAGATAAGGGATTCACGGACGTGACTGCGTGCGAGTCGAACCTGAAATTTAAAGGGCTGAATATTTATAGAACGAAAGGGCAACATGGAACGGGCGATGTTGGAAATCGCATGGGGCAGGTTTCCGGATTTGTGATCGACAACGGCTCGAAGAAACTTTACGTGGCAGGCGATACGATATGGTGCGCTGATGTTGAAGAGGCTATCCTTACCCATCAACCTGACGTGATCGTTGTTAACGCTGGCGCAGCGCAATTTCTCGAGGGCGACCCCATCACCATGACAGCAGATGATGTTCTGACAACTTGCCGGAAAGCAGCACAATCGAAAATAATAGCCGTACACATGGACACGGTCAATCACTGCCTCTTAAAGCGGAATGATTTGAAAGGCAAATTAATACGTGCAGATCTTGGTGACCGATGTGTGGTGCCTGACGATGGACAGACACTGTTGTTATAAATTTCATTTCGTAATTTACCCGCCCGGAACATCCAAATCCGGACTTTAAACTCGTCATGTATCAGGTTCCGGATATCCGCAACGTCAACGTTACACGCTACGTCACGCCCTTGCGGGAAGGCGGGTCGCTTCCAGCGATTGTAGAAGCTGACGATCAGTTCTTATACGTGCTGAAGTTTCGTGGAGCCGGCCAGGGAAAAAAAGCGTTGATCGCGGAGTTTATCGGTGGCGAAGTTGCCAGAGCCCTCAAGTTCCATGTTCCGGAAATCGTTTTTGCAAACCTCGACAGTTCGTTCGGAAGAATTGAAGGCGATGAAGAAATTCAAGATCTGTTGAAAGCGAGCACCGGATTAAACCTGGCTGTTCATTTTTTGTCAGGCGCGATCACGTTTGATCCCGTTGCAAATCGCCTGGACAGTTTGCTGGCTTCTCAAATTGTCTGGCTCGATAGCTTGTTATTGAACGTAGATCGGACATCGCGAAACACGAACATGCTTTTGTGGCATAAAGAGTTGTGGCTGATCGACCATGGAGCAGCCCTTTATTTTCACCACACCTGGCAAGACTGGGAAACCGGCATCAGGCCTTTCCCGAATGTAAAAAGTCATGTGCTTCTTCCTTATGCGTCTATGCTACCCCAGGTTGATGAAACGTTCCGGTCAAAACTTACTGAAGATCTATTGGGGGAAATTGTGGAGAGAGTTCCGGAAGATTGGTTGGACAATGGTTCTCCATTTTCAACACCTCGGGAACACAGGAATGCGTACAAGACATTTTTAATGCGTAGAATTGCAAATTCGGAACTGTTCATAAACGAAGCAGTCGATGCCAGAAAGTCAATTGTTTGAATACGCGGTGATCAGGGTTGTGCCGAAAGTTGAACGCGAGGAGTTCATCAACATCGGTGTGATCATTTATTGCGGGAAGATGAAATTTTTGAAGTGCCGGATCGAATTGGACGAATCACGGTTGAATGCTTTGTGTTGCGACATCGATGTAGACGAGCTGAAACAACACATCGGATCATTTCAAAAAATTTGCGATGGCGGAGATAACGGGGGGCCTATTGGAAAATTACCGATTGCAGAGCGTTTCCGCTGGCTCACCGCAACCAGAAGCACCATTCTTCAGACTTCCAAAGTTCATCCTGGACTATCAGACGATCCACAAGAAATGCTGGATCGCCTTTTCAGCCAACTCGTTCGAGTTCAAAAAACAGCCTGATAGAACTTACTCGGTGTCTTTGATCTTTTTCTTCAGCTCGCGCTTGTAATCGTCTTTTTCTTCCTTTTGCTTTTGTTTATCAGCCTTGAAGGTGCGCTTCACTTCGTGTTTGTATTCATCCTTCTCTTTACGCTTTTCTTGTTTGCTTTCCTCCTTATCGGCCTTAACCTGGCGTTTGATCTCGTCTTTCTCTTTTTTCCGTTCCTGCTTGCTGCTGTACAATAACGTCAGCCCGTCTGCGCGGTTGTTGTATTCGTCATCGTTGTCGTCATCGTCCTCATCGTCTTCATCGTCAGCATCGAAATCTTCATTAAAGTCCTCGTTGATGTCTTCGCTAAGCTCTTCCTCCCAGTCTTCATTGAGGTCTTCATTCACGTCTTCATCCATCTCTTGAACCCATTCTTCCTCTTCGCCCTCATCAACCTCAACCTCTTCGTCAAAATCAGCGAACGCGGCCTCCATTTGCTCATCGATTTGTGTGTCGATGTCTACATCTACATCTGCATCGAAATCAAAATCAAAATCAAAGTCGAAGTCCCGATCCTCGTCCTCATCTATGTCGTTATCGATGTTGATCTCGAATTCATCTTCATCAGAATCCTGATCGTTGTCGTTATCATTGTCATTGTCATTATCATTTGCGCTAACACGCGTGTTCGTGTTAACCTGCTGCGCCTGCAACGGTTGAAGAACCTGGAGCATGGCCAATATGACTGCTGCGAAGAATATCCGGGCGAGTTGTTTCATAAAAATGCTTTTGAGCAATACTGTAACAGGAAGATTTGGTTACAGCTTCAATAGAAATTTAGCGAGAAAAATCAGGCTATGGGGTCGAAACGTTCACTTCCGGACAGAAAACTCCTATTTTTTTCCCTTCCATTTGTTTTCCCATCTTCTCGCTTCCCTACCCATCCGGATCGACCCGGAATTGATCGCCTGCATAAGCCGCTCATTCATCGGAGGTTTCGAGGTGAAGTGCCATGCTCCGCATTCATCGCAACAATAAACATTTAGAGGGCCGCTTTCGGGTGAATAATGTCGCTCCTGCCACAGCTCGATCAGAATGTCTTCCGCAGTTTCTTTGGATGGATAAGCTTTCTTTCCCGTTGGGCACCGCGTGATCATTTGCAAAGATACAATGCGCTTCTTGCAACTCACTACAACCATTTGACGGTTCAGATCATCTCCATTAAAAAACCGTGCTGAACCTGTAACTAAACGAGCTGGCGTTCGGTACTATATT
Organism: uncultured Chryseosolibacter sp.; assembly: GCA_966080355.1. Taxonomy (GTDB): domain Bacteria; phylum Bacteroidota; class Bacteroidia; order Cytophagales; family Cyclobacteriaceae; genus Chryseosolibacter. The sequence continues at coordinate 14,197 of CBHROW010000068.1, forward strand.
ATCGTTTACCTTAACTCAAACAGCTATGGTCAGGAATTTTTTCGTTGTGGCGCTCCGAAATCTACTGAAGCGCAAAGACTACTCTTTCATCAATATCTTCGGGCTCGCGCTTGGGGTGGCCGTTTGTCTGATCATTCTCAAGTACGTTGATTTCGAGCTCAGCTACGATGATTTCCAGCAAAATGGCGACCGGCTCTTCAGGACGACAGCCCGCTATTCTCAAAACGGAGAAGCTCGTGGAACAAGCCCGCTCTCCGGTTACGCGCAGGGCCCTTCCTTACTTGCAGACATACCCGAGGTAAAAAATTACATTCGTACACATCCGATGTACGGTGGCGTGGTGATCGGATATAAACATGATGGCACGGAAACGATCTTCCGCGAAGACAATGTTCAATACGTGGATTCGGTCTTCCTGGACGTATTTACCTATCCATCAATTGCAGGAGATCCTCATACTGCGCTGGACAAGCCCAACTCAATCGTGATCACGGAAAAGATCGCGAACAAATATTTCAAGAAAGGCGAAGACCCCATTGGGAAACTACTCACACTCTCCGGTGGATGGACGGAAGGCGACCACGAAGTTACGGCAGTAATTCACAATGTTCCAGGTAATACACACTTTTCGTTCGACTTCCTTATTCCGATGCACAATCTGCTGAAGTCGGGGCAATATCAGCAAGATGACGGCTGGGGCTGGAACAATTTCATTACCTACGTTCAGCTTCATAACAATACTGATCCGAAGGCAGTGGAGGCGAAACTTCCACCCTTCGTTGAAAAATATCGCGGTAAAAATCTTGCGGAACGAAATGCCAAGCTCGTTTACAACCTTCAGCCGATACGTGAGGTTCATACAACACCCGGATACAACAATGAGTCGAGCCCGACAGTCGACAAAAACAACATGTACTTCTTTCTGATCATCGCTGTATTCATCATCGCGATTGCCTGGGTCAACTACATCAACCTTTCGACCGCGAGGGCAATGGAGCGAGCTCGTGAAGTGGGGATCAAGAAAGCGATCGGTGCATTCAAAAGCCAGTTGATGGGGCAATTCATTCTCGAAGCGGTACTCGTAAATTTCTTCGGTGTTGCTCTGGCCATGCTGATCGCCTTGGGGCTGCTGCCCGTGCTGGCCAGCATTGTCGGAAAAGAACTGTTCTTCGATTTCACGGACTACAGACTGTGGCTTATACTCGGTGGTCTATTTCTAACTGGCTCGCTGATCTCCGGGGCCTATCCTGCGTTCATGCTCTCATCGTTCCAAACCATTGATGTACTCAAAGGTAAAGGCGAAAAAACTACACAAGGATTTTCTTTGCGCAAGGCGCTTGTTGTATTTCAATTTGCCTCCTCTCTTTTTCTCATTGCAGGAACATTCACTATCTATCGCCAGATCATGTTCATGCGCAACCAGGATAAAGGTTTGGTCATGGATCAAATGCTTATAGTCGATGGCCCTTCGGTGGTTGAACAAAAAACTGCGCGTGATCGGCTGATCAGCTTAAAACATCAGCTAAGTGAGATCTCCGGGGTAACGAGTGTCGCAACCTCAGCAGCGATTCCCGGAGGCGGTTACAACTGGGGAACGTTGTTGCGAAGAGATGGAGATCCACGCGAAGCAAACAAGAACGGTGCAATTGTATGGGTCGATCCTGATTTTATACGCACCTATGGTATCGAAGTGATCAGCGGCCGTGCCTTCAACCCCGAGATCAAATCGGATATGGAGTCTGTGCTGATCAATGAGGCCTCGCTTTCAGCATTTAACCTCGGAGATGCCGACCATGCGCTTCAGGAGCGGATCATCATGGGTGGCGACACGGTAGCGATACTTGGCGTGCTTAAAAATTACCATTGGAATTCGTTGAAGACCGATCACTCGCCATGGTTGTTAAGGGCCGACACCATTAGTCGAAGAAACCTTTCCATCCACATCAATACCAGCAATGTAAACCAGGTGATCCAGGCGGTTGAAAAAGAATACAAGGAAGCTTTTCCAGGTAATCCGTTCGACTACTATTTCCTCGATGATTTTTTCAACCGGCAATACCAGGATGATCAGCGATTTGGTGAACTCTTCACTTTGTTTGCAGGCCTTGCTATCGTCATCGCATGTCTGGGGCTTTGGGGTCTGGCTTCGTTCACTACATCTCAAAAACTGAAAGAGATCGGTATTCGAAAAGTTCTTGGAGCGTCTGTTGGAAGCATCATGTCGTTGCTATCGTGGCAATTTGTCAAACTCGTGCTGATCGCCAGTGTGATAGCCGTTCCATTAACATGGTATGCGATCAAAACATGGCTCGACACTTTTGCTTTCCGGATCGGTCCTGAATGGGATCTGTTTGTCGTTCCGGTTGTGGTTCTCGCAGTAGTTGCGCTTGGCACGGTGAGTTTGCAGATACTGCGGGGTGCAAATATCAATCCGGCCCGCGTGCTGCGATCGGAGTAAACTATGAGTTAGAGCAAAACAGCTTCAAAATATCAGGCAACAAGAACAAAGATTAAACTCTTGGTTCTTGTTACCTGATATGTGTTTAATTGATACTTAATTTTCTTTCAACGCTTCAACCGGATTGCTTCGTGCAGCTTTGAATGACTGGATACCCACGGTCACCAATGCCAGTGTCACAATCAATGATGCCGCTTTGACAAATAACCATGGCGTGAGTTCAATATGATAGGCAAATTTTTCCAACCACTCACCTGATGCCATGTAGCTGACGGGAATAGCGATGACGAAAGCTATTGCGATCAACACCAGGTACGTCTTCGACAAGCCGTAAACGAGCGAAATATCTTCTGCACCAAGTACTTTTCGGATACTGATCTCCTTGTAGCGTTGCGAATTGCTATACACCACCAATCCAAAAAGTCCCAGGCATGCAACAAAAATTGTGAAGCCGGTGAAGAACGCGAATAATGTGGCAAGTTTTTCTTCAGACTTGTACAGCTTGTCAAAATTGTCGTCCACAAAATGATATTCGAACGGCCATTCGGCATTGAATTTCTTCCAGACGGATTCGAGATGAGCAATGGTTTCCGGGATGTTTTGGGGTTTGATCTTGAACGTGATCGATGAATATCCGAATGGAAAGATCTGCAACACGATCGGTGTGATATTCTCACGCAAACTGCTTAGGTGAAAATCCTTCACCACACCTATCACTTTACCAACCTTCAAAGAATCAGGCTTATCCCATCGTGGCCACGCGAGTGGATGGCCCAGCGCTTCTTCGGGCGTGTTATGGCCCAGCATCTTTGCTGCCGACTCGCTCAGTATGAATGCATCGCGCGCGTCTGACGGATGGTCTTCCGAGAAATCTCGGCCCGCAACGATCGTCAGCCCAAGCGTTTTCACGTAGTCGTGATCAACGATCAGTAGCGAAGTGGACCAATCTTTTTTTGTTTCATAGTCTTTGATGCCATCACCTGCAAATGCTTCTCCCGGCAGGCCGTACTGAAAAGACGAACTGATGATGTTCGGATGATTGGCGAAAGCCGCCTTGGTCGTTTCAAGATTATTCCCCATCGTGCCATGCAATTCGATGCTGACCAGGTTCTCCTTGCCGAAGCCCATGTCCATCGTGCGCATGTAGGTGTGCTGATCGGAAACAATGAATGACGCGATGATGAGAAAAAACGAAAGGATGAACTGAAGTACCACCAGGCTTTTGCGAAGGAGAACTCTGCCCGACCGACCGGATTGTTTATTCGATAGAATTTGGGCCGGCTTGTAGGCGGAAATGTAAAGTGCCGGATAGGCACCAGCCGCCACGCCCACAACAACGACCGATATCAACAGGATCAATACGACAACGGGGTTCAGGAAAATCTCAGTTGGGATGTTCTTATCTGTAAAATCGTTGAGCAGCGGAATCGAAAGTTCGGTGATCAATCCACCAATCAAGAGCGCTACAAACGCGATCAATATCGACTCACTGATGAACTGATAGATGAGCTGCCTCCTGAATGCGCCAACTACCTTGCGAACGCCAACTTCCTTTACCCGGCTTACTGCGCGCGCTGTGGAAAGGTTAACGAAGTTGAGGATGGCGATCACCAGGATAAATATGGCTGTCGCGGAGAGGATATAA
>CBHROW010000069.1:0-17876 GCA_966080355.1 uncultured Chryseosolibacter sp.
GTAAATCAAATTCGAAGATTTTTTTCGATCCAAAAATTTCCCCGGACACTAGTAGCTAAAAGCCGAAAGCTAATTCAGTCCAACCTTTTCTTTACCAGTTTCTTCCAGCTTACTTCTATACGTTGTGACCGACCAGGTCGCAAGAGCAAAGCTTTCAGCTTTTGGCTTTAAGCTTTTAGCATTTTAAGCTATTTTTGGCGGTTTAATCTGTAGCTGAATGACCATTTCGTATAACTGGCTGAAAGAATATATTGACATCCCTGAGTCTGCTGAGGAGATAGGAAAAATATTGACTTCCACCGGACTTGAAGTTGAAAACGTACACTTCTTCGAATCAGTGAAAGGCGGGCTGAACGGAATTGTTGTTGGCGAAGTGCTGACATGCGTAAAACATCCAAACGCTGATAAGCTTTCATTGACTACAGTTGATGTCGGAAACGACCACCCGCTTCATATTGTGTGCGGGGCACCCAACGTTTCCGCTGGACAAAAAGTGGTGGTCGCGTTGGTTGGAACTACACTCTATCCCTCCCAGGGCGAACCTTTCACGATCAAAGCCGCGAAGATCCGTGGTGAGCAGTCGGAAGGGATGATCTGCGCAGAAGATGAGATCGGTCTAGGAAAAAGCCACGCGGGAATTATCGTTCTGAAAACATCACTACCAAACGGCACTCCGGCAGCGAAACTTTACGAAGTTCAATCTGACTTCACCATCGAGATCGGGCTTACACCAAATCGTGCGGACGCAGCTTCACACATCGGCACAGCCCGCGATATCAAGGCATCTAAAAACCGCGAGCTCCGTTGGCCTTCGGTTGACACATTCAAGTTCGATAATAACGAAAGAAAGATCCCTGTCATTGTTGAAAATGCGGAAGCGTGTCCGCGATACTCTTCGCTCACGATTTCCGAAGTAACCATAGCCGATTCTCCAACCTGGCTGAAGAACAGATTGCTTTCAATCGGACTTACCCCGATCAACAACATTGTTGATATCACCAATTTCGTTTGTCACGAGCTCGGCCAACCGCTTCATGCTTTTGACGCTGATCAGATAACAGGCGGAAAAGTGATTGTAAAGACTTTACCAGCAGGAACCAAATTCACAACTCTCGACAACAAAGAGAGAACGCTGCAGGCGAAGGACCTCATGATCTGCAACGAAAAAGAAGGTATGTGCATAGCCGGGGTTTTCGGTGGCGCGAAGTCGGGCATTACGCCATCAACAAAAAATATTTTTCTCGAGAGCGCCTACTTCGATGCCAATTACATTCGCAAGACATCAATTCATCATCAGTTAAAAACAGACGCTTCCTTCCGTTTTGAGCGCGGCACAGATCCGAATATCACGGTTTACGCATTGAAGCGTGCTGCATTGCTGATCAAACAAATTGCAGGCGGAAAGATCAGTTCGGAAATTAACGATATATATCCCAAGCCGATCGCGAACCGTACGATTCTCGTGAAAGACAAGAATGTGGATCGCCTTATCGGAAAAAAAATTGCGCGCGAGGAAATCTTCGGAATACTCGAACGCCTTGATATTTCGATCGTGAAAAAAGAATCAGATTCATATATGGTCTCAGTTCCGCCATATCGCGTAGATGTGATCCAGGAGGCGGATGTGATCGAAGAGATCCTTCGCATCTACGGACTGAACAATATTGAACTGAGTGAATATGCGAGCGCTGATTTCCTGGCAGAATTCCCTGTAAAAAATATCGATCGCTTCAAACGCACCATTGGCGAGATGCTGGTGTCAAACGGATTCTTCGAGATCTGGACCAACTCGCTCACCAACTACGCTTATCAGCAAAAAAATAAATTGACATTTGAAGGTGACGCTGTCGAGATCCTGAACAAGCTCAGTGAGGAACAGGGGATTTTGAGACAGACGATGCTGTTTACCGGCCTGGAAGTTTGCGCATATAACATTAACCGCAAACAAAAGGACCTCAAGCTTTATGAGTTTGGCAAGGTGTACTCGAAAATATCAGGGCAATATGTTGAGCAAGAGCGCCTGGCAATTTACATGACAGGAAACCGCGAAGCCGAAAACTGGCAAAGCAAAAGCCAGGCGGTGAGCTATTACGATGTTGCGCAACAAGTCAGCAACATCTTTGGAAAATGTGGTCTTGTTGACGTCAAACAAGAGACAACGGAAGATCAACTGTTCGATTATGGAGCAAAGATTTTTCACAACAAAAAAGAAATCGCGAAACTTGGTAAGGTAAAAGCTTCATTCATAAAGGATTTTGGAATGAAGCAGGATTTATTTTATGCCGAGCTCGACAGTTCCTTGCTTTTCAAGGCTGCAAGCCCTAAGTTAGTAATTCGGGAAGTTGCAAGATTTCCGGAAGTGAAGCGCGATCTGTCGCTGGTGCTCGAGTCGAACGTAAAATTTGATGAGATCCGTGAATTGGTTGCGAACACTGAAAAAAGATTGATTCGGAATGTGGTAGCGTTTGATGTATATGAAGGTGAAAATCTTCCGCAAGGAAAAAAGGCTTACGCATTGAGCTTCACACTGCAGGACGAATCAAAAACGTTGACTGACGAAGAAATCGACAAAACGATGTCGAAGCTGATGACTGCTTTCGAGCAGAAACTTGGAGCAGTGATCAGAAAATAACCATAGTTTTTTAACTGTCCCTCTCATCCGGAGAGTGTCTGAGTGGCCAGCAGCAATTCTGGCGCATAAACAAAGAAACCCTAAAAGCTAATGGATCAAGAGGTCTTAAAATCCAATCTGAGCGGTTTAGAACGCAAGCTTCTGGTGCTGGTAAACGAGCACAAAAGCCTGAAAGAAGAATTGAAGTCGTTGAAAGCCGAAAACCAACAGCTTAAGTCAGCCATGAAATCGAGAGACGAACAGATCTCCGGCTTTCATAATCAACTGAAAATCACTAAAATTGTGGATAATTTACATCCGGAAGACGGAAGTGTTTCGGACTTGAAGAAAAAAGTTGACGAATACATACGAGAGATCGACAAATGCATCGCTCACTTAAGTAGATAGCAACCGTAAGATTTTTGATGGAGGAACTTTCAATAAAAATTAAAATTGCCGACCGGGAGTATCCGATGAAGGTAAAGCGCACGGATGAAGAGCGGGTAAGGATAGCCGGAAAGCTCATCAACGAAAAACTCAAATCTTACAAGGAGCAATTCGGAATTGACGATAAACAAGACCTGTTAGCCATGGTAGCATTCGATTGCCTGGTTGATAAGATGGCTGCTGAAGAAAGCCATCAGGTCATCGATCAGACGGTTTTTGAAAAAGTAAGCCAGCTGAATCACCTCGTCTCTCAGTCGATACTTTAATCTTCTGCCTTTCACTTCCTGGCCAAGGTGGCATCCGGGTTATTCATAACCATATATTTTTATGTCAACCACCGTCATAATAGCTGTAGTCACAGGACTTGTGGCTGCTATTCCCATCGGTTTGCTTTTCGGGTCAGCGTTGTATAAGCGCAAGGCTGCAAAACGAAGCGAAGAAACCGAGGAAAAAACAAAACTCATATTGAAAGAGGCTGAGATCGCAGCCGAGAATCTCAAGAAAGACAAGATCCTCGAAGCCAAAGAAAAGATCCTCAAGATGCGGAGTGAATTCGAGGAGGAAGCGAACCGCAAAAAAAGCCAGATCATCAGCAACGAGCAAAAGATCAAACAACGCGAGCAAACCATCAGCAAAGAGATTGAAAACCTCAAACGCAAAGAAGGTGAACTCGATGATCTGCGCACAGACTTAGCCGCTCAGCACGAGCACGTAAAAAAACGCAAAGAAGAGCTCGATAAATTCAACCAGCAAAAAATTCAAATGCTCGAGAATCTATCGAAGCTTACGGCCGAAGAAGCGCGTGAGCAGTTGGTTGCAAGCCTGAAAGATGAAGCGCAGACCAAGGCTTCGAGCTACATCAAAGACATCATGGAGCAGGCAAAACTCTCGGCAACCAAAGAAGCCAAGAAGATCGTAGTCGAAACCATTCAGCGCACGGCTACCGAACACGCTATTGAAAACTGCGTGTCGGTATTCAATATCGAAAGCGATGACATCAAAGGAAAGATCATCGGTCGTGAAGGCCGAAACATTCGTGCGCTTGAAGCTGCTACCGGAGTAGAGATCATCGTAGACGATACACCGGAGGCTATTATTATTTCAGGTTTCGATCCTGTTCGCAGAGAGATCGCGCGGCTTTCCCTTCATCGATTGGTTCAGGATGGCCGCATCCACCCTGCCCGTATCGAGGAGATCGTAACAAAGACGACCAAGAACATTGAAGACGAAGTTGTAGAGATCGGTGAGCGAACTGTGATCGATCTCGGCATTCACGGCTTGCACCCTGAGCTGGTGAAAATGGTCGGCCGCATGAGATTTCGTTCTTCCTATGGTCAAAACCTTCTTCAACACTCCCGTGAAGTGGCCAATCTTTGCGCGATCATGGCATCGGAACTCGGCCTCAACGTGAAGCAGGCAAAGCGCGCAGGCCTTTTGCACGACATCGGAAAAGTCTGGACAGAGGAACTCGAAAAGCCGCACGCCATTGTGGGCATGGAGCTCGCCCTGAAATACAAAGAACATCCCGTGATCTGTAACGCCATCGGAGCACACCATGATGAGATCGAGATGACAAGCATCATTTCTCCTATTGTTCAGGCCTGTGACGCGATCAGCGGTGCACGCCCTGGAGCTCGCAGAGAAGTGATGGAACAATATATCAAGCGGCTGAGGGAGCTGGAAGATGTAGGATTGAGCTTTGACGGAGTAGAGAAATGCTACGCGATTCAGGCAGGCCGCGAACTCCGCGTGATTGTCGATGCCGAGAAAGCAACCGATGAACGTGCTAGCCAATTGAGCTTCGATATCTCGCAGAAGATCGAACGCGACATGCAGTATCCCGGGCAAATTAAAGTCACCGTGATTCGTGAAATGCGCAGCGTGGCTTACGCCAAGTAAGAGAAACACACATGACACACAAAGCCTCGAGACACTCGGGGCTTTTTTTTATTTCCTAACAACTGCTAGGGCATCGCTAAAAAATTCGATTTTATTTTGAACGGTGTGGTGCATTCCTGATATAAACTTTATTTTTAATGGATAGCCACCGATGTCATGATCAAGCGTTGCACGATTGTTCTCACTCTACTTACTTCTTTTTCAGCATCAGCTCAACGCACATCAGCAGACACCGCATTCCTCGCCAGATCCATTGCGCAAGTGTCAAAAAATTATCTGAGGGCAGTGAAGGGAGAGAGTTCCCTTTACACCGGATCAGATTATGCAGAATATGCCGCTGTTGGTGACGAAGACCCTTTCTATCTCAGCAACGACTGGCTCATGGGCGACATCCACTACAATGGATTTTTATACCGCGATGTACCTTTGCAATATGACATCAGCACACAAAGAATTCTGACAGAACATCTTACTTCTGCTAAAAAGATCCAGCTGGTGGATGAGAAAGTGTCATTCTTCGATATACAAGGACACCACTTCGTCCGAGTGGACCAAACGAAAGTCAAGTCGTTTGGCGAAGACCCGGGCTTCTACGACTTGCTCGTTGACGGTAAGACGAAACTCTACGCCAGGCGTCAAAAGAATATCCAACGCAATGTTGTTGCCGGTAAGCTCGAAGCAACCTTCGAAGAAGTCACAAAATTCTATATCGAACACAACAACAAGTTCTATCCGGTAAAATCAAAAGGATCGGCCTTATCGGTATTGCCTGATAAAAAATCAGAACTTCAAAAAGCATTGAAACACGATGGGGTGAAGTTTTCAAAAAACAGAGAATCCGCCCTTACTCAAACCGTCAAAATCTACAACTATCTCTCTGGGCAGCATGAATAAACGGGCGCTACTCATTCTCATCGCTGCGTTGCTCTGTGGAAACACCTTCGCTCAAAAAAATCAATCCATCACAGTTGATGTTGAAGGCCATACATTTGATCAGTTCGTTCTCCAGATCGAAAAACAATCCACCTATCACTTCTACTACAACCATGAATGGACCGATAGCGTGAAGCTGTCATTGCACATGACAGACGTTCTGGAGGCTGTACTGACAAAAGCGATGGAAGGAACCGACTTGAAATTCGCCATCGACAACCGTTCTGTGTTTATCACCAAAGAACGCAGTATTCTTACAACAGTACCCGATGATATTTTTGAGGGCGCACCGAGGCGAAGCTCTCCACGCACTGATTTCGATTATTCGGATTACGAAAAACGAATTCAAAAAATAAAAACGGCTGAAGAAAAGCTCTACACGATTGGCGTGAACACCGGCAATTCACAAGGAACAGCGATCGTAGCCGGAACAGTCGTTAACGGTGTGAATGGAGAACCTGTGATCGGAGCTTCCATTTTTGTCGAAGATCAATCGCAAGGTGTTGGAACAGATCAATCCGGATTTTATTCGCTCACCATCACAAGAGGCAGGCACACACTTCGCATCGGAAGCCTGGGCATGAAAACCACCAAACGCCAGGTACTCGTGTATGGAAATGGGAAGTTGAATGTCGAGCTGGAAGAGGATGTAACGCCTTTGAAAGAGGTTGTCGTTGAATCGGACCGTGATGCCCGCGTGATGACACTTCAAATGGGAACTGAACGCCTCGACATCAAAACAATGAAACAAATGCCTTCAATTCTTGGGGAAACCGATGTTTTGAAAGTGGTGCTCACGCTGCCTGGTGTACAAACCGTTGGTGAAGGCGCAAGCGGTGTGAACATCCGTGGCGGATCGACAAATCAAAACCTGATCTTGTTCAACGATGCAGTGGTATACAATCCATCTCACTTGTTCGGATTTTTCTCAGCCTTCAATCCCGACATTCTCAAAAATGTTGAGCTCTATAAAAGCGGAATCACTGCCGATTACGGTGGACGCCTTTCTTCCGTTATCGATGTAACAACACGAGAAGGAAATCTCAAGAAATTTTCTGCATCGGGTGGCATCAGTCCGATCACCGCGCGACTGATGGTAGAAGGGCCTATCAAAAAAGATCAAACCTCGTTTTTGATCGGTGGACGAACGACTTATTCGAACTGGATACTTCGGCAGATCGATGACCCCGCCATGCGCAAAAGCAATGCAGGCTTCTACGATTTCAATATCGGACTGAATCACAAATTCAATGACAAGAATTCACTTCAGTTGTCCGGATATCAAAGCCGCGACCATTTCCGCCTGAACAGTGACACCTTGTACGAATACGGTGAAAAGAACGCATCGCTCAAATACAAGCATGTGTTCAGCAACAAATTGTACGGCATCATGACTGGAAGCGTGAGCCGCTACAATTATCATGTTTCCAGCGATGAAAATCCGGTGGAAGCATCTGCAGTGAATTTTAGCATTCAGCAGATGACCGGAAAAGCAGATTTCAGTTACTTTCTCAATCCAAAACAAACGATCACAGCCGGAGCTCAGCTAACGCGCTACGACCTTTCTCCCGGAAGTAGAAATCCGCTTGGAACAGAGTCGACTGTCATTCCAAAGAAAGTTGACAACGAGCAAGGCCTTGAGTCAGCTGTATATATCGGTGAAAATTTTGATGTGAATACAAGGCTCTCGTTCTATGCAGGTCTGCGATATTCATTCTATCAGTATCTGGGCGAGCGCCACGTTTTCAATTATGCAAGTGAAGTTTCACGCTCTGAAGAAACCGTGACTGACACGGTTCTCTATCGAAAAGGCCAACCCATTGCGAGCTATCATGGAGCTGAGCCGCGATTCTCACTGCGTTACCTGGTTGGAAAGACTTCTTCGTTCAAGGTCAGCTATAACCGGATGAGGCAGTACATCCAAATGATCACGAACAGCACGGCTATCGCACCGACCGATATCTGGAAACTTTCAGACCGATACCTCAGACCACAGGTTGGAGATCAATTCGCAGTCGGTTATTACCGCAACATGAAGAACGGCATGTTCGAATTGTCTTTGGAAGCATACTACAAGAAAATGCAAAATGCCCTCGACTATAAAGATGGCGCGGTGTTATTGCTCAATCAGCACCTCGAAACAGACGCGCTCAATGCCGAAGGAAAAGCTTATGGTGCAGAATTCATGCTGAAGAAACCCGCGGGTAAGCTCAACGGCTGGATTAGCTACACCTATTCGCGAACATTCCTTCGCACCAATAGTCCATTTGCTTCGGAACAGGTCAATCATGGCAAATTCTATCCGAGTAACTATGACAAGCCTCATGCAGCCAATGTCATTACAAACTACAAATTCAATCGCAGGTTCAATTTTTCGTTGAACATGACCTACAGCACCGGACGGCCCATAACTATCCCGTTAGGAAAATATGAACTCAATGGCGTGATGCGAACATTTTACTCCGAGCGCAACGCGTTTAGAATACCTGATTATTTCAGAACTGATCTTTCTGTGAACGTTGAAGGGAATCACAAGATCAAAAAGCTCGCGCACAGCTCGTGGACATTTGCGATCTACAATGTCACGGGAAGGAAAAATGCTTACTCGGTATTTTTTGTTTCTGAAGACGGTCAGATCAAAGGTTACAAGCTCTCGGTATTTGCTCAGCCAATCCCAACCATCACCTATAATTTCCGATTTTGAAGATGAAGCGATTGATGACGATATGGATCACGTTATTCTTAGCATTCGGGTGTGTTGAGCCTTTCGACCCGCCCGTTACAGATGATGACGCAGACTTGTTGGTGGTTGAAGGATTTGTGAACACCACAGATCACACTGCCAGTGTCAGACTCTCCCGCGCATTGCGCCTCGCGGAAGCTGCTCAACCTGCGCCTGAATCTGGAGCAACAGTGACGGTTGAAGAGACTGACGGCACAAGCTATCCAGTCGCTGATCGCGGCAATGGCATATACTCAGCCTCCTCACCTGCTTTTGTTGAAGGAAAACAATTTCGAATCCATATTGTCACAGCCACCGGCAATGAATATATATCAAGTTATGTGCTCGCAAAAGAGCCACCTCCGATCGATGAAATAACCTGGGCGGGAGAAAGCGATGGCGTCACGATCAAACTTTCAACCCATGATGATAGCAGGCAAACTCAATACTACAGATGGGAATTTCAGGAAACCTGGAAATACAATGCTGCATTTTCTTCGGACTGGAAAATAGTTAACGGCAAGGGCGTTTACCGCAACGTTGACGAACAGATCTTTTATTGTTACCAGAGTTCACATTCAGAAAAAATTCTCACTTACAGCACGTCAGGTTTGTCTGAAGATCTTGTACCTGAATATGAGATCACGTTCATTCCCAAGTTTTCGCAAAAGATCAGTATCCACTACTCCATTCTCGTAAAACAATATGCACTGAGCAAGGAAGCATACGACTACTGGCAACAGTTGAAAGTGAGCACTGAAACACTTGGCGGTTTGTTCGATCCTCAGCCTTCTCGCGTGAGGGGAAACATCCAGAATGTGAATAACGACCAGGAATCTGTGATCGGGTACTTCGATGCGAGTGGTGTATCAGAGCAGCGCATATTCATACAACTATCGGAGTTGCCGCACGAACTTCAAAGATTCCCCAGGGCTGACGACTGCGTTACTAATGTCGTCCCGCTAGACTCGGTCAAAAATCTTTCCGGCATATACCTTTTAACCAGTGGCATTTACTCGGGAATCACGTTGATCGGATTCAACTACACATCATCACCATGTGCGGATTGCCGCGTGCAGGGTGGAACCACCAAAAAACCTGACTATTGGCCGTGAATCGAGTTGTAAATCTTTTTGGACGATGTGTATTGTCGATCGCGACATTCGCAGCTATGTCGGCAACTGCGCAACAACAGCAGCTCGATACGCTAAAAAAACGCTTCTCGGATTTTCGAGAGAACATTATTCTTGAAAAAGTGTTCTTGCATATCGATCGTACATCGTATGTTACTGGCGAGACAATGTGGTTTAAAATGTATTGTGTGGATGGCTCACTTCATCGTCCGCTCAGCCTGAGCAAAGTTGGCTATATCGAGGTGCTTGACAAAAATGGGAAGGCTGTTCTCCAAACAAAAATCGCACTCGATCACGGAACCGGAAGCGGTTCTTTATTTATTCCGGCAACACTTTCGTCTGATAACCATGTGGTGCGCGCTTATACAAGCTGGATGAAGAATTTCCCACAGGAATATTTTTTTCATCAACCGATCAGCATCATCAATCCGTTTAGAAAATCAGAATCAGTGGCCGGCATTTCAAGCGGTGAGGAGATAGATGCTCAATTTTTACCCGAGGGTGGAAATCTCGTTGCCGATCAATCTTCACGGATCGCATTTCGCGTAACCGGAAAGGACGGACGTGGACTCAACTTCAAAGGTGCCGTCATCAACTCCACTAACGACACCATCCAACACTTTTCGCCTGAGCGCTTTGGTATCGGAACCTTCGAATTGAAACCCGAACCAAATCAGACTTATCGCATTGCAATTCGCGCAAATGGCAGATCACACGTCTCGCTATTACCCAAGGTGCAAGCGGAAGGCTATGCAATGCGGGTCAACAAAGTCAATGATGCGTTCGATGTGAATGTTTCAACAAAAATGGTCACATCAAAACCCGTGACGTACCTGTTTGTTCACTCGAGGAATCAGGTTGTCTTCGCAGAAATGAAATTTGTAATGAATGGAAATTCATCATTCAGCGTACCCATGAACCGATTGAGCGATGGTATTTCACATCTGACTGTGTTCGACTCGGAACTGCATCCTGTCTGCGAACGACTCGTTTACAAAAAGCCAATCGATCTTTTGCAACTCCATGCCAGCGCTGATGCGCAGGATTATAGTCATCGCAGAAAAGTCAAATTATCCATCACTGCTGACCAAAACCAAAATGCAAACTTGTCTATTTCGATATTCAGGCGTGATTCTCTGGCAATATTCGATCATCAACGAATTTCGGATTACCTCATGCTTACCTCCGACCTTCACGGGCAGATCGAATCACCCGCATTTTATCTCAACGAAGGCACAGATCAGGATTTCGACAACCTGATGCTCACACATGGATGGAGAAAATTCTCATGGGATCAAGTTCTCGATCGGAACCATGACGTTTCATTCTTACCGGAAGTTCAGGGACCCATTCTCACCGGCAATCTATTCGATGAAACAGGGAAGCCCGCCCCAGGCATTAAGACATATGTATCGACTCCGTCTAAAATCGTGCGACTGTACACCTGCATCAGCGGCAGCCACGGTGAACTGATGTATAACCTGAAAGATGTGAAAGGCGACAGCAAACTCGTTCTCCAGACAAATTTCTCAAAGGACAGCCTGTATGAATTCCGGATGAACAACCCGTTTTCAAAAGATCATATGACTTGGCATTTGCCGGTTTTCTCGCTGAACATCAATCAACAACAAACGATTCGTTCGAGGTCTGTTGCCATGCAAGTGCAGGATGTTTTTCACTGGGAAGAAAATTTCAAGATCGCTGAGCCGCCTGCAGACTCAACACCCTTCTATGGTAAGCCCGATGAGTCATATCGCCTCGATGAATTTACGCGCTTTCCGGTGATGGAAGAAGTGATGCGCGAATATGTTCCCGGTGTGTGGGTACGGAAGCGTCAGGGAGAATTCTATTTCATGGTACTCGACAACATCAATAAATCGATCTTCAAGGAAGACCCGTTGATCCTCGTAGATGGCGTACCAGTTTTCAACGCGGATAGGATCATGCATTTCAGTCCCTTAAAAATTAAAAAATTGGAAGTCGTTGACCGTCTTTTTTTTGAAGGAAGATTGACTTTTCCGGGAATCGTGAGCTACTCAACTTACACGGGAGATCTTTCAGGATTTAAAATTCATCCGAAGAGCGTTTTGCTCGAGTACCAGGGATTACAGCTGAAGCGAAATTTCTATTCACCTGTATACGAAACAGAACGGCAACGAAGCAACAGAATGCCAGACCAGCGCACGTTATTACAATGGTGGCCTGATGTGAAAGTTACCTCGGGTAAAGCCGAGCTCGAATTTTTTACTTCCGATCTTTCCGGTACATTTGAAATCAATGTTCAGGGCATGAACTCAACCGGCAGGATGGGCTCCACTTCAACAACATTCACGGTTAGCCGCTACGACAATCCTTAATTTGTGTCGCTCAATCGAATTGCAGTCAACATTTCTTTTTTCCTCAATGGATTTATCTACGCCAATTGGGTATCGCGTTTGCCGCGTATTCAGGAACTATACAAAGCCGATAATGGAACAATAGGTGTCGTACTTCTCTCCATGTCGCTCGGTGCGGTCTGCGCAATGCCATTCACGGGCTGGATGATCATCCGGAACGGCAGCCGGAGAATCACCATCGCTGCACTTTTTTTGTACTGCATTTTCGTTCCGCTCATTCCCTTCATGACGGGCGTTCCACTGCTCATCGCGCTTTACCTCATCATGGGAATTACAACAGGGATGCTGGACGTTGCCATGAATGCACAAGCGGTGATGGTTGAGCGAGCTTATCAAAAACCGATCATGACTTCATTCCATGCGTTCTTCAGCATAGGCATGGCATTGGGTGCGTGGTGTGGAGCGTTGTTTGCCGATCTCCGCTTTGATATTGCGCATCACTTCATGATCATCGTTGGTGTATCCGTCATCGCTGTGCTATGGGTTAGCAGAAATCTGATCCACGACAAACCTGACCCGACACACAACGACCACGGGCCATTGTTTCGCATTCCAAGCAAAGCACTGATCAGCGTGGGGATCATTGCGTTTTGTTGTATGATGGGAGAAGGTGCCATGTCAGACTGGACAGTAAATTATATGGAGAACGTAGTGCTTTCACCTAAAGCGCTCGCACCCATCGCGCTATCGGGGTTTGCTACGGGCATGACCCTGGGAAGGATTTTTGGAGACAGCGTCCGAAGCCGCTTAGGTGATGCGCGTCTCATCATAACGGGTGGGCTACTGGCCAGCGGTGGTCTCGCGCTTGCTTTGCTTTTGCCGTCCACGTTTATCGCAATCGCTGGATTCCTTCTGGTGGGTATCGGGCTCTCGACCATCGTTCCGATTACTTACTCCATCGCTGGCAATGCGCCTGACCTTCCATCAGGAGTAGGATTGGCCATGGTCACTACGGTGGGCTATTCAGGTTTTCTATTCGGGCCCCCGATCATCGGCTTTATTGCAGACGTATTTGGACTCCGCATAGGGCTGGCTGTTGTCCTTGCATTGATGATGGTGATGACCTGGTTTGGATTGGCAAGGCTTCGCTCTCATCGCTAGTTACCATTGAGCTCAGCTATTTTTCTCCGATAGAAATTTCCCTCGCTTCCCGGGAAATGTTCGGATAGCCGTTCATACACTTCAACATTGGTGCTGTCGTAGCTCAACGACTCTCTGAAAAGGGCGATGGCCTTATCCTCTTGTTTTTGCTGGTCATAGAGGTAGCCGAGCACATGACATATCCACGCATTTCTCACTCCATTATCATAGCCTTCCTGATACCAATACCGCGCAGAGTCATATCGCTGTTGCGAATAGTAATTGTTACCGGCAAGTTCCATAGCATCGTAATACTGCGGACTGTGGTTCATCAACGAACGTGTTTCAGACAGTGACCGTGCGTAGTCTTTCTTGTAATAAAACGCAAGGGCCTTATTGTATCGCGCAAAATCATAATCCTCATCCAGGTCAATCGCTCCATCGAAAAAATAAACCGCAGAGTCGTATTCCCGAAGGTCGAGTTTGACGATGCCCATGCCATTCCACGAATCGAGATGATCGGGTTCATCGGCTAGAACCTTGCGGTAAAAGATCATTGCGGAATCATAGGATTGCGCGTAGCGTGCGTTCTCAGCACGTTGATAATATTCTATCCACGACATCTCCGGATCTGACACAATAACAGAAATGATGATGATGAAAAAGATAACGGTAATAAAAATTCCTGCCGTGACAATAACCCGTATCCCCTTCGATGAAATTTCCTGGCCTGTGGGAGCTTGTTGCTTTGCCTGACGGAATACATCACGCACCGCACGCCACGGGTCCTGCTGGGGTGGCTTAGTTCGGCCCGCTTTGAACTCCTGGTAATTTGTTTGCGTCTGTGACTTCGGTCTGTTCCAGTAAGCGAGAAAGAAAAAGAAAACAGACGAACCCAGAATAAGATAAACGATTGAGCTGTCGAGTGACCACGTGAGGCCCATGATCATGAGCAGCACAAATGCGATGATAAAATAAATTTGTGATGCCGATCGGCTGGATTCTCCGGAGCGGGGTTCAGTGCTCATCACCGAAATTAATCAATTTATTCTTCCATATGGACAACAACTTCGTCTTCACTGATGCGGATATCGTCTTCACCAATTTCATCGAACGGGTGCTCGAGGTGGTCCTGAATATTATCGAGACTCACCAGAATGAAACTGTACAATACCGGCATAACATATTCAAGGCCTGCTGAAAAATCCTTGAATGTACTGGCAAAGTATGGCCCATAGATAATCGGGAATATATAAATGAAAACTTTGCTGTAGGCACGCAACGTTACCGGAGTGCGATAATTGTGAATGACCTTCAGGTTATCGAATGCGATGACCATTTTGCTCACATATTGGCTGATGCGTGAAATTTCACCGCTTTGAACGCCATGCTTCCGCATCTCCATGGTAAGGCGCGAAAGCTGACTGAAATGTTCATATATATTTTTTTCATTCTCCCTCCACTCCGCTTCGTGCTTGCCGGTAAACATCGCGCGCATGATCTTCATGATATCGACCATCATCGCCCGAACCCGGTGATGTAGGTCATGATCTTTGTCTGATGTCCAGTCGCGGGTTGCGTAAAATATGACGATGGCGTGACCTTTGAAATCCGAAAAACGCTGCAGCGCTGTCTCTCTGCGATTATAGGCCGACCCGATCGAGAATACGACCGGAAAGACGATAGCAACGCCAACGAGCATGTCCGGAAACTTTGCAGTCAAGCCGAGGCGATAACAAACGTAGGTAGAGATGATAGACAACGCAGTAATGACCAACGTTTTGTAATTGATGATCATCAAAAAACTCTTGAGAACTTTCTTCATGGGGGATTTGCTCACGAAAGTTCGAAAAAAGTGGAGTATTACCAAATTGTTAAGGGAGCTAAAAGCTAAAAGCTGAAGGCTGAAAGCTTAACGTGGGCGGTCAATTCAAGCCCAAGAAAAAAGAACGAACAAAAATTTAAAGTTCCTTTTAAGAAATGAACCCGCGTCTTTTTACTCCGGCAAAATGTACACGAACTAGGCTTTCGGCTTTGAGCTAGCAGCTTATTCGGAGAGTATCTCCACCTCCACCCTCACGTTCTTTTTTGCATTCACACTGTGCTTATCGTAAACGGGTCGTTTGCCGCCCCACGCCTTCACTTCAATACGGGCAGGGTCAATTCCGTTCGCTTCAAGATATTCTTTGATCACTTCAGCGCGATTGAAGGAAAGATCTTTTGCCGACCCGATACCCGTTCGCGAACCGTCCAGGGAGAAGAAATTTTTCTCGGGGCCCATTGAAATCACTTTACCGTGATAGTTGCCATTCGTATGCCCGTGCAGCATGATGTTGTAGTGTGGATTTTCCTGCAGCATTTGCAGCAACACCGTAAGCTCGCGTTTCGATTCAGGCAGCATGATAGCAGCATCATTATAAAAATAAACATTGAATAGTGTGGCAAGGTCGCCTTTGTGATAACGCACGAGATCAAAATTGATAACGAACGTTGTGCCCATCAGATCGACATAGTTTTTTACGGTGTCGGCCAAAGGGATCTGGTAGCTGATCTCGTGTTCTACTTTACGGTAACCGAATGCTTCACAGATCAAAGTCAATTTACCTGATTTGTTTTTTGGATCCGGAAGGATCAGGTACTCATTACCCCGCACTTCCTTGATTGGTCGGCCGCGCTCTGAGTCGACAATCGTTACTTCACCTTCTACAATTCTGTTGTTGGTGGAGTTGAACAAGCTCAAAAATACTTCGGTGTTCCCCAATGTTATCTTCGGATACTGCTTGATGGGCGGGTTGTCTGTCACCTCGATCATGGCAGATTTTGATGATGCGTACACAACAGGTTGCGCGGTGATTTGTTTAGGAGTTTCTTTCACAACCGGGTTCACGGGCTGAACGGCAATGGTTTCCGTGGCCTGAGGTTTTTGTTCAGCGATCTTCTCCCGTTTGGCGCGTTCGGCTTCGTGCTCTTGTCGGGACTGAACGATTGCATCCTCGGTTTTTTGTTCAGTGGACGTGGGCAGCAACAACCTCGGCTTGTGCTCGGCTGAAATATCTCCTGGAATAACACGAACCCACGCTTGCGCAAACTCGTCAGACTTACGCGTATTTTCCATCGACCTCAATGACTCCCGAAGTGTCTGCAGGTAATTCACATAAACAAAAAAATAATTTTTTGATGTATTGAACCCGTAGGATGCCTTGAGGCCCCTGCGATTGAGAACTTCGGTGAAATTCTTCGCTACGTTTTCGCGTGACGCGGAGTATGCCCCTACAACCACGTAATATCCGGGGGTAAGCTCCATGGGATGTTGTGCAAAACTGCTAACGGTGAGACAGGCAATGAAAATGCCCGTGAGTAGCCACGTAAAGGTTTTCATGTAAGGTTAGGGTAGAATACAAACCAAATATTGTAAAAAATAGATGGTTTTGCAACGAAATGCCCCTATTTACCTTAAGGAAGTATTTCTTATTAGAAGTATGATTTAATGCGTTCTTGCAAAAAACCGAGGCCATAACCAGCAAACTGAAAGAAGATCGAGGGTATACAGAAGATCGCTACCAGCAAGCTCTTGCTGACAAAAAGCGCATGTAAAACAATGCAGAGGAGGTATAAGATCAAAAGCAGAATTCCTGTCTGAAAAAGCATCATAGAGATTAATGGGCTGAGTGCAAGGCCGATGATTCCCAGTAAAAAAATTGTCGGAAACCAATGCGCGGGCTTTATCTCTGACGGATATAGTCGTCCAATAAGCGCTCGCCCTCGTCCGAAGTTGAAAACCTGCCAGAAAAATTGGGTGAAAGAAGTTCTTCGCTTGTGGTAAACAAAAGCTTCATTGATCAGACCAACGCGAAATCCTTTCTGCTTCATGCGAATACTGAACTCAATGTCTTCTGCGTAACGATCGAATTGAAATCCTCCAGTAGCCTCGAATACTTTACGCGAGATCCCCATATTGAAACTCCGGGGTTGAAACCACCCTACCATCTTTTTTCCGCCCCGAATTCCACCGGTTGTCAATGGTGACGACATCGTGTAGGCCATGGCGCGCTGGAGCACTGTAAAATTCTCATGACCTTTATCAGGCCCTCCCCAGGCATCGAGCGGCTCTTTCCTCAGGTGCGCATCAACAAGTTCAAAATACTTTTCAGGAAGTATGCAGTCGGAATCGAACACCACGAAATATTCTCCTCTTGCCTTCTGATAGCCTACATTACGGCTTGGCCCCGGACCGGAATTCGATTTGAAAATATAAGTGATCGATAACCGATCGCTATACGCATTAACGAAAAGATCAGACTTCACAGTCGAACCGTCTTCAACAATGATCACCTCGAAGTTTTGAAATGTCTGACGTGTGAGACTCTCCAGCAACTCATCAAGCTCTTGCGGTCGGTTGTACACGGGAACAATAACAGAAAACTGTGGTTGATTCATGGATGATAGTCCTGACGCTCAAATAAAGCCAATATTCGCCAGAAGCAAAAAAAGCCGAAGGTCCTGAGATTTTCCAAAGGACCTGAAGTGGCTGAAGGCTGAAAGCCAACAGCTGAAAGCCAGTAGTGTCGGGAGAAATTTTAGAATCGAAAAAATCTTCAAATTGGTTTACGCTACGACCTTTTAGAGCATTTGTGAAAAGAGCCCTCATCTGCATT
>CBHROW010000070.1:0-17802 GCA_966080355.1 uncultured Chryseosolibacter sp.
GAACTGATTCTCTTTACATGAAATTTGAAGAAGAGGGAGTTACCGGGGCAACGGGCGGAGTATCGAGCCGGTGGCGCGCAAAAGTCGTTTCAACGTCAAGATTTCCCGATGTGCCACAGCCTTTGCACATCCGGTGGTCGGCCGAGGAGAATTACATCATTGTTCCTACCGACTTTCCAGATCCATTCAATGCCTTGCCACCGAATTGTTATGTAACTCAGCCATCAGACCCTCAACGTGTGGTGATCTTCAATGGCGATGAAATAAAAACTTCTGTCATTCATGACCAGGTTATTGCCACGAAGCTCATTGATCAGAGTTTTCACACGCGCCAATACTTTACCATATATCAGTCATCGATCAGCCGCGAAGCGCGCGAATACTGGCGCCAGGTGAATGTTATTGCAAACCAGGTAGGTTCGATCTTCGATTCTCCGCCATCTGAAATTTCCGGCAACATCAAAAATGTAAATGACGATGGCGAAAAAGTTGAAGGTTACTTTCAAGCAGCGAATGAATCATACAGCAGAATAATGGTGCTTTGGGCTGATCTTCCAGTCTCACTTCCCGCCTATTGTGAATTCAGGGGCTATGAGGTTAAATATCCAGCGGAATGCCTCGATTGCCTTGTGCCAAAAAACTCAACAATGGAGAGGCCTGAGTGGTGGGGATTGTAAAAAATCAATCTTCCCTTTGAGCTGTACTATCTGTTCTGCGCGTCTTCACCTTTTGCTCAATATACTCAGCAACAGCACGGCCTTCAATAAGACCATTCTCGACAGCAGGGCGGTAGTGAATCCCTCCATACATCCGGCTGATAGCCGCTTCTTCGGAGGCTTGCTTGAAGGAAGAGAAGCTACGTGCAGTCAATCCAAATTCCATCTCGGTTGAATCGGTGAATGCAAAGTTGTCGCCAAATAATTTAGTAAGAATAGAAGCAGAGGCGCTTGAGATCACGCTATGCCCACTCGTGTACTCGGGGAACGGAGGCGTTTGTAGCAAGGGAACCCAGTCTTCATCGATGTATTGATTGATATAAGTCTCGGGTCTGATCAGGCGACTGCGATATTTTTCGTCCCAGCAACTGATAAAACCTTCAATAAGTCCGAGTGACACGCGAACGTAAGCTTCTGCTGACTCGACAAATCCTGCATTCGTTTTGTTACAGGCTACCCGAGTGATGTTCATCCAGTGCCCCCCGGGAGAGATCTTCTTCGTAGCGAACATCACATGACCTTTCACATTCATCATGAAAGGATTGCAATCCCAGAAGAAGGCAATTTCGTTTTGTTCTTTGGTAAGATTTTTTCCCGTGAGGTATACCTCGTTCGCTTCTGTGAAGAACTTGCTTTTTTTGTCAATGGAAAAGGCAGTAGGACGTGATGGCTTGAATTGCCCTGCTGAGTCGAGAACAAATGTTCTGATCTTATTCCAATGTGGCTCAATGGCATCCATATACGCGGGCGGAGTAGGCTTCCAGGTTGCCGGGTCATCAACGATCGTATATTTAGGGAAGGAACGTGTCTGCTTATAGTTGTCTTTTCCCGACCATGCAATGACGTGCTGCGCGACTTGCTGCCCGTACGCCACTGACCTTTCAAAAATTTCCTCAGGCACGCCCGCATCTTTGAATTCCTGCATCATCTTTTCATGGAATGCATCCATCTTATCTTCCGAAAACACAAGCGTTCTTCCAATGACGAGCATCGCCTCAACCGAGGCAAGCGGATAGCAGTATTCCTTCCCTGCTTCAGGTTGAGGAACAGGTTCTAGTCCATTAAGCTGACCAGCGAGCGTCTGAAAACGTGAATCCTGATGAATCGCGACCTCGTAAGCAGCAACGGTCATATACGTGTAGATCCGGCTTGCCACCGGTGGTGAAAAAATGTCGTGAACAATTACATCTGTTACCTGCTTTACAGCACGATGAAGAAAATCGGCATTCTGAACGACCGGCTTATAATCTTCCCGGGTCTGAGGGATCGAGCAAGCGCCCAACGCCAGGGCCAACATCAACAAGGCTCGCGCGGAATTCTTTTTGATTGGTAACATGAGTTCGTTAGTAGTAGGTTTTCAAAATTAAGAGGTTCTCCCGATTATAAAAATCTGGTCGCGAACATCATTTCACTACAAAATCCTTTTCCAGCATGCCAATGCCCTTTAACGTCAGCGACTTCCATTTGCCGGGAATTACTCCTTTCCCCTGCTGAATGCCTCCTGCATTGATCTGAAGTCCACCGAAGCCGAATAGTACAGCCTGCAACATCCCGCCAGCACCAGTTGCGAAGTACGGATTTGTTCCACCTGCTGTTTCTGCCAACACGCCAAACGGAGCAACTTCGTTCGGCTTGTAACTTTTCAGGAAGAGATCATAAGCCTTATCCGGCTCCCCCAGGCGCGCATGAAGTGTGGCCAATACCGAGTTTCCCATCGCAGGTCCTTCTGGCGACATTCTCGCCTCATAATATTTAAGGTCTTTTTCCACCTGAGTGCGCTCCGTTACGATCTCCAGCGGATACGCAAGAAGATTTGCATCTGCTTGCTTGATCGGCACACCATCATAGGTTGCATTTTCCTTCGTGGTTCCATCGGGAAATTTCAAGATCGGAATGTTCTGTGCAACATGTTCCCAGTCTGGATTGGGCTCCAGGCCCAGTTCGCGCGCGGCTTGTGCGGCATAACGCAGAGAGGTGATGGCCATACCATTTGTAAATGCATTGTTGTCTATGTTCTCCTGCCATTCGTTAGCACCGATCACATTATTGATCTCGTATTTGCCAGGACCTTTGCGCTCAACCCTGCTTGCCCAAAAATCACCAACCTCTTTCAGTACGGGATAACCGCGGTCGCGAAGCCACGTCTTGTCTTTCGTCACTTCGTAGTATTTCCAAAAAGCCCAGCCGACACAGCCCGTGATGTGATGCTGGAACGGCCCCGTCAATGCCCAGACTGGTGTGTCTTCGGCTCCTGTGTCTGACGATTCCCATGGATACATCGCTCCCTTGTAGCCATGCGAGAAAGCATTTTGCTTAGCAGCCTGCAATCGCTGGAAACGATATTCGAGCAGCGATCGCGCTATTTCCGGTTGCAACACAAGGAGAGGCGGATACATCCACAGTTCGGTGTCCCAGAAGGCATGTCCGTTGTAGCCGAGGCCCGAGAGCCCCATTGGAGAAAGACTGTATGCAGTTCCTTCGCGCGCAAAGGAGTAAAGGTGATACAACGCGAACCGTACAGCTTTCTGAGCGTCTGGATCTCCTTCAATAACAAGATCACTTTTCCAAAGTTTTTCCCATTCCGCCTCATGCCGTTGAAGCAGGCGCTGCGTTCCTTCAAGCTTCGCGAAGATGGTCATACGCTCAGCCTCATTCAGGGGATCGGTGTAATGCTCAGTGGATGTTGCTGACGCGACCACCGTAAATCTATACGCCTCGCCTGCCTTCAGATCTTTCGTGAACTTGAGCAGGTGCATATTGTAATCCCAGTCTTCATGGATCAGATCGGGCTCCTGTCCATGCGGTTCGCTGAAAATAAAACTGTTACTCACGGCAACGGTATGCCTACCTGACGGGCTTTTCCCAACGGAGGTTAACAGTGGAATTTTAACGTGTGGCCGGTCGATCTCACTGTATAAATTATGCACATCGGTAAGATGGTCAGGTGCCTCTATCACGCTCATCGGAGAAATTCTCACATTCTTTTTAGCCGATATTTCTACGATGGCCATGGCGGTGTATGGCAAATGGCGCAATGCCATGATCGTATGGCTCACCCGCAGTTTGTCGCCAACATCAAAAGTTGTTGTCAGCGAAGCCTTTTTCATGTCGAGCGATTGCTGATAATTTGAAATCGAGCGTGCGTTGATGCGTTGACCATCAACGTCAAGATTCATGTTGATGTGATTGAACGTTTTCAGGATGTTGGAAACTCTGCCACGCTGATAGGTGTCATAAACACCATTGAGGACAACATCCTTCACCCTCATCGGTTCAGATGAAGAAACGATGCCGATCATTCCGTTGGCAACTGTTACACCGAAATAGTTTTTGGGATCGATGTTCGAAGCATTGACAGTCCACGACTGCTGCTGTGCCAACAACACGAACCCTGTCAACGTAAAGCCGATGATGAAGGTTAAAGTTTTCATTGGATTATTGCTTTTGTTTTCTTTCAAATACAAGCGCGGTGTCATTGTTTCGCGTCACGATCCAGCGTTTCTTTTTACCAGCAGCCAGCACGCTCTCCACTCCCCTCGCCTCACCCTTTACCAAGAAACCTGAACTCGACAGTGGCAGCGCTTTCAAACTGCCTTGTCCTCCATTCAACAACATGAGCCCGTAGCCCGCGTCATATCGTCCAAAGTCGGGCTGGACACCATAAAGATTTCCTACCGCAAGAACATCCAGGTCACCATCTTCATCTATGTCGTCAGCGTGCAATGAAAAGATTGGAAACGCCTGTGCCTCCACGGGCAGCTCATGAAGAATAAATTTTCCCTGCATGTTTTCAATCCATGCTGATGAGAAAGTATATGCGCGTTTGACATCAATTCCGCCTTTGTCGATTGGAACGATGTCCTCGAGTTTTACATTGCCGTAATCCCGATACTTCAGAAATTTCTTCTTCAGGGATGGCACTTGCTTGACGAGTTGATCTTTGGAGATTGTCGGATGCTCCTTTCCATCATTGAAATAGGTAAGAAGGTGATCAAGGCTTCCGTTGTGATCGATGTCGTTCACGATCATACTTACCGGTTCTTTCAAAGAAGGTCGAAGTTTGGAATTCCATCCGAAATTACCTGCGAGAAAATCCAGATCGCCATCGCCATCAAGATCTGCAGGGCACAGCGCGTTCCACCAGCCATTGGAATTCCCAAGGCCGTATTGTTTTGTCTTATCGATAAATTTTCCGTTTTGCTGTTCAAAGATCGTCAGTGGCATCCATTCGCCTGCCACCACGAGGTCGGATCTGTTATCGGAATTCAAATCAGTCCAAAACGCGTCCGTGACCATTCCGATCGCGCCTGGTTGCTCTCCAACTGTCGCGAAAGCATCACTGGTGATATCCCTAAATTCGCCTCTTCCGTTATTTTGAAGTAAATAACTTGTGGGGTTGACACCGTATTGACCCGCCAAGACCCTTGCGCCAATAAAGATATCAAGATCACCATCGTTGTCGAAGTCGCCAGGACGAACACACGAAGCATCGACAAAGATCCGGGGCAAATGCTTTTGTGACCGTGAAAAGACACCTCGGCCGTTGTTCAGGTACAGTCTGGGCAAAAGCCGCGGATCTTGCCCGGTAAACTGCTGGCCGCCACCGGCAACAAGTAAGTCCGCATCACCGTCTTCGTCAGCATCAAAAAATGCAGAGGCAATATCTTCCGCGTCCACGTCCAACGCGATGTCACGCTGTGTTGTCAATGTTAATTCACCAGAAGTGCGTTGAATAAACAGCTGGGAAAGTTGTCCTGCGGCACCTCCGATGAAAAGATCCGTCAATTTATCTCCATTAACATCCGCGCAGGCTATGGCAGGTCCCTCAGTCGACAGCACGTGGGGTATCAGCTTTTCTTCATTGAGTGGTTTGAAATCGTTTTCAATATGGCGATACCTTAGAAGTTTGTTCGTAGCGCCAAGCATCTGTGGAGTCGCGTGAAGTTGCCGATAGTCAAAATCACCACCCGCATCGGTTTGCTTCACATTCAACAACGTGTCAACGACAATGGACTTCAACGTTTGATACTTTTTATCAGGCCATATCACGATCAAAGAATCGATAACCGCTGATGGTCCAAGCCCAATGTGAATTTTATAGTCGACAGACGAGAGCCATCCTCTCGATGGAGCTACTTCATGATATAATTTTTTTTCGTCAGCGTAAGCGATCACTTTCGCGCCCACTCCAAAATTATTCGGACTCTTTCCTTGCAACTGAACGTCAAGATAGTGCGATTCGGTTCTGTCCGATCCATTGCGATATACCGATGGCTTTCCGTTCAGATGGTTCACGACAAGATCGAGATCACCGTCATTATCGAGATCGGCATATGCAGCACCATTGGAGAGATCAGGTTCGTTGCCAAGCCACATCGAAGAAACATCCTCGAAAGTGAGATCACCTTTGTTCCGGAAAAAGAAATCGGGAACCATTCCGGAAGGCATCTTCTCCGCTATCTCCCTATCCGAAGAATATTTCTGCACAGAGTCTTTAGCAATGAACGAAACGTAGTCCATGTCATTCGGTCTGCGAAGAATTCCATTGGCAATGAAAATGTCTTTGTTCCCGTCATTGTCGAAGTCAGCTGCGAGCGCTGCCCAGCTCCAGTCAGTAGCCTCGATGCCGGCCACAGCTGCCACGTCACTGAACAATACATTTCCTTCACTATCGAGTCCGCGATTCAACTGCAATGTGTTTCGGGCAAATTGAGTATGATATCCGAACTTGAGCTTGAATTGATAGATGTCGAAAGGATCTTCTCCTGCGGTTGTTTTGATGACCTTCTCGTTCTTGGGCAGCATATCGAGTGTGATGATATCGGGCCAGCCATCGTTGTTGATGTCTGCGATGTCGTTGCCCATGGAAAACCTGCTGCAATGCGGGATCGATTTTTCCACAACGTCCTCGAATTTTCCCTTACCATCATTGATGTACAGATAGTCATTCTCGTGGAAATCGTTTGAAACATAAATGTCAGGATTACCATCGAGGTTTATATCAGACACGCCAATGCCCAGCCCATACCCAAGCGCGCTGCTTGTGATTCCGGCAGCCAAGGTTACATCAGTAAATTTCTTGGCGCCAAATGGAATCAGGTCGTTGCGGTATAATTTGTCTCCGGCATGCGGATCAATTTGCTCACGCAGAGAAACATCTCCATATGTTCTGACGGAATGGACAGAGTGATTCAAAAGGTACATGTCGAGGTCTCCGTCACCATCATAGTCAAGAAAAGACGCCTGTGTGGAAAAACCGCGAAAAGCGAGGCCATATTCTTGCGTGCGATCTGTAAATGTCAAATCGCCATTGTTGATCAGCAATTGATTTTCGCCATTGAATGATTTGTAGTCGCCAACTCCACAAATAAAAATATCAAGGAAGCCATCACCATTTACATCAGCCATGGTTACACCCGTCTTCCAGTTTCCTTTGCCCTCCACGCCAGCCTTGTCCGTAATGTCATCAAATACGAAATTGCCTTTGTTCAGGTAGAGCTTGTTTGCCTTTTGGTTAGAAGAAAAATATAAGTCAGGAAGCCCATCGTTGTTTATGTCGCCCGCGGCAACGCCACCGCCATTGTAAAAATACAGGTATTCGATGATGTTGAATTCATCGGTCTCTTCAAGAGAATTTTCAAAATCGATTTTGGAATGTGACGGAGATACTTCCGAAAATAAGTGCGTTGCCTTTTCCGTTTTGTTACACGCAGCGATGATAAGTGTGCTTAGCAGAACGCAGAGGACTCGAGTTATTTGAAAGTTGCAGTTCACACGGCAGTTATTTTTTAATTTTATAAACTGCCATTGAATCGCTATTGCGTGTGAAGATCAGTGATGGCTCGCCACCGATCTTTATAGAAAGGATGTCGCGCACTTCACCGTCAACGTTAATGCCGGATTCTTGTGCGTTCATTGATTTAAAGTTTCCCTTGCCGTCTCCTTTCAGAAAGAGCCCGTAGCTGGCATCATATCTGCCCACTTCAGGTTTGGTGCGATAAAGATTCCCGGCAACGACAACATCCTGGTTACCATCTGCGTCAAAGTCACCGGTTTCAATTCCGTAGATCGGTGCGAACTGCGCTTCATACGGAAAGGCCCAGAGGCTGAACTTTCCACCACCTTCATTCTTTAAAATACTGGAAGAAAACTCGTAGGCATACACGATAACAGCACCATCCATTTGTTCAGGCGTAAAAATGTCGGTTATGGTTTGATCCTTGAAATTTTCGTACTTGAGATATTTCTTCTTCAACGCAGGTATTTGCGAAACCAGGTCATGTCGTAATACAAGCGGATAACTCTTTCCCTGAACGTAGGTGCACACAATCTGTTCAACTGTTCCATTCCTATCGAAGTCGTTGATGTACATACAAACTGGCTCAGCTGCTGACGCACGGAAACGGGAATTCAAACCGTGGTTGCCGATAACAAAGTCGGTATCACCATCGTTATCGATATCGACCGGCCGGATCTTATTCCACCATCCATTCGTTTTTTCCAGGCCAGCTTCTTGTGTTTTGTCGGTGAACTTGCCTCCTTCGTTGATAAAGATCTTTATTGGCATGTACTCGCCTACCACGATCAGGTCAATATCTTTGTCGCCATCAATGTCTGACCAACTCGCATCGGTTATCATACCGACCTGTGCCAGCGCGGGACAGATCGATTTTGTCACTTCCGTAAAATTTCCCTTTCCATCGTTGTTGAGAATGTAGCCGTTTGCAGGAAGGCCATAGTATAATGGTTTCAGTCTGACGCCAACGAAGAGATCCTGGTCGCCATCTTTATCATAGTCGCCAGCCTGAACGGTTGAGGTACTTTCAAACCGTGAGACGGGCAATATCTGCTGAGATTTCTTGAACCGACCTTTTCCTTCATTGAAGTAAAGGTGATTGAGTAGGGCGGTTGATGTACTTGCAAATTCATTTCCACCACTGCAAACGTAGAGGTCGTCATCGCCATCACCGTCAGCATCGAAGAAAACACTGCCCATATCTTCCGACACCTGATCCTCTTCGAAAAGCTTTTGGTTCATTCGCTCGAACTTGCCGCCAGGCTGTTGAACGAACAACGCGCCCGGAAAATCTTTTGCTCCTCCTACGTAGAAGTCCTCCAGCCGATCACCATTGACATCGCCTTTTGAGATACGAGGCCCTTCTGAGCTCAGCATGTGATAGACGAGCCGGTCGCGATCAAAGTCAACAAACTTATTTTCCTGCTGTGTGAAGTCAAGACCTTTAATGGTGGCGGGCTGAAAAATGCGCCCGTCTTTCTTATCGTTGCTATTCACATCATTCCGCTTGCCTGATTCCTTTTGTTGCAGATGCAGCGTTTGATTGGTCGCGACATTCTTCAAGGTATCCATCGTGCCATTGGGCCACTCTATTAGAATTTGTTCTACCATCTGCAGCTTTCCCAGCCCAAGGTTTGGACGTGGATCCATCGATGACTCAAATCCGCGGTTCGGCATCTGTTCGATGTAAAAGATTTGGCCATGATCGGTTACCGTGATCTTGGTTCCCAGTGCAAATGTATTTTTGTCTGCGCCTCTCAATTCAAACTTGAGGTAACGATGCTCCGGAAAAAACGTCTCGCTTTGATTTTTGATCACGGAAGCTTCTTCATTAACGCCATTTATGACCAGATCAAGATCGCCATCGTTGTCGAGGTCAGCGTAAGCGGATCCATTGGAAAAGTTCGGTTGCCCGACACCCCACTCTTTTGCTTTGTTGGTAAAGCGCAGGTTTCCTTCATTGTGAAAAGCATAATCGGGAACGGGCGTTGAAGGAATAACCTCAACAAGTTTTTTGTAGTCAACATGCCGGCCCGAGATAACTGATCGAACGACTTCCTCGCTCGACACATATTGCAGGTAATCCTGATTGGTGAGGTCTTGGTAAATTCCGTTCGCCACAAAAATATCCTTGAGCCCGTCATTATCCATGTCGAACATGAGTGCACCCCAGCTCCAGTCAGTTGCTTCCACTTTTGCAAATCGTCCGACTTCGCTAAAGGTGTTGTTCCCTTTATTCAGCTGGAGCATGTTGCGTGTGAACTGATGATAATAATCATTGGCAAGGTTGTATTGATAGCGGTCCCAGTTTTCGAAAGTCGTAACAGTCTTGATGCGTGAGTTATCTTCCGGTAACATCTCCGTCACAAAAATATCGGGATGCCCATCGTTGTTGATATCCGCAAGGTCTGCTCCCATCGAAGCACCGCTGATCGATTTCATTTGCTCGGTGAGGCATTCTTTGAAAGTGCCATCGTGCCTGTTGATATAGAGATAATCGCGTTCAAAGAAATCGTTCGATACATAAATGTCAGGCCACCCGTCATTGTCAATATCACCGATCGTTACCCCGAGGCCAAAGCCAATAACGCTGCCGTAGATGCCAGCTTGCTCGCTCACATCCGTAAAATGGCCATTGTCATTTCGCAACAGTTTGTCACCTCCGAGAGGATCACGGTTCGGGCGCTCATTCTTTCGCAGGTTGAAGCTCCCGATGGCCTGATAGGAGTTGTTGAGGATGTAAAGATCAAGATCCCCGTCTTTGTCATAATCGAAGAAGGCCACGTGCGTTGTATAGCCTTTGTCTGCAACTCCGTATTCTGCAGCTCGCTCCGTGAAAGTCAGGTCGCCATTGTTGATGAAGAGCTCGTTCTCGCGATTGTCGCCTTTGATGTCTCCGGAGTTGCAAACATAAATGTCGAGCCGTCCATCGCCATTTACATCGGCCATGCTTACACCGGTTGACCACGCGCGAGTTCCCGCAACACCAGCCTGCTCTGTGATGTCTTCGAACTTGAAATTTCCTTTGTTGAGATACAGCTTATTCTCACCGAGGTTCGATGAAAAATAAATATCGACTAAGCCATCGTTATTGATATCGCCAGTAGCCACTCCACCTCCGTTGTAAAAATTACGATAGGTGTAGATGTTGAAATCCTGATCAAAGCTGAGTTTGTTCACGAACTTCACGCCTGTCTCGCTGCTGCTGAGTTTTTTGAAGAGTGTGTTTTTCGTTTCTTCGCGATCTGTACAGGCCGAAACCAGTGCCGCGAGGACGAGCGTAATCCAAATACTGATTGCGAACCTGATCATTTGCTTTGCTTGTTTTGTTCTGCTATCCAAGCTTCAGCAGCTTCCTCTTTGGTAAGGTCGGTAAAAACAGCATGAACGTATTGGTCACTCACTTTATAGATACTGATCCTGCGGTTGCCATTCACTTTTACGAAGGCCTTCTTACCATCCTTCTGATCAATTTCAATGTATCCCTTACCATACCATTTGTCCATCAGGTCCTTCACATCTTCAACCAATGAGTCTGCGGAAAGCTGCTTGTTCCATGGCGCCCACGCCTCGTAGCTGAAAGTGGCTGGCACTTCATAGATTTTGTTCTCATAGAAGCCCGGGTAAAATCTCATGAGCGCTGGATACTTCAGCAGATCTTTCGTCCTGTACTCAACTGACATGTTCGAAGGGCCTTGCATAACCAATCCGCGCTTGTTCAGCTTCCAGCACGTATCATAAAATGCCTTCCGCTCCATGCCCAGGCTCACACCAAGGAACAAACTGTCGTAACGAATACCACTAGCCAACTCTTCTTTGACTTTTTCTCTGTAAGGATGCTGACAGCCAGTCAATAGAAAACACCATGTCATTGTCACTGCCATGGTTAAACGAAATACTTTCATCGATTTTTTAATATTGTAACACATTCAGAGAGTCATTGTTATTTCCTACAAGGATCAATCGCTTTGACCGGTATTTGATCTTTTCCAGGGCACGAACTTCGCCATTCAAGCGCACGCCCGATCTTGCCGGCCTCACACTCACGAAATTCCCACGCCCATCGCCCTTGAGCAACAGTCCGTAGGAAGCATTGTAAATTCCAGTTTCAGGTTTCGCGCGACACAAATTTCCCGCCATCAAAATATCACACAATCCATCGTTGTCAAAATCATCGGTCATCATAGAATAAACCGGAGCAAACTGAGCCTCAACAGGCAAGCGCCTTTCTTCGAAGGTGCCATCACCCTTGTTGATCCAGGCCGCGCTTTCGAAAGTATAGGCATGATCGACAACAGCGCTGCTCAGCTGATCGGCTTCGAAAATATCTTCCATTGTCTGATTCTTGTAATTCCTGAACCTCAAGTATTTTTTTCTGAGGGCAGGGATCTGCTGCACCAGGTCATTTTTCAGAACAATGGGATATGGTTTGCCATGATCATATCGCGTCACAATATGCTCGATATCGCCATTCCTGTCGAAGTCGTTTACATAAAGCGATACCGGTTCATTTCGGCTGGCACGGAACCGCGAATTCGTTCCGAAATTTCCGGTTACGAAATCGATCTTCTTGTCGTTGTTGAAATCTCCGATGGCGATGCTGTGATACCAACCATTCGTTTTTGCAAAGCCAGCTGATTCAGAACGATCAACAAGTTTTCCGTTTTCATTGATGAACAATTTGATTGGCATCCAATCTCCAACGAGCAACAGGTCATCGGCACCATCGTTGTTCACGTCACTCCATTGTGAAGCGGTGATCATTCCGATGTCGCGCAATCCTGGAGCAATATGGAGCGTAGCATCTTTAAAATTTCCATGGCCGTCATTTTCGAACACGTGTCCGCTAGCCGGCACTCCGTATCGCATAGGTCGCATACGGCCTCCGATGAAGAGATCGGCATCGCCATCGCGGTCAAAGTCAGATGCACTTACGGTTGATGAACTCTCGAACGATCCTGCAGCTGAGAATATTTGTGGGCTTCTTTCAAAACGATCGTTGCCTTTGTTCAAGTAGAGTCGGCTAACCAACGCAAAGGAAGTTGATGGAAATTCCGAACCTCCGCTTGTCACAAACAGATCAGGCTTTTTATCCCCATTGGCGTCAAAGAAAATGCAATCGGTGTCTTCGGAGACTTTGTCTTGTTCAAAGAGAGATTCGTTTGACGATTTGAATGATCCGTCTTTCTTCTGAATGAAAAGCCTGCCGGGTTGATCCTTGGCCCCACCGATGTAAATGTCCGTTAAGCCATCCGCGTTGATATCGCCCGAACATACGCATGGGCCCTCGTTGGAAACCATATTGAACAGTAATCTGTCTCTATCGAAATCCACGAATTCGTTCTCGACATGCTTGAATGGTAATGGAAGCTCATGGTAGCCTGAGAAAACAGGACGAGCACTGTTACGGTTCACAAACGTGTCTGCGCGAGCATCTTTTTGAAAAATCTTCAAGGTTTGATTTGATGGAACGTCAGTGAGCACCGAGATCCGACTGTCGGGCCAGCGAATGATCAGTGTATCGATTTGGATGATCTTGCCAAGGCCAATATTCATCCGGTTATCAACTGTAGATTCAAAACCTCTCGCGGGATTGTTCTCCTGGTAAAACGTTTGGCCGTTGTTCTTTACTATGGCTTTGGCCCCTAGTGCCTTCGTGTTCTTTCCCTCCCCTATCAAATCGATTTTTATCCAATGATTTATGGAGTCTAGCAGGTTAGCGTTATTTCGGTACAGGAACGCTTTTGCGTTGATGTTGCTAACCACGAGATCCAGATCACCATCATTGTCGAAGTCAGCATAGGCCGAACCGTTGGATTGTGAGGGATCGGATAAGCCCCACGATGCCGAAACGTCTTCGAATTTCAGATCACCGTTGTTTCGGAATGCATAGTTCGAGATTTTGTTTGAAGGAATTGAATCTACGAGCTGTTTGATCACGTTTTGCTTCTTCTGCAAAATATTTCGAACAGCGTCAGGGTTTGCAATGAAATGTATATAGTCCTGGTCGAGCAAGTCTTTTCCGATTCCATTTGCAACGAAAATATCTTTGAGGCCATCGTTGTCCATATCGAAGATCAAAGCACCCCAGCTCCAGTCTGTAGCCTCGACTCCTGCAAGCCGTGAGATCTCGCTGAATGAAATTTTACCGTTGGGTCCCGGTCCATTATTCAGCTGAAGTACATTGCGGCCGAATTGATGGAAGTATCCATTTTTTATGGTTGCCTGATATTTATCCCATCTCTCGAATTGAGCTGTGGTTTTCAGCCTGGCGTCATCGTGTGGCAACATTTCCGTCACAAAGATCTCAGGCAGTCCATCGTTGTTAATGTCAGCCATGTCCGCTCCCATCGAGCCCATGCTTATTTCGTGCATGTAAGCCTCAAGCGATTCAGAAAACGTGCCGTTCTTATTGTTGATGTAGAGATAGTCTTTTTCGAAAAAATCATTCGACACGAATATATCGTCCCAGTTGTCATTGTTTACATCGCCAATGGTAACTCCGAGCCCAAATCCGATTGCGCTGCTGTAAATCCCTGAGGCCAGCGACACATCAGAAAAGTGGCCGTTGTCATTCTTCAGGAGTTTGTTTCCGCCAAGGGAATCGGGGAGGTTTCGTTGATCTTTAATGAGGTCATACGCACCGACTGACCGAATTGAATTGTTGAGCAGATAGCAGTCGAGGTCCCCATCTTTATCGTAGTCGAAAAAAGCAGCATGTGTTGAAAGGCCAAGGAAATCCAGGCCGTATCGTTTTGCGGACTCTGTGAACGTCAGGTCACCGTTGTTGATGAACAACTCGTTTGCCCTATTGTTTCCCTTTGGGGGGCCGGACTTGCAGAGGTAGATATCCGATAGCCCATCACCGTTCACATCTGCAATGCTTACACCAGCGGTCCACACACCTTCGCTCAGCAGGCCAGCGGCTTCAGTCACATCCTCGAACTTGAAGTCGCCTCGATTGATGTATAAGCGGCTGGAGACCATGTTGCCGCAGAAGAAGATGTCAACGAGACCATCGCTATTGAAATCACCGATGCCAACGCCTCCGCCATTATAAAAATTTTTGAAGGTGTACGGATTCAACTCTTCGCTGTAGGCGAGATCGTTGGAAAAGTCGATACCGGAATGACTTGAAGAAACGGATTCAAAACGCCTTAGATTTTTTTTGTCACTATCAGCTGTGCAGCCAGACAGGAGTAATACCTGAACAATCAGCAAACCTGCGACACAAAATCTACGGCTCATGTGGGGAAATGAAAGCGTTAAATAAACGAAAATAAAAAAAAGCAAGCAACCGAAGAGGCTGCCTGCTTTTTCTAAGTTATTTGCTAACCAATTATCCTCCGGTACCACCAGGGTAACCAGGGTTCTGGCTCAAATTTGGATTCGAGTTACGCTGCTGAGTAGGAACAGGGAACAGACGCTTATTAGGATCTGAATCCGTTTTCTCCCACCAAGGGCTTTCGAATTTTCCGAAGCGGATAAGATCCTGACGTCTCATCATTTCAGCGAACATTTCACGACCGCGTTCTGCGAGCAGATTGTCTGCCGTGAGTACAGCGAAGTCACTAACTCCTGCTCTCTGGCGAACCATGTTCACCAGCGTGAGGGCTTCGGTTGATCCAGCATTCTGACGCCACAAAGCTTCAGCTCTTGAAAGAAGAATGTCAGAGTATCTGAAGATCACCCAGTCATTACTCATGTTTTCGGTACCGCCTTTCTCATATTCGTATTTACCGATACGAGCACCGCCCTGGCGCCATGCATTAGGCTTGATCTGATTGATGTGCGGTGTGAAAACCACAACTGCTCCATCGGGATCATTGGCTTCAGCACTACCATCTGATGTTGGAGTTCCATCGCTCTTGTACTGCTTACCTACGATGAAGTTGCCAAGTCGCGCATCCTGCGTTCCGGTACCAGTTTCGCCAAGATTTTTGATGACAGGTCCTTGAGGGCCCGGGTTCGTAGCTGGGTCCCAATACGAGTTATAGAAGTCTTCGATAGCTGCGTAGCCATTCCATGGCTGCGCAGTAAAGTTGTAGGTATCCTGGCTAACATAGTGCAAAGTCATCATGTCCCAGTTGAATCCACCCGCGAAAACTTTGTCATAAGGATAGACAAAGATGTTCTCACGAGATCCACCGTTGTTGACAGCAAAGTTTGCGAAGTAATCTCCTTCGAGATCGAACTTACCGGAGTTGATGATCTCGTTTGCTGCAGCTGCGGCCTTCGCCCACTGAGGAGTTCCGGTGTATACGCCTGCGTTAAGGTACAACTTGGTTTGAAGCGCAAGAGCTGTCCATTTGTTGAAACGTCCATACGCAGCGCCTCCACTTGTCTCGTCAAGCAAGGGAATGATGGCATTCAATTCACTTTCAACGAAATTATACAGTTCGAGGCGTGAGTTCGAGGAAGGTGTTCCATCGGCAGTAGCGAATGTCGTTACAAGAGGTGCTTTACCAAATCCATCGATGAGCCAGTAATAAAATAACGCACGCAAGCCTCTGAGTTCGGCAATGAACGCTGGAGCCAGGTCGCTTGTGCTTACCTCAAACGTTTCAATGAGCTGATTACAGGTTGAAATTCCCTGATAGCAATTTTGCCATGATCCGTTGAAGAAGCTATTGTCAGGCTGAAACGAGTGATCATGAAGCTGAAGCAACACGCCACCGTCATACCAGTCACCACCGCGTTGTGGAATTACAAGTTCATCGGAAGAGATTTCGTTCGTGCTCCAAAGTCCACCGTGGTTTCCAACGAAACCGAGGGATGAGTAGGCAGCACCCATGCCGGCAATAAATTCGGCCTCGGTTTGGAAGAAGTTATCCTTTGTAACATCGCTATACAAGTTCTCTTCAAGATCTGTACAGGCCAGCAAGGACAATCCTACACCCACCGTCAGCGCCTTTTTTAATATTGAATTTCTCATAGTGATTTCTTTTTTCATTGGTTAAAATCCAAGGTTTACACCAAAAGTGAGCGTACGTGAAGTGAAGTATGTATCCCTTCTTTCGATACCAGGATAAAGCGGGCTGTTGCCATTTTCTGAATCTCCATATCGCTCGGTTGGATCAACGCCCGTGTAACCTGTGATTGTGAACAAGTTCTGTGTCGATAGATACAATCTGAGGTTTTTCACTGCGGCCCCCGGCTTCACTGGTACGCGATAACCGATGGTCGCATTATCGAGTTTCACATAATCTGCATGTTCAACATAGTAACTTGAGAATTTCGCTTCCTTGATCGATTCATCGTAATACTTGGTATTCACGCGGTTGTAAGAACCGATCTGACCAGGAACATAAGGTTCATAGAATGTTCTGAACTGGTTCACCAGGTCGTGGCCGAATGTACCTCTCAAGAAGATATTGACGTCCCAATTCTTGTAGCGGATCGTGTTATTCCATCCACCAAAGAACTTAGGAAGTGCGTTACCAATTACTTTGCGGTCATCATCGCAATCACAATAGGTTCCGTCACCGCTGAGATCTTTCAGTACTACAGTTCCATCGGCTTCGTTAACCCCGTCATACACAGGTCCCCAGATCTGGCCGATCTTTTCACCTTCAGCAACGCGGATCATGTTCGTACCACTTTGTCCAGGTGCTCCCACAGG
This sequence comes from uncultured Chryseosolibacter sp., assembly GCA_966080355.1. Lineage (GTDB taxonomy): Bacteria > Bacteroidota > Bacteroidia > Cytophagales > Cyclobacteriaceae > Chryseosolibacter. Next base: position 17,135 of record CBHROW010000070.1, read on the forward strand.
TGCTCCATAAGTAACACCGTTCGCTCCAAACTCGATGTCGCCCTTAGACAAGCTTACAAGTTTCGTTGTCAGCGTAGTTCCGTTGATACCTGTTGACCATGTGAAATCTCCGCTGTTGATCACATCGTAGTTCAATGCAATTTCAACACCGCTGTTATTCATTTGTCCAACGTTCACCCATGTCTTATCAGCAAGGTTTGGAGGCTGCGGCACAGTAAATTGAAGGATCAAATCATAGGTCTTACGAGAGTAGTAGTCGATTGTACCTGAAAGTCTTCCATCGAACATCGAGAAATCAACACCGAAATCGATTTCCTCTTTTCTTTCCCATTTCAAGTCAGGGTTGGCATTCTGAATTGCGCGGTATGACTTGATATAGTTGCCATTATAAAAGAAGCTTCCAGAGGGACCGAGGCGGAGAAGCGAAATGTAACTTTCACCAGGCTGGTTACCAGTAATCCCGTAGCTGGCTCGAACCTTAAGGTTGTTAATTGCAGGAATGTCAACCAAGTTGGCAATGTTAACGCCTGCGCTCACGGCAGGAAAGAAACCATATTTGTTGTTGGCACCGAAACGTGAAGAACCTTCATAGCGACCGCTCATTGACAAGAAGTAAGTGTCTTTATATGAGAAGTTCGCACGGGCAAAACCTGCCTGAAGCTCATAAT
>CBHROW010000071.1:0-17529 GCA_966080355.1 uncultured Chryseosolibacter sp.
GGAAATTGGAGCTCTTGCTGTGCCTGGAATTGTTGTACCTGGGTTGACCTAATGGCAAAAGCTTGTTATTTTTAAAGATTGTTGTTACCTAATCTCCCCACTAAAGATGAGACCTCTTGGTCTGCTGATTGTATTTATTGTTTTTTCGACTCGAGTCGCTGCACAGCTTTTACCGACTAATACACCAAATTATCCGCGCCATATAACCCTCGATCAGCGCACGGTCGCAGTTTTTTACCCTTCTTTTTTGACTGGTTCAGCATCCGCTAGTCAATATGTTGTTAAAGTGAACGGGGTCAGCGTTCCTGTTACGGGTGTTTCAAATGCTGAAGCCGGAGTATTTGCTGCAACTGCCGTTCCTACGAGCAACCTCATTGCAGTTAAATTCGATGCAACAACTGCGCACGCGGCTGCCACCACCTACCTACTTCCGGGTGAGACGGTAACGGTGAGTTTTACTAATACAGGGAGTACTCTTATTGCCACCACAACCTCCACAGCAGTTGGCGATTTTTCTGACTACACATCAAAAAATACTTATACGCCAGGGTCAGATGGCTCCGGAGACATCGCTTATCAAAGTGAAGGTATTGCCTCCGTGCTTGATCAGTGCTCTCCAGTGAATACAAATTACTTTCGTTGGACTTATTTATATAGTCTAAGATTTAGAAACAGCACAGCGTGGACTAGGGCAAACAACAAATTGCATGTGATCTGGGGCAATGGAGCATCCAACAGCGATTTGGGGGGTACCTGTCCAATAGTGGTGGAGATCCAAGCACTACGCAAGCTCCGGTGAATAGTTTTACAGCGTTCGGCTACCCGGGAGTTTATGTGTCCTTTCGCTCGGGATTGAACCTCACATCGGCTGCAGCCGGTATAATAAATGTCGATGGCACAAATCAATTTATCTACCCTGACAACTCCGGCTTTTGTAATTTCAGAACCACCCATTATCCGATTGGAGTCACTACTGCAGTTTATAATTCCGCGGGAATTTCTACTCTCGAGAAAAACACGCAGGCGTGAACTACACATGGAAATGGTTCGATGGGCCTGACTCAACTACATACACCGCCTCAACGACAGAAGCTGGAAAAATCATCAAACATACGTTCGAGAATCTATCGCCAGGAGGTGTGGCAAAATACAAGGTCTACCTCGAAACAACCTTGAGCGACTCGCGGTACCCGACATGTTTAAAGACCGCCTTTCAGGAAGTGCGCGTGTCTCCGAACATTGGATTGGGCGTATTTGCGGATGTGACTTCAATTTGCAGTGGCGAGTCTGTTACATTTACAAATTCGTCACAGGGAGTTGCTTCGCATCGATGGTTCTACCGGCCAATGGGGTCGAATGAGGAAAAGGATGTTAAGACGACCGCGAATCCAACCTATAAGCTCGTCAACACCACTACACAGAATCCGATCACTTATGAGATGGTTTATCGGGCGGATAATGGATCCTGTCCCGCTTCCACCACAATTCCGATCAAGGTATACAGGGGAGTAGCGGCTTCGTTCAATGAAGGAACAATTCCGCCTTACGTGGCTGGAAGTTCGACTGTTACTTTTACCAATACATCCGACCCAATCGCTGGAAGTGACTTCACATATGCGTGGACGTTCGGCTCTAATTCAAATCCATCGACTTTCTCGGGAACGAGAACTTCGATTCCCGTAACTTATAACCTGCCCGGGTTGAAACAGGTAGCGATCGTGGCGACAAACACAGTAGCCAAAGCAGACGGACTTACCTGCGAAGACACTTTTTCTAAAACGATCGAGATCATCTTGCCTCCGCTGATCGCAGCATTCCAAATCAGTCCACTGGCCGCATGTTTCCCGGTTGACCTCGAGGTAACATCAAATACATCGACCGGTGATGTGTATAAATGGCAGGTGATCGATCAATCCGGTAACGTTGCAGCAACGGCCATGGCACCCGCACCCACGTTCCATATCGTAAACCCAGGTACTTATGATGTGTTCCTGGAGACATCGAGCTCGATTACGGGGCAGGTTGCATTCGCGCAGAAAACAGGCATCGAAGTTTTCGACAATCCAATAGCATCGCTGGAAGCTCGCCCTACAACATTGTTCATTCCTGATACGGAGTTGCTCACCTTCAATTTCTCAACAGGAGCGAATGGATATAGATGGGACTTTGGTGATGGAACCGTATCAGAAGAATTTGAACCTTCGCATAAATATCTGCTCGAAGGAAATTACGATATCGTCTTGGTTGCAAGTTATGATCATGGAGATCGCGATATCGATGGCAATGGCAGCATGGATGGCAATGTGGTCTGCTACGATTCCGCTACACGTCAGGTGATTGCGAAGGAAGGAGGTTTGACAAAAGTTCCGAATGCATTCACGCCAAGTAAAAACGGACCAACGGGTGGAATTTCAGGCGCTGGAACGTTCAACGATACATTCCTCCCGATCACGAAAGGCGTAGCTCGTGAAGATGGTGCATTTATCATGCAGATATTCGACCGCTGGGGAACTTTGATCTTTCAAAGCAAAGATCAAACTCGCGGATGGGATGGTTACGATCGCAACGGCAACCTGGTGCCCGCGGGCGTTTACGTGTACAAGCTCGACCTTCGCCTGGCGGACGGGCAACGAACGACACAAATTGGTGATGTTACGGTGATACGATAATGGTGATGACGATGAAAAGACTTTTACTTACAGCATGTTTTGGGATCATGGCTTTGACGATGCAAGCCCAGGATCCACAATTCTCTCAGTATTATCAGGCACCGTTATATTTGAATCCGGGTTTTACCGGGATCACGCCACAGCAGCGTGCCGTTGTTAACCATCGGATACAATGGCCCAACCTTCCGCAGGCATTTGCAACTTATGCAGCATCATACGATATTTTTGTTGATGAACTCCGAAGCGGATTCGGTGTACTCTTTACGAACGACAAGATGGGTTCTGCCGGGTGGACGACTACAACGCTTGGGCTACTGTACTCATATAAGGTAGCTAAGCGACAACCTCGTCTTTTCTCCGGGACTTTATTTCGGCTATGGATCAAATGGATTGGATCGTTCGAAATTAAAAATGGGAGATGGGCTTGAGTACGATGGCATCACACTTGACCCAGACGTGAACAGACTCGGCAGGACTGGGTATTTTGATTTTGGCTCTGGGTTTCTTCTTTATAATAAAAACCGCTGGATCGGTGCTTCGTTTTCACACATGAATCAACCGAATTTATCGGTGCTCAATGATGTGAGTCGTTTGCCAATGAAGACTGCTATTCACGGAGGCATGCGCATCAACCTCAGCGGCTCGGCCGCTCATCACGGTGGACGTGCATCTTACCTGACGCCATCGTTTATCTATCGCATGCAGGGAAAAAGTTTCTCACAGCTCGACATGGGTCTGAACTATCACATTGATCCTGTATCGGTTGGTATTTGGTATCGCGGCAAACCCTTCCAGTCGACCGTCATTAACTCGCTTGCACAAGATGCTTTGATCCTCACCATGGGCATGTATTTCAAGTGGTTTACCATTGGCTACAGTTATGATTTCACGATTTCAGAAATGCAAACAGCGTCAGGCGGTGCACATGAAGTTTCACTTGTTGTTGAATTTCAATCGAAACCTGTGAGACGCAAAGTGAAACAGAAGTACAGACTGATTCCTTGCCCTACCTTCAACAGCAAGCCGGGCTTCTGGAACAACTAATTCCAACCGGCCCAAAAACCATTTCATTCCCGTAATACTCGCTTCACCGAGCTTTGGTGAGTGCATTGAGCTAAAGCCGGTTCCCCATCGTAGCTTCGCCAGATTAACTGGAGTTTTTAATCACCAATTTTCTATTAGGAGCCAAACGGAATGAGGTCAAGAAGCTTTTTACTCCTGATTGGATTTTTGTTTTCAGGATTCGTCACGTGGGCGCAATGCACCAGCAACGACATCATGGAGCCGGGATTCCAGTTCCTAAGCAGTAGTCGTGGCTGCGCGCCTTTTAATGTACAGATCGAAACACTTTATCTTGCAGCAACTCCGGGAACCGTTTATTATGTGAACTGGGGAGACGGAACACCAGAGCAGAGCTACGTTCAGGCCAACGCAACAGGTGTTGTGATCTCGCACGTCTATCCGAATTCCCCGGTGGATTGTGGTTATGATGTCGTGATCGATACGGAGAACGCGTGTAACCCTCGCGGTAGTGTTGTTCCGATCAACACGCAAGTTGTGGTTTGGACGAATGATATTGTTGCCATTACCCCTGCGGAATTTAGAGTTTGCCAGGGATTTGCCGCGTCTTTAAATTTCACAGACAACAGCGATTGGAATTGCAACCCCAGGGCTACACGCGAAAACAATGCCGCACGCTGGCTTCAATGGATCTATGGAACTGGCGTGCCTGCAGATCAGATTCCCGGAATTCAGGTGAATGGGATTTCTCCTGGTGGATTTCCGTACCTCGACCCGGCAGCAAATAGAAATCCACGTTACCCGGTAAGCGCAACCGGAGCACAAAGTCTTGCTATCAATGTTCCAGTCACAGTTCCGGCAGACGTTGGCAGGGAGTTTCAGGTTACGATGAAGAACTGGAATCAATGCAATGCTTACGACAACAATCTTGCCAACGGCCCGCAGAATCCGGCTGATCTTGTGAATGGTGATAACCCTCCGCAGATCGCTTTCGCGCGAATTGTAATCGTGGAGTCGCCTCAGCCCAGTTTCATCACGCGTCTTGGAAATAGTGCAGGGCCAGTGCAATCTGTCTTTTGTTTAGGTGATAATATTTTCTTTGATGATCTGACTCCCGCGATCGCTGGTGCGAGCTTCGGCTACACCTGGGAATTTTTTGACAACCCGACAGGCACAGGATCTCCGGTAGCAACACGCACGCAGGCACAACCTACATTTGCCTATCCATCGACAGGACAAAAGCTTGTTCGGCTTCACGTTCACGACAATAACGCGGCAGGAAACTGCGAAGAAATATTTGATGCTGTCATCACAATTTCACCTTCACTGATCGCGAAGATTGCTGTGACAGACCTTTCCGGAAATGCCATCACTCCGGATTTTTGTCAAGAAAATAGTGCACCGTTCAGCACTTTTAACGCTCGATTCTCCGATGTTTCGATCGGAACTGCAACAGCATCTACCGAATGGCGTTGGGAATTCTATGATGAGAATAACGCGCTCGTGCTTCAAACTGGATTTGCGACCAGCGCGGGAGGCCCGTTTGATCGCGCGTTTGTCAATCCGGGGATTTATCGGGTAAGGCTTCGCATTCGCGACAACATTACTTTATGTGAAACGGAAGATGAAGTCCAGGTTCGCGTTTTTCGGAAACCGATTCCTGATTTTGTGGCTAACAGCGTATGCGAGACTTTTCAAACTGCTTTCTCCGACCTGTCAAAACTCCGTGCGGTAGGAGGGCAGCAGATCGCTTTGCGGGAGTGGGATTTGGATTATGATGGTGTAACATTTTCAAAAGACGCAACCTTGGACAATCAAACTAATTTCAACCATGTTTTTCCTGCGACTGGTAGCTACCGCGTTGCGTTGCGCGTCACGACTGATCTCGGAGGTTGCTCATCGATCATCGAGCATACAGTTGTTGTAGCTCCATTACCAAACGCATCTTTTACAGCCAACAGACTTTCTGGTTGCAGTGTTTTACAGGTGAACTTTTCCAATACATCGGCAACCGGGCAACCTGATGTTATCAATGAATTCCGCTGGGAGATTGACGATGGAAGCGGATTTCAGGTTGATTCCATTCAGCGCCCCGGAGATCCCGGTTTCACATCAAGTTTCGTTAAGGATTTTAAGAATGTTACCAGTATAAACAAAACTTTTGATGTTCGATTGCGCGCGGTCACTGCCAATGGATGCGAGCGTTTGACAGCGCCACAAACCATCACAGTTTTTCCTGGCCCGCAGTCGGGATTTGTTTCCGTGAATTATTCTCCGTTCAACAACAACTGCAGTCCGGTCTCTGTAAATTTTTCGGTGGATGCCGCAACCCAGGCACAGAACCCCAGCGATTATCTCTGGACTATTCGTGATGGTGCTGATGTGATCGTGCAACAAAGTACCGGAACTACTCCGGCTTTTACGCACAATTTTGTCAACACTTCACAAAGCATTAAAGATTTTGAGATCTCGCTTCGCGCCACTTTGCCAACCGGATGCTTTGGCGATTCCGTTCGGCTCATCCGCATTAACCCGGTTCCATCATCAACATTCGATATTGATACACTGGCTTACGAATGCGGCCGTGTTGTTTTTCATTTTGCTGCGTCTCAAAGAGGACTGGCGCGATATGAATGGACGATCACTTCCAATGGAGTTACCCTTTTCAACTCGATCACAGCGGGAGATAACTTCGACTATGAGATCACCCGTTCAACTTCGGTCGATCAGAACATTCAGGTAAATCTTCAAACGATGAACTTTGCGAATTGTGTAAGCACGGTTACAAACCAAAGTGTCATTGTGCCGAAGACCACAGTTATCATCGCAGATTTTTCAGTAACGCCATTGACTCAGAGATTTCCATCGGCAACCGTGTCGATAATTAACAACACAACGACAGGATCATTCATATACGCCTGGGATTTTGGCGATGGAACCTCGAGCGCCTCGAATAGTTCGAGCCTTTCTCACACCTATTCGAGCGATGGGATATTTACGGTCAACCTTGCGGTTTCAAATGGCGATTGCTCGGATTCACACACCGTGACCATCAACATCACATCGGCAACCCCCGTGCTTGACTTCACCTACGATCCTTCCTCCGGGTGCTTACCGTTGAAAGTGAATTTCACAAATCATTCGCAATACACCGACCCAGCTACATATGCATGGGACTTCGGTGATGGCGAAGGCATTTCATCACTTGTGAATCCTTCATACACATACTCAAAGGCGGGCGTATATTCAGTTATGCTTCGTGGAAAAAATTCCGTAGGAGAAACCGCTCAAGTCACCAAACCTTTGATCATTACAGTGTTTGATAAGCCTCTTGCGCAATTCGAAGTGAAGCCGAATCAGGTTGAGTTTCCAGGGGGAAAAATTTATACCGACAATCGTAGCTTCGGTGCTACAAGTTTTGAATGGGATTTCGGTGATGGAGGAACATCAACTGACTTCGAACCTGTGCATGAAGTTCTTGCAGAAGGAACACTGGACATCCAATTGATCGCTTCGAACGCGGAAGGGTGCTCGGACACAACAAAGCTAACTGCTGGAGTTCGAACTATTCGCTCAGGTCAGATCCTTGTGCCAAATGCGTTTTCGCCCAATCTATCCGGTCCCGGCAGCAGTGGCGGAAAGAATGATGTTTTCCGGCCGATCATGCGTGGTGTGTCGGATTATCAACTCATGGTGTTCAGTCGTTGGGGACAGCTCTTATATGAAACTAAAGACCCGCAGGCTGGATGGGACGGATACTTCAATGGTAGACTTTGTCAGCAAGACGTTTATGTCTATAAGATACTCGCGACTTACGACACAGGGGAAAAGATAAACAAGGTTGGAGACATTCACTTGATCCGATGACGATGCGCAGACCCTTCTTCCTTTTGATATTTTCCGTTTCAGCGATCTCTGCTGTTGCGCAGGACCCTGAATTTTCACAATACTATGCTGGTCCGTTGGTGCTCAATCCAGCGTTCGCGGGCACCGCATCCGATCATCGCATCATCTCGAATTATCGCAATCAATGGCCAAGCATCACGAACGGTTTTGTGACACATGCCCTGTCGTACGATTACAACATGCAGCATTTGAACAGCGGTGCAGGCCTCATGATCATGACAGACAAAGCAGGCACCGCTAATCTTCGATCTACCTCGCTCAATTTTCAGTACGCTTACAAAGTTCATCTTGCCGACAAGTGGGTTCTTTCGTCCGGGCTGAACTTTGGTGTTGGTTTTCGAAGTATCGATTTTAATAAACTAGTGTTCGGAGATCAGCTGGAATTTGATTCAAACGGGAAAACGCCTACGGACGACCCCGCATTTTCAAATCTTCAAAGCTCAACCTATTTTGATTTCGGTGGGGGCATGCTTGCATACAATCGCAAATTCTGGCTCGGTGTATCGATGATGCACTTGAATAAACCGAATCGGTCGCTGCTGAACGGTGAAGCGCAGATCCCGATCAAAACTTCTATTCACGGTGGTGTTCGCATTCCGCTTTATCATGGCGTTTTTAAAAAAGATAGGGTTGCCGCCATCATGCCATCGTTCGTTTATAAAAATCAGGGACCGTTCGATCAGCTTGATATTGGCACTTACTTTCTCTACGAGCCCGTGATTCTCGGTCTTTGGTATCGCGGAATTCCGATCAGGCAAAACGTGATGGACAACGTGAACCAGGATGCGGCCGTGGTGGTAATCGGCTTCCAATTGCAGCGCTTCGAGATCACCTACAGCTATGATGTGACCGTTTCCGAACTTGGCCCGATCTCGGGCGGGGCTCATGAAGTTGCGCTGAAGTTTAAAGTTGACCTGGCAGCCAGTACGCGTCACAAAAAGAAACAACGCTTCATTCCATGTCCGACTTTTGCCAAGGACTAGCGATCACCGCTACAGTCGTGTGCTATGAAAAAATTTGACATTTGAAATTTTTAAGGACGAGGAGATTCCATTGGCGGCTAAAATTTCAAATGTTAAATGTAAAATTTAAAATGCCCTTGTAGGTCATGAGAGGTGAAGACGTAGGTAGGCTACACCTCCAGATTTTCACTTTCATTCACCATTCGCTTCAAATTTCATTGCGGATATTTACCTTTGGCGGATGAACTTATCGGCATCCATCCAGGACGAGATCTTTTCAACAATTGGCGCTGCGGCTGATGACCTCGGGGTCGATGCGTACGTGGTGGGTGGCTATGTCCGCGACATACTTCTGAAACGGCCATCCAAAGACGTAGATTTCGTTGCCGTTGGTAGCGGTATCCAGCTCGCTGAAGCCGTGGCATCCCGACTTGGCAATCGTGTTCAGGTCAACGTATTTCAAAACTTTGGAACTGCGCAGATCCGTTTTCGCGATATGGAATTGGAGTTTGTCGGAGCGCGAAGAGAATCGTATCGCAGCGACTCCCGTAAACCGATCGTTGAAGATGGCACATTGGAGGATGACCAGAAGCGCAGGGACTTTTCTATCAACGCCATGGCTATTGGCCTGAATCGAAAAAATCTCGGAGACCTTGTTGATCCATTTGACGGTATTTCGGACCTGAAAAAGAAGATCATTCGCACGCCACTCGCCCCGGATATTACTTTCTCAGACGACCCTTTGCGGATGATGCGCGCCATTCGTTTCGCCTCTCAATTGAATTTTGATATCGAAGCCGACACATTCAATTCGCTCATGCGGCAAAAAGGGCGCATTAAAATTATTTCAGGTGAGCGGATCATCGATGAATTGAACAAGATTGTGGCAAGCCCGGTGCCGTCATATGGATTTAAGCTACTTTTTCACAGTGGTTTGCTGAAGGAATTTTTTCCTGAGATGGTAGCGCTGCATGGTGTCGAGTACGTTGGAAACAACGCACACAAAGACAACTTTTTTCATACCCTCCAGGTTCTTGACAACGTAGCTAAGGTGTCTGATGACCTGTGGCTGCGGTGGGCCGCGATCTTACACGACATTGCCAAACCGGCCACCAAGCGATACGACAAAGTTCACGGCTGGACATTCCATGGCCATGAAGAAAAAGGTGCCCGAATGACGCCAGGGATTTTTCGAAGACTGAAGCTGCCGATGGACGAACGAATGACCTTTGTTCAAAAGCTCGTACGTCTTCACCTGAGGCCAATTCCCCTCTCAAAAGAAGTTACCGATTCTGCTGTCCGCAGGTTATTGTTCGATGCGGGTGATGACATTGAAGCCCTGATGACATTGTGCAGAGCGGATGTTACCTCAAAAAATCTTCAAAAGGTAGATCGCATTTTGAAAAACTTCGACCTGGTGGAGCAAAAGATGAAAGAGGTTGAGGAGAAAGATCACATCCGTAATTTTCAACCACCGGTAACAGGCGATGAGATCATCAAAATCTTCAATCTTCCCCCCAGCAAAATTATTGGCGATCTCAAGGAACGGATCAAAGAAGCCATTCTCGAAGGCGAGATCAGGAACGATAGGGAGGAGGCGATGGCGCTGCTTATGAAGTTGGCGCGGGAAAAGGGGCTGGCCGATTAGACAATGTGCCAATTAGCCAACATGCCGATGAAACCCGTCTGATTTAAATTCCTTTTCATTAGATATATAAAACCTCCGCACCGAATCGGCTGATTGACAAATTGTCGAATTGCCCGTGCAACCTTTAAATTCCTATCTTGTCTTTTCATCGATTTGGGAGTGGAGCAACCGTTGCTGAACATACATAATGATCTTATCGCCCGGTGCAAATTGGGTGACAGGGATGCTCATTATAAATTATACACGCTATACTCCCGGGCGATGTATAACGTTGGATATCGTATAACCGGCAGGGAAGAGGATGCGGAGGATGCGACACAGGAAGCATTTATCAGCGCATTCCGCAACCTTTCAAACTATCGGGGTGATGCTTCGTTTGGCGCATGGCTGAAGAGAATCGTAGTCAACAAAGCAATCAACATCCTGAAGAAGCGCAGGTATGAGTCGATGCCGGATGACGAGCGCTGGGATGTTGCCGAGGATACCGAGTCAGTTGAATATAAGGAGGAGCTGACGGTTGACCGGGTTAAAAACGCGATCAGCCAGTTACCCGATGGTTATCGGGCAGTATTGACATTATATTTACTGGAGGGATATGACCACCAGGAGATCGCGGAGATCCTTGATATAACGGAATCGACTTCGAAATCGCAGTTGAATCGCGCAAAAGGAAAGCTGAGGGAACTCTTAACGCAAAAAGTATGAAAGACGAGCTGGAAGATTTTGTAAGAAAGAATCGGGGTGCGTTCGATGATAAGGAACCATCTGAAAAAGTTTGGCGCGGGATAGAGTCATCGATGTTCTCATCGATCCCATGGTATAATTCAGTTGGCTTATGGAGAGCTGCAGCGGTGTTGTTTATGGCTTTGTCAGCGTACTTGCTTTATCCGAAAGCTGATACCAGCGCATTGAAAGGGAACAAGATCGCTTCAAATGAAATGGCGATGAAAGAATTCATGGATGTCGAGTCCTTTTATGTTAAGCAGATCTCTGAAAAAGTAGAGCTGATCGATGAGTTCGGTCAGCATGAAGGAATGAACGGGTTTACCAAAGACTTTCAGCAGCTCGAGGCAATGTACAACGTGTTGAAAGAGGAGATGAAAGTACGTCCGAGCCAAAAGGTAAAAGATGCGCTCGTGTTGAACTTACTCGTGCAAATCGATTTGCTTAACCAGCATTTGCATAAGCTGGAAAAAGGTAATAAGGAAGGAGAGCCAAAACCGAAAGTCACAATTTAAATTATGAACATGGTTCTTGCGCAGTGTCATGACGCAGTTGGCAATAGCGATAGCCAATGCCCAAAGCTTAGTACTCGCTTGTCAATTCAAATTTCTCTACGGCAGAATCCAGTACTTTTCCGTCCTCACATTTCAGTATTCGTGTTGGAAATCTTTTGATCAATCCATAGCTGTGCGTTGCCATAAGAATGGTCGTACCGCTTTTATTGATCTGCTGAAAGATCCGCATGATGCCATTAGAGACTTCCGGATCCAGATTTCCTGTGGGCTCATCTGCAAGCAGAATCTGCGGTTCGTTCAGCAAAGCCCGTGCAATAACGATACGCTGTTGTTCACCGCCAGAAAGCTGATGCGGCATTTTTTTCTCGACTGATCCCAGTCCAACCTGCATGAGAACTTCAGATAGGCGCGCTTTCATTTTTGCATTGTCGCTCCAACCCGTTGCCTTCATAACAAACAGCAAATTCTCTGCTACGGAACGGTCGTTGAACAATTGAAAGTCTTGAAAGATTATTCCAAGCTTTCGTCTCAGCATTGGTACTTCCGAACTTTTTATACCGCGGATGTTGTGGCCTGCAATGCGTACATCGCCTAAACGCAGTGCCAGGTCGGCATATAGCGTTTTTAGCAGAGACGATTTTCCAGATCCCGTTCTTCCCACCAAAAAAACGAATTCTCCTTTCTCAATTTCAAAATTGATGTTCGATAGAACAGTGTTATGGTCCTGGAAGATGCTGACGTCAGTAACGCGAACAACGGGATCGGAAGAAAACATGTGAAAGACTTAAAATTTTAAATTTGACATTTGAAATTTTAAAATCGCTGTTATCCGTTCACTTTCTTGTGATCGGCAAGGAATTTTTCGAGACCGATGTCTGTCAGGGGATGTTTTAGTAAACCGGTAATAACGCTCAAGGGACAGGTTACTACGTCTGAGCCGATCTCAGCACATTGGATCAGGTGAACAGCGTGACGCACCGATGCCGCTAGGATCTCAGTGTCGAAAGCATAGTTATCATAAATGATCCGGATCTGCGCAATGAGGTCCATCCCTTCATGGGAGATATCGTCAAGGCGTCCGATAAATGGAGAAACGTAGCTTGCTCCGGCTTTGGCTGCGAGAATTGCCTGGCCGGCAGAAAATACCAGCGTGCAATTTGTGCGGATTCCTTCGCTGGTGAATTTCTTGATCGCTTTTACACCATCTTTGATCATCGGCACTTTCACTACGATCTTGTCATCGATTTTTGCGAGCTCACGTCCTTCTTTAATGATGTTATCGAAATCGGTGGCAATCACTTCTGCGCTAACATTAGCATCTACAATATTGCAAATTGCTTTATAGTGAGCTTTAATGTTCTCTGATCCTTTGATGCCTTCCTTGGCCATCAGTGACGGGTTGGTAGTTACGCCATCCAAAACGCCAAGGTCGTGTGCTTCCTTGATCTCGTTGAGATTGGCGGTGTCAATAAAGAATTTCATGATGAGTAGTGGTTATCGGGCAAAAATAAACCAAACTCAGTAGTTCTCAGTTGCTCGAAGCGGAATTTTACAGTGGAAGGAACAAAAAATGGCAAACCGAACATCGCACCGCTACAACCGCCTACCCTTGCTGCCTTCCGGCCCTGGGGGAGTTCAGCAGGAGCTGGTCGTGCCGGCTTGCCGGGGGGCAAAGATAGGGGAAGATTTGAGATTTAAGATTTTAGATTTAAGATTTTTCGAACCGGCCGCTATTCCTTGCGAATCCTTGCGCGTTCTTGCCGGTACTTAGCGGGTTTGTATTTGATTACGCGAGGCCGGTATAATAGAGATTAAACTCCAGTGGACTTGCTTCCGTAAATTCGTCCGCCTTCAAATCTTCAAAAATATCCTGATCAAACTCCAACTCCCGTAACTGAGGTTCATCACCTGATTTGGAAAGCGTGATCTCGAGGCCTTTCAGCTGGATCGGGTTGACCCGAACTAAAATGGTTACGTCATCGAGTTCTTTCCTGAAATATTGATGTACAATATTGCTCTCTTTTGGCATTGTTTACTTTCTTTGATTATGGATCATCTCAATCTTCCGGAAAAAATTGAAACTGACCGACTGCTACTTCAGCGGCTAAGGTACGAAGATGCGGAAGAAATATTTTTCACTTATGCGAGCAAACCCGAAGCAACGAAATACCTCGCATGGCCAACACATCGGTCTGTGGATGATACACGCGGCTTCCTTCGATACGCGCATGATGCGTGGAGTCTCGGTCTCGACTATTCGTTTTCCATGCGACTCAAATCCAATCATAAACTCATTGGCAGTTTCGGTGTCATCCATGAAAACGGCAAAGTGCAGTTTGGTTACGTGATCACACCAACGGAGTGGGGGAACGGATATGCAACTGAAGCATGCCAGGCAATGATGTCATTACTCAAAACATTCCCTTCGCTCTTCAGGATCGGTACATTCGTAGATACCGATAACATTCCTTCCATCAACGTATTGAAAAAAAGCGGGCTTGTTGAAGAAGCGCGACTGTCGAAGTGGTGTCGCTTTGTCAACCAGAACGATCAGCCTAAGGATTGCCTGCTGTTTCGCCTTCCCTTATGAATATGGAGGAATAAATTCCAAAACGAGTCGCCTTAACCTTTAGACCCGAGGGCAACGAACAAAAGAGATTGAACAGGCGTCTTGCGCGACTTTTTTTAAATACGCATGAACTAAGAGCGCAATGCGGTGAAAGCTTCAGACTTCACCGACCTCCATGGGAATGAGAACTTTTCGGGGCGTGGTTCTTTCTGCGATATGCTTACTATCCTCTTTACGCACTTTGAGATCAAGCAAATCGGCCCATGCGTTCAAATATGCAATTACATCTGCTTTCACGTTGTGCTTCAAATTACGTTGATGCTCGGGCAAAGATCGAAGAACCTCTGGTGAAGAAAGGCGCTCAAGATTTTTCAAATCATCAATATCGAAGCCCGCATCCAGAAGGGTGCTGATCATATCGTCCATAAGTAAACCACTCGCTGGACAATAATCATTCAATTGCTCATTCCAATCACCATGTCCCTGCATCGCCCTTCGGTGAATCTCATCCTTGCTGAACCTGGTGATCTCTTGAACCAGAAATCCACAGTTGCAGGCACCCATGTGTCCCCATTGATAAGCTGAACTCCCACTCATATTTTTCGCAGTTTTCTTCAGCGTTTGAATCAATGCTTGTGTTGCGTTAGCCATATTGTAATAGAACAAATCGCATCTAATTTAGTTTCTTTTGATCTCACATTGGGAATTGGCGGCAAATCCAATATTGCGAAACTCAGTGGAATGCAAGGTTTTTGAGATTGGTACGAGATTCGAACTGGCAGATCAAACGATCTATCGAAATGAAAAATGCCTGGCTTATCGGCCTTTACACGGTTGAGCTCGATGCGCGGATCAACGATCTCGGATATCGGCTCGAAAATGTATTCGCGGATATTGACTCCGTTGTTGCCGGAGACTCGGCACCCGAACTTATTGTGTTATCTGAGGTGCCCGATACAGAAGGCGCTGATCTACCGAAAGTAAGCGAACAATTTCCTCAATCCTTGATCATTAGCCTTCCCGTCAACCGATTTTTTCTCGATCAGCTTCCGCTGGGCGGTGAACGTTCAGCCAAACGATCGGTAGCACGACTCACACAATTGATCCAGGGACATGCGTGCCGGTGGGATAACTGAATAGCAGTTTGCGCCATTTTTTTTCTCATCAGTTTGTTATGAAACAAGACTTTACTATAATTGTCCCGTAATCATTTATTTTTCAATGGGACGCGGAGATAAAAAATCAAAAAAAGGAAAGATCACGAAAGGTACTTTCGGCAATTCAAGAAGGAAGAACGCTATTAAGGCAAGACTGAAGAGAACGGCTTCCCGTTCGGCTTCATCAGCAGCTGCAGCTCCCGCGGCCGCAAAACCAAAGCGAACCAACACAAGAAAGAAAGCTGAGGCTTAATAATAATGGTAAGATTTTCAAACATAGCATGGTGGTGGCATAAGTCGCAAAACGATTTGTGAACAGCCTTGTTATAACTTTAATATAGCCCGAAGGCCTGCTGTTCACAGCAGGCCTTCGTGTTTTTATGGGCATTTTGAATTCGAATTACACAATGAACTATCAACTTGTTACACGATCGAAAAAGCTCTTGGCGGACACGCTCACGCCAGTGAACATTTATTTGAAGCTTCGCGATGTTTACGCGGGAAGCATTTTGCTGGAAAGCTCCGACTACCATGGCCATGAAAACAGCTTGTCGTTCATTTGCTTCAATCCGATCGCAAGCGTCCAGGTCCGAAACCGTTTTGTAGAGGCGCGCTACCCTGACGGTAAAACATTTACACAACTCCTTCCGAGCTCAGCAAACCTTGTCGATGCCCTCGATGATTTTAAAAATTCTTTTGAAGTGGTTGAGGCTCCTCAAACGAAGTACGTTAACTGCGGACTCTTCGGATACATGGCGTACGATTCGGTTGAATATTTTGAAGATATCGAACTAAACAAATCGTCATGCCCGATACCGGAAATAACGTACAAACTCTACCAATATGTAATTGTAGTCGACCATTTTTCGAATGAGCTGAGTTTGTTTCAGCATACGCTTAAAGATTCCGGGCGGGCTGAAGACGAATTTAATAAGATCGAACAGATCATCTTCAGCAACCGGTTTTCTACATACAAGTTTTCTTTGGTGAATGGCGAAGAGTCCAATTTTTCAGATGAAGCGTTCAAGCAGGTAATTGAAAAAGGAAAAGAGGATTGCTTCCGCGGAGACGTTTTCCAGGTCGTGCTTTCGCGAAGATTCACGTCAACCTTCAAGGGCGATGAGTTCAATGTTTACAGGGCACTCCGCTCGATCAACCCATCTCCCTACCTGTTTTATTTCGACTATGGAAGCTTCAAGCTTTTCGGATCGTCACCAGAGGCGCAGTTGCAAGTGAATAATAATCATGCACATATCTTTCCGATAGCGGGTACGTTTCGAAGGTCGGGCAACGACCAGGAGGATGCGGAAATTGCAAATCGCCTTGCTGCAGATGAAAAGGAAAACGCAGAACATGTGATGTTGGTCGATCTGGCCCGCAATGACATGAGCCGCAATGCCGATCATGTGACCGTGGAAGTTTTCAAGGAGATCCAATATTATTCACATGTGATCCACTTGGTATCGAAAGTCACAGGAACTGTAAAGAAAGATTCATCCGTGCTCCGGATGGCAGCCGATACATTTCCGGCTGGCACGTTGTCTGGCGCACCCAAACATATGGCGTTGAACCTGATCAACACATATGAAAACATAAATCGCAGTTGTTACGGGGGTGCTATAGGATTGCTCGGGTTCAACAACTCGTTCTCTCCCGCTCTTATGATCCGCACATTTCTCAGTCTTGGCAATAAGCTGATCTATCAGGCGGGCGCTGGTGTTGTGGCAAAATCCAATGCTGACAGCGAGTTGCAGGAAGTGAACAATAAATTGACTGCGTTGCGAAAGGCAGTGCTGATGGCAGAAAAAATATGATGACAGATATGAAAATACTGGTTCTCGATAACTACGATTCATTTACATACAATCTCGTGCACATTATTCGGGCCCTAGGCTTTCCGATGGATATTCATCGTAATGACAAGATCGATCTCGATGAAGTGAAAAAATACGACAAGATATTGTTGTCGCCAGGCCCCGGAATTCCTGATGAAGCAGGGATCATGAAGTCGGTGATCAAAACATATGGACCTTCAAAAAGTATCCTTGGAGTGTGCCTGGGTCATCAGGGTATCGGTGAAGTGTATGGTGCAAAGCTGTTTAATATTCCAAGGGTACTGCACGGGGTCACGAGCACAACAGAGATAAAAGACGAAAGCGAATACCTGTTCAAAGGCGTGTCGCCAAAGTTTCAGGCAACGCATTATCATTCGTGGGCTATCGTTCCAGATTCGATCAATGGAGATTTGAACGTCACAGCGGTGAATGAAGAAGGGCGGGTGATGGCGATCAGTCACAAAAGATTCGATGTTCGCGGAGTCCAGTTTCAACCGGAGTCGATCATGACACCCGAGGGCCCCA
>CBHROW010000072.1:0-17522 GCA_966080355.1 uncultured Chryseosolibacter sp.
GATAACGTGTCCGTCTACCGGAATTTTTTCGCCTGGGCGAACAACAATGATCGATCCGGTTTTTACCGATGCGATCGGGATCTCGCGTTCAACGCCATCCACGAGTGCCCGAACAGTTTTGGGTTGCAGCCCAATAAGTTTTCGGATAGCTGAAGATGTGCTGAACCTGGCGCGCTCCTCCAGCAATTTTCCTAACGAAATGAAAGCAATAATGAGGGCTGCAGGCTCGAAGTAAATATGCGCGGTTAGTCCCCGCGAAATCCAGAACTCTGGGAAGAACGTGTTGAACGCACTGAACAAAAATGCAATTCCCGTAGAGAGTGCTACGAGCGTGTCCATGTTGGCTTTTCCATGGCGCGCTTGTTTCCAGGCGTGAGTAAAAAATCTACGGCCGAGATAGAAGACGACCAGCGCAGTCAACAACAACGCCAGGTATTCTCCATACCACGTTTGTTCCATCAACATTCCCTGAAGCACAACGGGAAAAGTCAGGATCCACGCCCACACCGTTTGCTTCTTCATATGCTGATAGTGTTGCTTCTGCAATTTCTCCTGTTGTGAAATCGGATCTTCGGTTTCAATGATCAGATCGTAGCCAATGGACCGAACTGAGTTTTGGAGGTCTTGAGGTGTTGCAAGGTTTGGGTCGTACTCGACAGAAGCACTTTCGTTTGCAAGGTTGACGGAAGCGCTTTTAACACCTGGCGTTGTCTTTAGCATGGATTCAACGCTTACCGCGCAGGCTGCACAAGTCATCAGTAAAACCGGGAAAGATTCGCGTTTTATATTTTTTGAAGTGTTTTGCATAAATATTTTGGCTTACAATATTACGCGGACTGGTCCAGCATGCGCTTGTATTTTAACCGGTATGATGTGCATCATTTCGGGTGCCTAGAGCCGTTCACGGGTTCAGCAATTATCAGAGGGGTGATGAGTTGGATGCACAGCATTTGAATACAGGTTGTGATTTGTCATGCCCAACACTTTCAGCGCGGGTTTATCGTTTGATTAACAGCTCGTACAGCCAATGTTAAGCGAATGTTAACTAATTTATCATTCTGTTAAGTTAAGTTTCTGTTATCGGAAAGTTAAGAGCTATGCCCTTGCTTTGCAGTACCAAAATTAAGGTAACGCTATGGCAAGCCGCTCCCTTTCGAACACTTCGTTTTTAAAAAATGCCCTCCGTGCGGTGATGGTAGGCATCGCTGGACTGGCGACAATTCCGGCTTTGAGTCAGCCAGCACATCGTGAAATTGTCAGCAATAACATTGAATGGATCTCGGCAACATCAAATGTGAAGGTGAGCAACCGACTTACCGTTATACTCGATGGTCAATTTCGCTTCTGCGATTTTAGTTCGATGCAGCATCAAGCCCGAATCGCTCCGGAATTCAAGATCAATGACCATTGGTCAGTCATTCCGTTGGGTTATGTGTATACGTGGAACTACAAATATGGGAACCAGCCAGTGGCTTTTAGAAATAATGAACACCGGATCTATGAGCAGGTACAATACAAGCATAAGCTCGGGCCGCTAAAAATTGAGCATCGCGTTCGACTCGAGCAACGGATGATCGAGGTACATAGCAGGCCTGCCGATGTGATCATCGATGAAGGATACACCAACAAGCAAAACAGGCTTCGTTATCGCTTTTTAGCCAAGCTGCCCATCAACAGCAAAACCATCGATCCAAAAACCCTGTTCGCCAGCGTTTATGACGAAGTGTTTTACAGTTGGGGAAAGACTGTTACTTTTAAAGAGCCTGACCAGAATCGTGTTTTCGCAGGCGTGGGTTATCAATTCGATGACAAATTTTCGTTACAAGGGGGAGCGATGTATCATCTTCTTATCAAGTCTAACGGAACGAAACAAGAAAACAACGTAGGGTTTCAGGTTGTTGCCAACTACAACATCAACGCCATGCGAAAGCGCTAGTTTGTTGAAAATCGTATGCAGCCAGGCATAATGTCTGGCTTTTTTATTTTACGGGCCGCTGAAATTCCAGCAACGTGAGCGCAAGCTTTCGATTGTGAACGGGGAGTTCGGTTGTGTCTGGCGTCACGAAGTTTTCAATTTGTTTGAACCCAAAGCTTTCATAGTATTTGATGATCGTGGGATTGAGTGCCCAGGTGTCCATTCGGATGTTCATCAATTTTTTTTGTTCTGCATGAAGGATCGCCCAGTCAAGTAGATGACTGAATAGTCTCTGACCTTTGAACATTGGATTGACAACAATTCGATGGAGGTAAAGCGCATCACTGCGATCACGCTCACGCCAGATGATGGGATCGCGATAAGCGACACTGAACACAAGCCCGATCTGCGATCCGAACACAACCTTGTACTGATGTCCTTCAATCACATCCCGTTCAACGGCTGACCGGTCATAGTTTCGCCAGGAAGGATAGCCATTTCGTTCCTGGTATAAGATGGATGCCTCGAAAAACTCAAAGATCTGCGGAAGATCGCTAAGCGAAGTATTGGTTACAGCAGGATAGGTGAGCATGTTAATGCAAATTAAACTTTAAGGCGATTCGATATCCTGCTGGCAATCTTAATAAATCTTTATAAGATCGAGGCACGTTTGGACAACGGGAGTCAGGCAATCAGATCATCCCAGCATCCTGGCCTGCTGACTTTAGCTCAGCTTCTCTTTGAAAAAGTCAATCGTTCTTTTCCAGGCAAGCTCAGCCGCGGCCTTATCATAGCGGGGCGTGGTGTCATTGTGAAAACCATGGTTCGCTGCCGGATATATATAAGCCGTATACTGTTTGTTGTTTTCTTTCAGTGCAGCTTCATAGGCGGGCCATCCTTCGTTAACGCGCGTATCGAGTTCTCCATAATGAAGCAATAGTGGAGCTTTGATCTTGGCAACATCTTCTTTCGCAGGCTGCCCACCGTAGAATGGAACCGCTGCAGCGAGTTCAGGAATGCGCACCGCCATCATGTTGGCGATCCATCCACCGAAACAAAATCCCACAACGCCAACTTTACCATTGCAGTCGGGATGCGATCTTAAAAATTCCGCGGCAGCGATAAAATCCTCGAGCATTTCATTTCTATCGCGTTTAGCCTGGAGCTCGCGACCTTTGTCGTCAGTTCCGGGATAGCCACCAAGTGGAGTCAATGCATCGGGTGCGAACGAAACGAAGCCAGCGAGTGCTGCGCGCCTGGCAACGTCTTCAATGTGCGGATTCAGCCCACGGTTTTCGTGAACAACCACAACGCCACCGAGTTTACCTTTTGCATCAACTGGTTTGGAAAGAAGAGACTTGATAGTTCCTCCGCCTTTCGGAGAAGGATAGTTGATAAATTCCGATTTCAGCCGCGGATCACCTTGTTGGACCTGAATCGCATGCTTGTAGTCTGGCATCAGAAAAGACATCAGTGAAGCCACTGTTAATCCCCCGACTGCATAGCGCGAAAGTCCTTCCATAAATACGCGCCTGTCGATACGACTGTGTGCATAGTCATCGTAAAGGTCAAACACTTCCTGTTTGATGTCTTCTTTCCTGATTTCGCTCATAGATGTGGATTGTTTGGTGAGTCTGAAAATATAGCAAATGCTAAGCTAATTTGCCTGAACACATTGCGGACGAAGGAGGGAGTAGTACTGTCACCAATAAATGATCGACTTTCAGACTCCGCTGTGTATAGCAGGAATCGACTCCCCGGTGACCCTTTTTACGCGACAGGCGACCTTTTGAAAGATTATTTGAATTTAATAATTTTGTCGTATGCAAACTTTCACGCTCCGCGATTTCTATCAATCTTACTTCACCGAAGAACAGTACAACCGCGGATTGGTTTTTCCTGAGTCGGGCCATTTTAATGTATTCAAGCGCGGCCATATCACCAAAAAGCCAACCCAGCTTCATCGCGGAGACTTTTACAAAATATCTCTCGTGATTGGAAGCGGAGTTTTGCATCTGGAGGATCGTTCGCTGCACATCTCAGGTCACTCGCTTGTGTTTTACAATCCTGCTGTTCCTCATCTCTGGGAATGCGGAGCCGATAAGCAAGACGGATATTTTTGCCTCTTCAATGCCGAGTTCATCAAACGAATTGTGCGCGATAGCTATGTTCGAAACTCTCCGCTCTTCAATCCGAGGCTTAATCCGGTTTTCAAACTCACAGAAGATCAAAGCGGGGACCTGATGTTCATCTTTGAAAAAATGATGAAGGAAATGGAGGCGGATTACATTCACAAATATGACCTGATCCACAGCTATCTTCAATTGATCTTGCACGAGTCGAATAAATCACAGCAGGAGTTGCTTACAGGCGACAAATATGAGAACGCAGCTTCGCGGATCGCGTCATTATTTATAGAGTTGCTTGAACGCCAATTTCCCGTTGATACTACCGAGCGTTCGCTCAAGCTCAAATCACCTGGCGATTTTGCGGAACCTCTTTCCGTGCACGTCAATCATCTGAACCGTTCCGTGAAAGAGATTACCGGAAGCAGTACTTCGGAGATCATTTCAGCACGTATTGCTGCGGAGGCGCAGTCGCTGTTGTTGCATACCGACAACACTGTTGCGCAGATCGCCTACAGCCTTGGCTTCGAACACCCTTCAAACTTTAACATTTTCTTCAAGAAGCAAACCGGCAAGACTCCGAAGAATATCCGCGAGGTGATGCGCAAACGGAAATCGATTGCAGCCTAGCATTATTTGAAAGTAATAAGAAATGGTTTGATCTGCATAATAACCACTTCGAACCGCCCTGCCTAATTTTGCGTCTGAACGATACCAATTATCCACATTCATATGGCTGGAAAATTCCGCCCGCTCCTTGTTTTGTTATTCTTTATCCTGG
Source organism: uncultured Chryseosolibacter sp. (assembly GCA_966080355.1). Lineage (GTDB taxonomy): Bacteria > Bacteroidota > Bacteroidia > Cytophagales > Cyclobacteriaceae > Chryseosolibacter. The sequence goes on from CBHROW010000072.1 coordinate 4,823, forward strand.
TGTTTCAGGTTGAAGCGCAGGAATCATTAACGCTGCAACAGGCCCTCGATCTGGGCGTCAAGAATTATGGGACCATCAAGTCTCGCGAGTTCCTGTCAAAGGCGGCCGAACACGCTGTGTCTCAGTCGAGGCGCGACTATCTCCCCAACGTAGTACTATCCGCACAACAAGTGTACGGAACAGTCAATGGACAGAACGGTCCAGCGTATGGCTTTGGCGGATTCGGTGTTGCCTCTTCCGGGTTGCCACTCAAAGAGCAAAACTGGAATGCCGCATTCGGTGCACTTTACCTGGCGAACGTAAACTGGGAGATTTTTACGTTCGGTCGAACAAAAGGAAGAATCGAGGCAAGCAAGGCGTTTGCAGGAATGGCTGACGCTGATCTGGAGCAAGAGCAATTTCAACACCAGGTGCGTGTTGCTGCAGCATATCTCAATGCACTGGCCTCGGAGAGACTCGCTGTGGCGCAACAAAAAAATCTTGTTCGCGCGCAAGTTGTTCAGCGTTCAGTAGCAGCGCGTGCGAAGGGTGGGCTGGTGGCTGGCGTTGACTCTGCGCTGGCGAACGCGGAAGTAGCGAACGCGAGAATTGCTTTCCTTCGGGCCATCGATATTCAACAGGAAGAACATAAGAAGCTTGCCTTATTGATCGGCCGCACCGATTTCGAATTTAACCTCGACAGCGGTTTTGTTTCGAAATTGCCCACGAGATTGGTGACGGATACGTCTGCATCGTTAAGACACCCGATACTGCGATACTATCAAAGCAGACTTGATCAAACGCTTGCACAGCTCAAGCTTGGAAAGAAGTCTTACTTCCCATCATTAAACCTTGTCGGGGTTTTTCAGACGCGTGCTTCTGGCTTTCGGCCCGAGTACACGCAGGATCAGACTGCATATTCACAAAGCTACTCCGTTGGCATTAAACCAACCCGATCGAACTATCTGGTTGGCGTAGCGCTTACCTGGAACCTCACGTCTATTCTGCGTGCAGATGCACAAGTCCGGTCGTTGAATTATCAGAATCTGGCAGCGGAGTCTGACCTTCAGCTGGCGCATGAGCAACTCAACACGCAGTTGCAGATTGCCGACAATAAACTAACGAATGCCTTGCTCATTCAACATGAAGCTCCGGTACAAGTTCAGTCTGCAACGGATGCCTACACGCAGAAGAGTGCTTTGTATCGCAATGGCCTGACTACCATGGTGGAAGTGACGCAAACACTTTACACGCTCAATCGGGCGGAAACCGATCGCGACATAGCTTACATCAATGTCTGGCAAGCCCTGCTTATGAAAGCCGCAGCCAATGGTGATATTCATACTTTCACAAACGAACTCAGCCGATAAATGAACCTGATAAGACTCGCATTACGCAAACCGATTTCTGTACTCGTACTTGTTGCCGGACTTTTCTTTTTTGGCGTACGCGCGGTGAACGATATCAAGATCGATATCCTTCCGAAAATGAATTTGCCGGTGATCTATATCGCTCACCCGTTTGGTGGATATACTCCGAACCAAATGGAAACCTACTTCGGCAAGACTTACAACAACATCCTGCTTTTCGCGAATGGAGTGAAGAGCATTGAAACGAAAAATATTCAAGGTCTGACGCTGATGAAACTTTCCTATTACGAAGGAACGAACATGGCGCAGGCTGCCGCTGAACTCGGCTCGTTATCGAATCGTATTCAGGCGGTGTTCCCTCCCGGATCCAACCCTCCTTTTATCATCCGGTTTGACGCGTCATCGTTACCTGTAGGTCAACTTGTTTTGAGCAGCCCGATCCGCAGCAACAACGAACTGCAAGACATGGCCAATATTTATGTGCGGTCGTCATTTACTGCCATTCCCGGCTTGCTTGCCCCTGCACCTTTCGGTGGAAATATTCGAACGGTAGAGATCAATGTTGATCCGGAGATGCTGCGCTCTCACAACCTGACACCCGATCAGATCGTTGAGGCAATTCGATTGAACAACCAAACTGCACCCTCGGGAAATGTGCGGATCGGAGACATCAACTACATCACGCCAACCAACAACACGCTGAAAGAGGTAAAAGACTTTGAGAATATTCCGCTGTTCAAAGGTGGTGTTCAGAATTTGTACCTGCGCGATGTAGCCACGGTGACAGACGGTGCCGACATCACCTCCGGTTACGCACTTGTAAATGGAAAGCGTTCGGTATACATCAGCATTGCCAAATCCGCAGATGCGTCCACGTGGGACGTTGTAAATCAGTTGAAAGAGAATCTGCCGCGAATCCAAAGTACGCTACCGGAAGACGTCAAGTTATCTTATGAGTTCGATCAATCCGTTTACGTGATCAGCGCTGTGGAGAGCCTCGTAACTGAAGGCGCGATCGGTGCTATTCTAACAGGTCTTATGGTGCTTTTATTCTTGAACGATAGAAGAGCTGCACTGATCGTCATTCTTACGATCCCTACCTCGGTGATCTCGGGAGTATTGTGCCTGAAGCTTTTTGGCCAAACCATCAACCTGATGTCATTGAGCGGACTTGCGCTGGCGATCGGTATCCTTGTCGATGAAAGTACCGTGACCATCGAGAACATTCACCAGCACTTTGCCATGGGTAAGCCGAAGGCAGTTGCGATCTGGGATGCATGCCGGGAAATTGCTTTGCCCAAGTTGCTGATCTTGTTCTGTGTGCTTGCGGTATTTGCCCCGGCATTTACCATGGCTGGAATACCTGGAGCGTTGTTCCTTCCCCTGGCGCTGGCTATCGGATGTACCATGGTTGTGTCGTTCCTGCTTTCACAGACATTTGTTCCTGTGATGGCAAACTGGCTGATGCGTCCACACGATGCGCATAGCAACCACGTTGGCGAAGGGCACAAGACAACCCGTTTCGAGAGATTTCGCGACCGCTTTGTTGCTATGATCGGCCAGATGACACCGTTCCGGAGAGTAATCGGGATTGGTTACCTGGTCATGATCACGTTGTGTGCCGTAGCATTCATTGCCAGCATCGGTACTGATGTGTTACCACGCGTCAATTCGAGTCAGTTCCAGCTTCGGCTGAGAGCTCCGTACGGAACGCGCATTGAAAGAACCGAAGAGAAGGTCCACACGATATTGAAAGAATTGGAAGCAATGGTTGGCAAAGAGCATTTGGCGATCAGTTCGGTGTATGTCGGCCAGCATCCTCCGTTGTTCTCTATCAACCCGATCTATCTTTTCACTGCTGGTCCGCACGAGGCGGTATTCCAGATTGCGCTGAAAGATTATGAAGGTGATATGGATCAATTCAAAGACAAGGTTCGCGCACGGGTGGGAGAGATGATGCCCGATACAAAACTTTCCTTCGAACCAATCGAATTGACAGAAAAAGTACTCAGTCAGGGATCGCCAACGCCCGTTGAAGTGCGCATTGTTGGAAAAAGCAAAAAGACCAACGAGGAGTACGCGAACAAACTGATCGCGAAGCTCAACGAGATCGCCTACCTGCGTGACGTCCAGATCGCCCAGCCGCTTCAGTATCCTGCACTCAATATAGATATAGATCGCACAAGGGCGGCTCAGTTGGGCATCGACATGAACGATGTTTCGCGTTCGCTCATTGCCGCCACTTCTTCATCGCGTTACACCGAAAAAAATATCTGGATCGATGAGCGCGGTGGTTTTTCTTACAACGTGCAGGTACAGGTGCCGTTGAATAAAATGAAAACGGAGGAAGACATCAACGCGATTCCCCTGTTGAGAAATGCAAGCCGGCCCGTGCTTGGCGATGTCGCAAAGATCACGCCCGGTACAACGTATGGAGAGAACGACAATCTTGGTGCCATTCCCTTTCTTTCAGTGACTGCAAACGTTTACCACAACGACCTGGGAACAGCCCAGGAAGATGTCAAAAAAGCCATCAGCGCACTCGGTGAATTGCCCCGCGGATTATTCATCGAGCCAATAGGATTAGGAAGAGTACTTGATGAGACACTTTCGAGTTTGCAAGGCGGTTTATTGGTGGCGGTTGTTGTCATCTTCCTGATGCTTGCAGCGAATTTTCAATCTTTCCGTGTGTCTTTCATTGTATTGACATCGGTTCCAGCGGTTGTTTTGGGCGCCTTGTTAATGCTCTTCCTCACGGGATCAACACTCAACCTGCAATCATATATGGGCATCATCATGGCAGTTGGCGTGTCGATTGCCAACGCGGTACTTCTCATCACTAACGCTGAACATCTGCGCAAGAGCACGGGTGATGCGATTGGAGCGGCAAAGGAGGCTGTGCGCGTTCGTCTTCGCCCCATTGTCATGACGAGCGTGGCGATGGTGGCAGGTATGCTTCCCATGGCGATCGGCCACGGTGAAGGTGGCGAACAGGTTTCACCTCTCGGACGCGCAGTGATTGGCGGCCTCTTGTTCTCAACCTTGGCGGTATTGATCATTCTTCCGCTCATATTTTCCTGGATACAAAACAAAGCTGCCGTGACATCGGTATCGTTGGATCCAACTGATAAAGAAAGTTTACACTACACCCCGAACTAAATTCTCGTATGACAAGAATATTTAATGGATTAATTGCATTGATGATTGGATTGACTGCAATGAGCTGCAACAAAAGCGAAGCCGATCGTCCGAAAGATACCGACCCGAAGCCTGATGCAGTTGTATTGGAAAAATTTATATTGAAGAAAGATACGCTCACCACCTCACTGACGATCCCGGGTGAGTTGATCGCCTATCAGCAAGTTGACCTTTACGCGAAGGTGACTGGCTTTGTAAAAGAAATGAAAGTGGATATCGGTTCGAAAGTACAGGAAGGGCAGGTGCTGATGACGTTGGAGGCGCCCGAACTCATTGCACAACTTTCGGCTGCCGAGTCGCGGCTTAAATCGCAGGAAGCCCTTTATACCGCGAGTCAGGCGAATTACAATCGATTGGTCGAGACGAGCAAAACTCCTGGAACGATCTCGCAAAATGATCTTGACCAGGCACTGGCTAAAAAGAATTCCGATTTCGCCAATCTCGAAGCCGCACGTGCGAGCTATCGCGAGGTAAACGATGTTCGCAGTTACCTTGTGATCCGAGCGCCTTTCGCAGGAACGATTACCGCGCGGAATGTAAATGTCGGAGCCTACGTTGGTCCCAGCGGGAAGGGATCTGAGTTTCCAGCGCTCACGCTGCAGCAACAGGAAAAACTCCGCCTGGTGATCTCTGTGGCGGAAGGCTATGCAGGAAATTTCAGGGAAGGAAGTGCGGTAAGATTCAAGGTAAGATCGAATCAATCGGAGATATTCAAAGCGCGTATTTCACGACTGTCCGGAGCGCTTGATTCAAAGCTTCGTTCACAACGGGTTGAGGCAGATATTCCAAACAAAGATCGAAAGCTTCTCGCAGGAACGGTGGCCGATGTACTTACCGAGCTGACTTCATCACCCGATTCATTCATTGTTCCGAAAACTGCTGTGGTGAATTCTGCTGAAAGTTTGTTTGTGATCCGCGTAGTTGATGGTAAAGCAGAGCAAGTGCCTGTGACAAAAGGACTCGAGTCCAAAGACCTCGTTGAAGTTTTCGGAGATCTTCACGAAAACGAAACGATCATCAAGAAAGGAAGTGATGAGATCAAAACAGGGCAGGAGGTCAAATAGTTGATGAGTTTGGAGGTTAGGATCTAATGGCTACAACTTGACCACAAACCACGAATTCTGAACTATCTCTGAATTGCATTCTCCAACATCTTCACAAACGCTTCCTGTCGCCAGGCGTTTGGTCCATGTCCCATCGATGTATAAAATGTTCTTCCCTGGCCAACGGATTTATACCAGGCAACAGGATGTTCCTTCCCCATGCCAAAACCCTTGTCTTTCATCCACAATATATTTCCACTGGGATTGATCTTCTCGCCATCGATCGAGAAAAGAATGTTGAATCCTTTGGTGCGTGGATTGCCAAAGAAAACATACCATTCATCGCTGTGTGTGAATGTCGGAGGTAGGCCGTCAACCAATAAACTATCGAGCTCGTTTCCGCGTATAACCTGGGCTTCCTGAAATTGCGGATCCAGCGGATGATGTGAAAATTCAAAACCGAGAAGGTTGTTTATATACCAATCCCAATGGTGAGAATTGTCGCCTGCCCCGTGAATGCCGATCAAGCTGCCACCTTGTTCAACATAACCTTCGAGCGCTTTCTGCTGCTCTTCATTCAGCACACGGCCTGTCGAATTGTTGAAGATCACAACATCGAAATTTTCTAGCTGCTCGGGGTTGAAAACTCCACCTTCTTCCGTGTCGTATAAGAACCAATCGTTTTTCTTTGCAAGCTCATCAAGCTTCACCTTACCGGCTTCGATTGACTCACCATGTCGAAAGCCGGTTGCCTTCGAGAATAGAAGGACCTTTCTCTTTCCCTGGGGAAAATCGATCGTTGGTTTTTCAGTCTCGTAGGAAACAGGAAAACCATTTTTAATCTTGTAAATGAAGATGCTGGCTAGAATGACGAGCAGAGTTATCAACCCAAGGACACTCCATCCCAATATTTTAAAGAATTTTTTCATGACCTGTATTTACTTTCGTTGTTTGAATTCAAGTGTTGCGATACCCGCGAATATCTTTGACGCATCCTTACATGAAACTTTGATCACGAGGTCGTGGATACCCTCAGTGGGATCGATGTTCACCAAAAGATCTTTGAAGCCAAGATCTGTCAAGCCAACTTCAAGTTCAGCCGTGCCGATTTTTTTTCCGTTTTCACCGTCAATAAAAACATCCAGCTTGCCTCCGGAGAAATAATTTGGAGCTACAGCCACACCCAATTTGATCTGCCCTACATTGGTGAAATCGATGTCCTTGTATTTCAGTGAACCCTGATCGTTCGGGAGAACAATGAACATTTCATTTTCAATCGCGGGCCATACATCTTTTGTTACCTTGAATGTCATGGCTTTTTTCTTTTCGATAAATTGATCGGCCGGAATAAGCGGGTAGGAGAGTGCGATAACTTTTGTGGCAGTCAATGGTTTTGCGCCATTGCTTCCGCGGTCCGTGTATGAGGCGGTAAAAATATAAGTGCCTTCTTTCTCTGTCGATTTGTGTTTGTTGAGTGCATAAGAACCCCTATGAGGCAACCCTGATTTAGGCCCTTTTCCATTGAGAGAAAGAATGTACCCGATCATCTTTTCCGTGTCAGCAGTGCTGAGTTGTGGATGTGGCGACATCATGAGATCTCCCCATACGCCTGAGCCGCCCTTGATAACTTTCCCGGTAAGCATAGTGATTGCAGTTTCATTTCCTGCATACTTGTCGGCAATCTGGGTCAATGTCGGTCCAACAGATTTTTCCGAGATGTTGTGGCACGACTTGCAATCAGAGCTTTCGAACAATGCTTTTCCAACCAGGTTTGCCGATGCTTCCATATTGGCTTGGTGACCTTGAATGATCTCTGTCACATCGCGACCGCGCGCGAGGTAATCTGCCGTGAATGTTACGGCCGAAGGTTCGATCCCTTTTCCGATCATTCCATCTTCGCTGTCGTTGACTTCGACTGAATAATCGAGTCTGGAGTTCTCCCAGTAAAATCTACTATTGCCACTGAAGTTGACTTTGATCTCAGGAAGATCGTTACCTGCGATCACCATGGTTTCCTTCGAGGAGGTCAAACCGGCAGGGTCGGTCACCGTAAGCCTGGCTTTATATTCACCAGCTTTCTTGTATTGATGCGCTGGATTTTTTTGTTCCGATTTTTCCCCGTCACCAAAGTCCCAGGCAAACTTCAGGTCATCTCCATCGAAATCTTTCGATTCGTCTCCATCGAACTTCACGGTGAGCGGAATTTTCCCAATGGTTTTATCAGCTGTAATTGCCGCAACGGGAACGCGGTTTGCCGATGAATAAGCGATGTGCACCAATCGCGCATCCATGTTCTGTGTGAACCAGTTCGTCCCATATTCGAGTGCGTACATGTCGCCAGCGGGTCCCATGACAACATCCACGAGGTTGTTGAAAAGCATGTTCGGGAGGAATCTTTCCATACGGACAAAGTCGCCATTTTCGTTCAGGGTCACGGCCATCACCCAGCCGCGCATCCAGTCGTAAGTGAAAAGTTTTTTGTCATAGTATAGCGGAAAACGATTCTCACTTTCAGGGAACATATCAAGATAGTAGACAGGCCCGGCCATTGCGTTTCGCCCTCCTTCACCGACCAAAGGAAACTCTTTCGAAACTGCATAGGGGTAATAGATCATCGGAGGTATAGCTTCGGGAAGTTCTTTCGCTCCGGTGTTGTTTGGAGAATTGTTCACCGGTTTCTTCGGATCGTACAGCGGCCCTGACTTGTTATTCACGTAGTCGTAGTCGTTGTAAGGGAAGTTGTTCCCGATAAAATAAGGCCATCCGAAATTTCCAGCCTTCCGTGCCTGGTTAACTTCATCATAGCCTCGCGAGCCAAAGCCAACGCTATCTTTGCCTGCATCCGGACCGACATCTCCCCAATAGAGAAAACCTGTCTTCGGATCAATTGAAGTGCGAAAAGGATTTCTCACGCCCATTACGTATACCTCAGGCCTGCCTTGTGATTTATCTGTAAAGAGATTGCCTTCGGGAATCGAGTAAGTGCCATCGTCTTCCGGTCTAATGCGCAGAATTTTTCCACGAAGGTCGTTGGTGTTGGAAGATGATTTCTGTGCGTCCCACGCAGACTTGCCAGGACGCTCATCCATCGGGCCAAAACCGGTTTCTCTCGGACTGGTATTATCGCCAACGGAAACGTACAGCAGTCGATCAGGCCCAAATTCCACTGACCCTGCAGAGTGACAGCATTGCTCGCGCTGTGTTCCAACGGTGAGTAGAATTTTTTCACTTGAGCGCTCAAGTGAATCACCGATGAAGTTGAATCGCGACAATCGCTGGATCGGTTCTTTGCCTATCGGTGAATAGTAGAGATAGATCCAATGATTCTTTGCATAATCAGGGTCAACTGCTAGCCCTAGCAAACCGTCTTCGAGATCGCTGAATACCGGAAAAGTTGTTACGAGCTTTGTCTTGTTCTCCGATTTCTTAAAAAGTTTGATCCCGCCTCTGCGTTCGATGAACAAAACATCTTCGTTAGGAAGCATGTCGAGCTCCATAGGCTCGTTGAGGTTGAAGTCGAGAACGATTTTTTGGAACCGATTTTCTTCAGGAGCGACCCGCGCATTGTTGTAGTCTACAGCCGTACCCGGTCCGGCCGCGTATTGAATTCCGCCCCAAAGCATTTCTATGAAGTCTTTGTCTGTGTAACATTCTTTCGTGTGTCCCAGTCCGGTATACCAAGTTCTTCCGCCATCGAAATCGCGGTGCCAGGTAATGGGATGATTGTCTCCGTTCGTTCCGCCCTGGTACGACTTTTCATCGAGATTCAGCAAGACATTGATCTCGGGCTTGATGTCTTTATAGTTGTACCATTCGTCAGTTCGATTCCACTTTTGAGGCAAATGTTTTGTAGATACGTGATTGTTGTCGACCACTTTTACGACTGCCTCGCGAACGTTTGGATCGTTGGGATGCCCGTTGAAATAAGCGCCAACAAGTTCACCGTACCATGGCCAATCGTATTCGGTGTCCGCTGCAGCATGTATGCCGACAAAACCTCCACCAGCCTGGACCCATCGGTTCATTTCCAATTGTTGCGCGTCATTGAGCACATCGCCAGTAGTGTTGAGAAATACAATGACATTGTAGTTCTTCAACGTTTTTTCATTGAATGAGTCACTGCTTTCTGTCGTATCGACAAGGAAACCGTGTTTTTTTCCGAGTGCACGAATAGCTTCGATGCCATCCTGAATGGACTCGTGCCGAAACGAAACAGTTTTTGAAAATACAAGAACCTTGATGTCTCGGGTGTCGCGTGTAAACCAGAAGTATGCAGCAGTTATCAGCACGACCAGCGTGATCAGTACAATGTAGCGTTTTTTCATGAGGCGAGGTTTTGATCAGTTGACTTGAAATTGAGTCAATTTGACTCAAATATACGCGAATTTCATTCCTGCGCAATTGTTAGCGGTTGACAATTGGCGGAATTGTTCGGTTATTCGCGTATGCTTGAAAGGGTAAGGGAGTACTTCAGATCTTTGGAGAAGGAGGCTATTCCGCAGTTATCGGTTAACTGTGTGATCTTCGGCTTTCATGACAAAAAGCTTTATGTTATCGCAAACAAGATCGACATTGCAGGTTCTCGCCTGGTGGTTCTGCCCGGAGGCTATGTAAGGCAGGATGAAGATTTGACAGATGCAGTCGAACGGATTGTGAAGGAAAGCACCGGGCTTGAAAAGATATTGTTTAAGCAATTCGCTGTGTTTGGTAATGCGTCCCGATCATTTTCGGGTGAACTGGCGCATCGAAAATGGTTTTCTGCAAATACCGATAAGAAGGCGTTGGATTGGGTCTCTAAACGATTTATCAGCGTTTGTTATCTCGCACTGGTTGATTTCACCAAGATCGACCTCAAGCCAACTCAATTTCTCGAAGCTGCGCAGTGGATTCCGATCGAAAAGGCAAAAATGCTTTCGCTCGATCACACCGATATCGTGAAAAGTGCCCGCGAAACGCTGCTAAAAGAACTTCCCTATACACCCATCGCTGCAAATCTTTTGCCCGCAAAGTTTACGTTGCCGGAGTTGCAGGCACTTGTTGAAGCAATTCTCGGCCGTGAGATCGACAGGCCCAACTTTAGAAGGAAGATCCTGAAAACGAATATGGTCGTTAAAGTTGGCACCGATACCTCCGGTAAGCGCAGGCCAGCTGACGTTTATGCTTTCAAATATGGTAAGAAGACGAGCCTGATTGAAGAATTCAAGCTGGGATTTTGAATGAGCTGAAAGCTAAAAGCCGGAAGCCAAAGCATCGCAACTTCAACGTGTGTCAGGCTTATGAGATGCTCAATATTTAGCGGATCAGGATAAAAGAACAAAGCTTCACTAACGTATGTAATCGACCGAAGTACACGAACGGAAAACCTCACTCAGCAGCCTTTGCTTTTACTCTCCTTTAGCGTTCGGCTTTTAGCGGTTAGCTTCAGCTTTTCTGAGCCCTTCGGAAAAGCTCAGGGCCTTCGGCTTCCAGCTTATTTCATTCTTGCAACCCAATTGCATGTCTTTCCTGTTATTTTTGTTCATGCGATTTCTTTCGCTGATATTGATTTTCACATTGAGCTGGTCTGTTGCCTATCCATGCACGGATGACGCATGTTCGGATGAGGAGCAAGCGCGTATTTCGATCTCTTCGGCAAATCAGGCAGATTCGGATCAGGACGTTGACCATTGCGCACCAACCTGTGTTTGCGTCTGTTGCAGCGCACATGCCAATGTTGCTTTATATATTTATTTTGATTTTTCGCAAAAGGATCTTTACGCTCCGAACACGCCTTTGATCGACCACTCGTTTACTGCCGTACATCATTCCATTTGGCAACCGCCAAAGACTTGCATATGATTTTCCTTCATTCGCCTCATGCTTCTGGCATCGTTAAAATGATGTTTGCAGGTTTTGTTACGGGCGACCACTAATCGATTTCATACTAAGATTGTCATTCAGTCATGATAGAACGGATCATACGCTTTTCTATAGCGAACAAATTCACTATTGGAATCTTTACCCTTGGGTTGATCGGAGCTGGCGGGTATTCGATCACCAGGCTGCCGATTGATGCGGTGCCTGATATTACGAATAATCAGGTTCAGGTGATTACGATTGCGCCATCGCAGTCGGCACTCGATATCGAGCGATTGGTGACATTCAGTGTTGAGCAGGTGGTGTCAACTGTTCCGGGCATTGAAGAGCTGCGAAGTTTCTCCCGCCATGGCCTCTCCGTTGTCACAATCGTCTTTCGCGATGACATCGATGTGTATTGGGCGCGACAGCAGGTCAATGAACGACTCAACATCGCCAAGGAACAAATCCCAAAAGGTATTGGCGTGCCAGAGCTAGCGCCCGTCACCACGGGACTTGGCGAAATCTATCAGTACATAGTTCGTCCAAAAAAAGGATTTGAAGGCAAGTACGATGCAACTCAACTGCGAACAATCCAGGATTGGATCGTCAGACGTCAATTGCTTGGCGTTGCTGGTGTGGCGGATGTTGCAAGCTTCGGTGGCAACCTGAAACAATACGAGATTGCCTTGAACCCTGATCGACTCAAGAGCTATGATCTTGGGATAACCGATGTGTTTGAAGCGTTGCAGAAAAACAATCAAAATGCTGGCGGAGCTTATATCGAGAAGAAACCAACTGCATATTTTATACAAAGCGAGGGTTTGATCGGCTCATTGAGCGATATCGGAAAGATCGTTGTGGCCAATACGGGTGGTGTTCCGATCCAGATTCGCGATGTGGGGGAAGTCAGGATCGGTCATGCTATACGTTATGGCGCGATGACATATAACGCGGAAGGCGAGGTTGTGGGTGCCGTGGTGCTGATGCTCAAAGGAGAGAACTCCAACGCTGTTGTAAAACGGGTTAAAGACAGGGTTGCACAAATCCAGAAAACACTGCCGGAAGGTCTCGTCATCGATGCATTCCTCGACCGGAGTGCGTTGGTTGAGCGTGCTATTGGAACCGTAGAAAAAAACCTGATCGAGGGCGCGTTGATCGTGATCGCAGTACTCGTTTTGTTTCTTGGAAACCTTCGCGCGGGATTGATTGTCGCGTCCGTGATTCCGCTTTCGATGTTGTTTGCGGTTTCGTTGATGCATCTGCTTGGGGTTT
>CBHROW010000073.1:0-17467 GCA_966080355.1 uncultured Chryseosolibacter sp.
TGTAACAGCACAGAGTGTCTCGATAGTCAACGACAACCAAATTGACGCGGTCGTTGGTGGTGGTGCTAACGGTTCAGTGAGCGTTGTGCGAAACGGAGAGACGGTTTCCCTTGCTGGATTTACGTTCTATGGACAGCCCGTCATCGCTTCTATTTCTCCCGAGCACGGAACGTCTGGTACTGAAGTGACGATAAGCGGAGAAAATTTCTACAACATCAGTGAAGTATTTTTAGGAACGACAAAGATATTCACCTATACCGCGTTGGGCACCGATGAAATACATGTGACGATCCCGGAAGGAGCCGCGACCAGCAAGTTCAAGGTCATCGCTGAGAGTGGAACGGGAACGGCATCGGCCGATTTTACTGTGGATGTCGTTCCCGTGGGTGTGATAGAGTCACCATCGGGACAAATTGAATTTTATCCGAACCCCGTGGAGACTGTTGTTCACATTGCTTATCGCGATCGCCTGCATGGACCGGTCGATGTACGGTTGCTTGATAGTCGAGGGAGGGTGGTCTCGAATGTTGCTATTGAGTATTATCGCGATGGTTGTGACGTGGATATGAGCTTAGTCCCGGGCGGATTGTACGTTTTTAAGATAAGGGGACGGGAAGGGGTTGAGGTTGTGAAGGTGATGAAGAAGTAGCGCGCGTGGCCGGGCTCCTACGAAGAACGCCAGGTGCCGGTTGCCCGTGTGATCCGGAGGCCGGTTAAGACCGAGTTACAACGACTCATATCAATTATTGTCATTTTTATTTCTGGGAACCTGGACTTTATATCCGGTAACCAGCTATCCAATGCAGTCTTCATCTCAAAATTATGTACACAAGGTTTTATCCGGTTCTTCCGGCCTTCCGGCAACTGGCACTCGGCTCACCGGCTCACCGGTATCTATTTCCCTGTCTTCACGCAACCCGCACGGTTCGTTTCGCGTCTAAATGGAGTTAACCTGCCTTCATCATGATCAGCAATTACATTAAAGTCGCCATTCGCAATCTACTTCGTCAAAAAGGTTTTTCGTTCATCAATATCTTCGGGCTTGCACTCGGCATTTCGTGCACCGCGCTCATCGGTATGTGGGTGAATGATGAACTCAGCTACGACCGCTTTCATAACGACTACGAGCACATGTATCGCATCACCGGAACACTGCCGGAATTGAAAGTTCACGCTGCTGTTTCAAGTGCTCCGCTCGCCCTGGCGTTTAAGACAGAGATTCCCGAGGTGGAGGATGCCGTGAGAATTTCAGGTTTCAACCGCGATCTCGTGCAGGTTGGTGATGTTAAGTTCGAAGAAAAGGGAATTATCTATGCGGATTCCAATTTCTTTCAATTCTTCAATTTCCCATTTATTAAAGGCGACAAAGAAAAGGCGTTGCTGAACCCCGAAGGTATTGTGATCACCGAGGAGATGGCGAAGAAGTATTTCGGAACAACAGACGTATTGGACAAGACTATCCGGAAGAATAGCAAGAATGACTTCACCGTAACGGGTGTCATTGCGAATATTCCGGATAACTCACACCTCAAATTCGATTTCGTACAACCCATGCGCTACCTGGCGCGAGACAATAACGACCTGAAAAACAACGTGTGGGACAATTTCAACTGGTACACTTATATCAGGCTGAATAAAAATGCCGATCAGTCAAAAGCTGGAATTGCAGCGATCGAAAAGAAAATGCAGGACGTCTACAAAAAGAATGAGCAGGTTCTGAAAGTTGCTTTTGTTCTTCAACCGCTGGCGGACATTCATCTTCACTCCAATTTCCTTGCTGACATTCCCGGGCACGGCAACGCGCAAAATGTCTACATCTTCATTATTGTGGCGATATTCATTCTTGTTGTTGCCTGTCTCAATTTTATGAATCTCGCAACGGCACGTGCAGCGCGCAGGGCAAAGGAAGTTGGTTTACGCAAAGTAGTGGGCGCAGTGAGGCCTCACCTCATGGGACAATTTCTCGCTGAATCCCTCGTGGTTGCGCTCCTTTCGCTTGTACTTGCGTTGCTCATTATTTTCATTGTTCTGCCGTACTTCAACACCCTTGGAGGAAAACATCTATCCCTCGATTTCTCAAATCTCAAGATTGTGATGGGGCTTCTGGCCATTACGGTGATCACAGGTTTATTAGCAGGGAGCTATCCCGCCTTGTATCTCTCCGGTTTCATGCCTGCCAAAGTTTTAAAAGGAAATGTGACAGGAGGTTCGGCTGGAAGTCTTTTCAGGAATACGATGGTGGTGATCCAGTTTGCTGTTTCAATTTCGCTCATTGTGGGTACCGGGATCGTATATCGCCAACTGAAATATATCCAGGAAATGAACCTGGGCTACGACAAAGAGAACTTGCTCTATGTACGGATGTCGGGCGAGATGTGGTCGAAATATGATGCATTGCGTGCGAGCCTGGGCAACAACAAGCTTACCAGCGACTATGCTTTTGTATCCGATCTCCCCACACAGCCAGCCGGTGCAACCATCAGCGTGAGTTGGGATGGAAAAGATCCGAATACGCAACCGCTGTTCTATAACTTTGCGATTGACGAAAATTTCGAAGAGGTGTTTAAGGTCACTTACCTCTATGGATCTGGATTCTCGGACAATGCAAAGAACGATTCTGCGAAAGTGATCATGAACGAAAGCGCTATCAAAACCATGGGCATGAAGGCGGACGAGGCGGTGGGATCAAAAGTGCATATCTGGGGAATGGACCGCACCATCATTGCAGTGGTTAAAGATTTCAATTTCAGACCCGTTCAAGAACCAATTGGTCCAATGTTCCTGTTCCGCGATACATGGGGAGGAACTGCTATTGTGCGTACAGCGCCTGGGCAAACGCAAAACACGATCGATGCACTCGAAAAGATCTGCAAAGACATCAATCCCAGCTATCCCTTCAGCTACGGCTTCCTCGATCAGGACCTGGATAACATGTATAAATCTGAACAACGGCTCGGAAGCCTCTTCAACGTTTTCGCGGTGCTTGCGATCGTCATCTCTTGTCTGGGCCTCTACGGTCTCTCCGCCTACCTTGCCGAAAGGCGTACCCGCGAGCTCGGTATCCGTAAAGTACTCGGTGCTACCGGCTTTCAACTCGTATACCTCTTGTCGGCAACGTTTACCAAACCGGTACTCGTTGCAACAGCAGTAGCCGTACCGTTGGCGTGGTATGGAATGAATCAGTGGCTTACCGGATTTGCTTATCACATCACCATCGACTGGACCGTATTCGTGATCGCTTTCACGGCAGCACTCATTATTGCCTGGCTGACGGTGAGCTTCGAATCGATCAAGGCTGCCAGCACCAATCCGGTGAAGTCGCTGCGATCGGAATAGCAATATTTTTGAGCGGGCTCTGATTCCGGCTCAGACAATCTCTCCGTTAGCATCATAGGCGAACACCTCGCAATCGGGCGACTATTCCTTCGATTTAACTCATGTAAGAAATAGCTGTAAAATTCCCTAAAAGCGTTCGGGCTACCCTTGTTATTGCCGGCAAAAGATGCTCCATGAAAATAAATTCACCAAAGAGGGAATGCCGTGTTTCATTTAAGTCATTCCCCACGACCTCTCGGTTTTTTACAACTATTCTGGTTCTCGCGCTCTTTGTTACTTCATGTAATAAGGATGAGGATGTTGTCGATCCTTCAGTTTGTTTTGAGTATTCAACGGGTGACCTATACGCAGAAATGGGCGTAAGCTTCACCGCAGCCTGCTCTCAAAAGACATTTCAGACCTACACCTGGGACTTTGGCGATGGCGATATCGGATCGGGCCTCGAGGTGACTCACACCTACGATGCTGCCGGAAAATACAAGGTGGTGCTTACCGCGATGGACGGCCTCGTGGTGAAGGCCACGGAAAAGACGATCAACGTATTGCCTTCCCCATTTATCAAGCATTGTGCAGACGTTACAGGAGCAGAAACCTGGGAAGAAGGGATGCACATGGTTACGTGCGATATTGACGTGAATGGAACACTCACGATCAAACCGGGCGCACTTATCTATATGGCCAGCGAAAAGTCAATAACAGTCAATGGTAAACTGCTGGCACAAGGCACGGCAGCTAAGCCTATCAAATTCCTACCTGGTAACAATGGAACAACTCCAGGTCAGTGGGGACACATCATGTTCACGTCAACCGCATCGAACGAGTCTATTCTCGACTACTGTGAAATCAAGTTTGGAGGAAAGGCCTGGTCGTATTGGTATCCGGGATTTGAATATTACAGCTCGTACGGTACTGTGCATGTGAAAGACTGCGAGATCTCGATCAATAATTCTTCGATAGAAGGTGGTGCTGCGTATGGAATTGTACTCACCGAGAATGCCAAGTTCAAGTCATTCGCCAATAACAAGATCACGGCCAGCACGAAAAATCCAATCCGGATATACGGAACTGCGCTGCACACGATAGGAAAAACCAGTACTTATCCTTCTGAAAAAGAAATTGTGGTTGTTGGTTCGGAATATCTGAACCCTGGTGCGGATGTAACGTGGTACAAGCAAACTGTTCCGTACTTGCTCGATGGATCGGTAGGGCTCTACGGAGGTTTCACAGTGACCATTGAAGCTGGAACAACGATCGAACTCGATAGCAAAAACTTTTTCAATGTCGGTTATATCTCTAGCGGTACGGGCACACTGAAAGCAATTGGAACTGCTTCGCAACCGATCATATTTACTTCTGCTCGTGCAACGAAAGCGCGAGGCGATTGGGCTGGTGTATTGATCGGAAGCAATTCTGTGTTGCAATATTGTGTGATTGAGTACGCGGGATCGGACTATACGATCAGTGGTTATAACAGGGCCGTGGCCGTGAGCGGTACCGCAACTGTTGATAATTGTACGATCCAGGAAAGTAGCGAAACCGGCCTTGCCATCGGAGGTACGACTGCCACCATTCGAAACAACACGATAAAGAATTGCACTGCCGCAGGGATCGCGGTTGATATTCAGGGACAACATGTTGTGGAAGATTCGAACACCATTACAGGTACGGATGGATTTCATGTGAGCGGTGGCAGCGGCATGAATACCAACATCACCTTGAAGAAACGACCCTATCCTTATGTCTTGACCGGCTTGTCGATCTACGCGGGCGCAACATTGACGCTCGACCCGGGCGTTGAAATTCAAATGCGAAGTGGCGCAAGTATCAGCATGGGTTGGGACAACATCAGCAACAGCTATTCGGGAAACATCAAGGCAAACGGAACATCGGCAGATCCGATCAAGTTTTCGCTGTACGCAAAGGATAAATCTGCAGGATTGAAGAATTGGGGCG
Source organism: uncultured Chryseosolibacter sp. (assembly GCA_966080355.1). Taxonomy (GTDB): domain Bacteria; phylum Bacteroidota; class Bacteroidia; order Cytophagales; family Cyclobacteriaceae; genus Chryseosolibacter. The sequence goes on from CBHROW010000073.1 coordinate 5,290, forward strand.
CACTATTCTTCGCGGAAACCAGCACGACCTCGGTATTGAACAATTGTATCCTCACCGATGGCGGCTATCCGCTTGATGGCAATCAAAATACATTTACCGATACTGGGATCATCAACTGTTACAAAACGGTCGGGTTCCCTACAATCACCAATTGTACGATCTCGAATTCAAGTACTTACGGAATTGCGCTGAAGAGCGGAGCTACGATCACTTCATCGAATATCACATTCTCGAACAATACAAGCGGAAATATTCTGACAAACTAACGCGAGAGGAACACGAATAGAAAAAGCCCGATCATTGCCAGATCGGGCTTTTTATTTTTATAAGCCGGTGTATTGTATGATATGTTTCGGGTTCACGCAATTCCGCTTGCTTGATCTCGAGCAATTTTTTCAGAAACGTTGTTGATCATTTGTTGCTTGAGTCAGGAGATGCTGAATGCTATCGGTTTTGCTTTGCTGACCAAATACGGAAGTAGATCCCATAACAAAGCATAACAGGAACAGCGACTTGCCGAATGTCAATAGCAGATGGTATTGATGAAGGCGCAACCGTGGGGATTTGATTGCTGCAAGGTGCGCATTTTTTTTAAAATCTGCTGGCTATCCAACCGGGATCGTGATCGATCGCCTTTTAAAGCGTTAAAGGTTGAAATTAGGAATCGCGTGAACTATGCTCTCGTGAAAAAATGAAGTGACCAAGCTCATTCATTTCGCAAGGCGTTGACGGGATTCGTTATTGCCGCTTTGAACGCCTGGAAGCTGATGATGACAATCGTGATGACGAGTGTTAGCGCAGCGCCAAACAAAAACATCCATGTAGCGATGTCGATATGGTACGCAAACGTCTCTAGCCATCGTTGGAGCCACAAGTATGTCAATGGGCTCGCGAAAATAAACGCGACACATACCAGTAATACGAATTCTTTTGTAAACAACAGCATGATCTGCGCTATACTGGCGCCAAGAGTCTTCCGTATTCCCACCTCTTTGGTCCTTCGCATGGTGATGAACGACAGCAATCCACAAACGCCCATGCATCCAATGATAACGGTGAGTGCTGCCAGGGCACTGAATCCCTGGAAGATGAGTCGCTCGAGGGTGTAATTGCGCGCCAGAACCTCATCGAGAAAGATCCCATTGAACACACCTTCGGGATTGACCGTTTTCCACGTAGCTTCTATGAATGCAACGGTCTCAGGCAAATCGGAGTGAGCTGCTATTTTGATGTTTGCGCGCTCGAGCCATTGGAGAGAATTGAGGAATACGCATGGTGTAAGCTCCTCTTGCAAGCCGTTGTTGTGAAAGTTTTTGATCACACCTACGATCGTTGCCTCACCTTCATTGATGATCAATCTTTGACCTATCGCTTGCGCTGGCGTAAATCCAAGTTCCTTCACCAGCTTCTCATTCACGATAAACTCATCGAAGTTTTCCTTCATGGCAGAGAAATTTCTTCCCGCCAGGAGTTCAAGCTCATAAAAGTTCAAAAAATTCAGATCGACACCTTTCTCTTCCGCCCCTCTGCCATCCTCTTCACGTTGTCCGGGTAAACGAAATGATGTGCCATAGTGATGATTGTAATCAGACATCGGGCTGCTCGATGAAAAGGATACATCAGCGATTGCTGCATTCTTTAACAATTCCGACCGAAAGGCGTCACTGCGCGTGAGGTCATTCATGTTGGTGAGCATCACCGGCAGCTTGCGCAAAAATCCGAGGTCTGTGTGATTCAGGAAATTCATTTGTGTTGCCACGACAATTGTTCCGATCACAAAGACCTGGACGATCACAAACTGCAATACGATCAGCACCCTTCGCAGCGGCATACTGCCTGTGTTCGAGACCAGGTTATTTTTCAGTGCCAGAGCAGGTTGGAAGGAAGCTGTAACCAAAGAAGGATAGAGTGACGCGATGAACGCAACTACGAGAGTCACGGTGATAACGATCAGCACTGGGATGACATCCATTCGCAATTGCAAATTAATGAGAGATAGAACGCTGTTGATACCACCGAGCGCTGCCTGGGTGATGGCGAGTGCAATAAAAATGGAAAGCACTACGATCATCAGGTTCTCGGTCAAAAATTGTTTCATCAGCCCCCACCGCGTGCCGCCCATGGTTTTGCGAACGCCAACTTCCCTGGCGCGTGCTGCCGCCTGTGCTGTAGCAAGATTCACGAAGTTGACACACGCCATAATGAGCATAAAGGCACCCACACCCAGCGCGCCTAAGAGGATACGCCTGGGCATCGTATAGCTTTGTGGGGCGTAACCATATTTCTCATCGGTATGCGTCTCGAGCAGGGGAGAAAGCCGGTACGTGATGCGCGCATCATCTTCCGGGCGCAAATATTTTTTCTTCCACGTCAGAAGTGATTTCTCGATCAACTCCGGTGAAACATTGTCATTCAAAACAATGAAAGTAGTGCCCTGGTAGTTGCCCGACCAGTTGGAAGAAAAATACGGATTGTTCACGCGGAAAAACTCATACGGAATGAGCATCGAATATTGTAACGAGGTGGTTGGTAATGCATCTTCCACTACGCCCGTTACCGTGAGTGCATCCTTGTTATTGAGAAAGATCTGCCTGCCCAGCAATGAGTTCGTGGTAGCCTCTCCACTGAAATATTTTCTGGCGGTTGTTCTTGTAAGTACGCACGAGTTAGGGTCCTTCAACGCAGTGGCCGGATCTCCATGTATCCACTTAAAATCAAAAACTTGCGGATAGAAGGGATCGACAAAAAGCACAAGTGGTTCTTCAAACCTCGACACATTGCCCGATGCATCTTGTACGCGAAAAAGATGACTGACCGGGCCGCTGGCTTGTGTTACAAATGCGAGTTGAGAAAAATCAGTGCGCAAAGCCTCAGCGAGCGGATATGCAGTTGTATTCCAATGTGCGATCTCATCGCCTTGCCCTGTGTCTTGTACAACTTTATAGATTTTTTCCGCTTTGGAATTATGCGTATCGAAGCTGAGCTCGTAACGTACAAAGATCGTTACAATAAGAGCACAGGCGATACCGATCGACAAACCCGTCAGGTTGATGATCGAGAAAGTGCGATTGCGAAGGAAGTTTCGCCACGCCAGGAGTAGATGGTTCGTGATCAAGGGTGTGAAGTTTAGATGCTAAGGTACAATGCTAATGTCGAGCCAGGAAAAAACAATCAATCGAGCGAAATTCCGCGAGCATTGTTTACATCCTCGTCCGTGAGTGGGCGGATTTGTGCGAGGGCGGACGATGTGAACGACTGCTTGACATTGATCTCAATTAAAACTACATTTGAGTATAATATTGACACATGAGCAAACATCAGCTTGGTGAATTTGAGGAAGTCGTGATGCTGGCGGTAGGCATTCTATATAAGGAGGCATATGGAGTTGCCATTCTAGATGAGATCGAGCAGCGCCTTGATCGCAAGGTGAGTATCGGAGCGCTGCAGACCGTGTTGAGACGGCTTGAATCGAAAGGCTATCTCAATTCCGAATTCGGTGAAGCAACAAACGTGCGTGGCGGGAAGCGGAAAAGATATTTTAGCCTGACCACACTGGGCTCGCGCGTTCTTCGGGAAAACCAGGAGCAGCGTATGGAAATGTTCAAGGCAATTCCACGCATGGCATTTCCAAAATCATGAGCAAGCGATCTCACATACAGCCTCCGCAGTTTTTCCTCCGGTTCTTTCGCTGGTTTTGCGATCCGGCTATCGCAGAAGATATCGAAGGAGATTTGCGTGAAATGTTCGATCGCGAGGTCGGCTCTCAGAATATCGCAAAAGCAAGACTTTATTTTTCATTACAAGTTATTCGTCTGTTTCGACCCGGCATCATCAAGAAAGTCGGTCAGCCATCATTCAACGATCCATCACCTATGTTTAAAAATTATTTTATCACGTCCATGCGTTCGCTGATGCGGAGCAAAGGCTTTTCAACCATTAATATTGTCGGGCTCGCGGTTGGCCTGGCCACGTTCAGCCTGATTTCATTTTACGTCTATCATGAGTTGAGTTTCGACCGCTATCACAAGAATGCCGACCGGATATTCCGGATCGTGGAAAATCTGCGAACCGAAAATGAGCTCTTGTTCCAGTCTGTGAGCTCACCTCCGATGGGCCCGCATATGATCAAAGACTTCCCTGAGGTTGAGAGCTATGTGAGATTTCAGCAGTGGAATTTGCTGGCCCAGCGGAACAACATCTCGAGCTATGAACGTGAATCATTCATTGCCGATAGTACTGTGTTTGATGTATTCAGTTTCAACCTGATCGAGGGTGATAAAAAGACCGCGTTGCGCGAGCCATACTCTATTGTACTGACGAAGTCGATGGCAAAAAAATATTTTGGCGATGAAGATCCGCTTGGCCAATCGCTCAAAATGGATTACGACAATTACAAAGTCACCGGTGTGATGGAAGACGTTCCCGAGAATTCACATTTTCGTTTTTCCAACCTGATCTCGTTTTCGACCTGGAGCCGAAACAATAAAAGTGCTGAGGACCGTGCCTGGTTCTGGAACGGGTTTCAAACCTACCTTTTGCTACGCGACCCTGAGTCGGCCGATAAAGTGCGTGCGAAAATGAAGGACTTTTTGACCCGCAATGTTGAGAAGGGGGGAATGTATTACGAAGATCTTCCGTTGCAGTCACTATCGAGTATTTACATGGCACCGCCTCGTTCATGGGAACATGGAACGCGCGGAAGTATGAATAATGTTTACATCCTGTCCATCATCGCGATATTCATTTTACTGATCGCGTGTTTTAACTATATCAACCTTGCAACTGCCCGCGCCTCCCGCAGGTTGAAGGAAGTGGGTATGCGGAAATCGTTGGGCGCGATGCGCGGTATGCTTGTCGCGCAGTTTCTCGGTGAATCGTTGATCGTGACGTTCATTGCTTCGTTACTCGGATTGCTGTTGGCGTGGATTGCTTTGCCTGCATTTCGAACCTTGGTGGAGTCACCGCTCAGCGTGTCGATTTTGCCGGACCCGTGGGTGATTGCTGCCGCTGCGTTGGCAGTGATCGTTTTCATTGGTGTTCTTGCAGGGTGTTATCCGGCAATCATCATTTCAAGGTTCCAGCCTGTCCAGGTATTTCGTCCTTCAGCCAAAGGGATTTACAGCCATCACAACTTCAGACGAGTTTTGGTTGCTGTACAATTTATTATTTCGATCACACTGGTAGCCGGCACACTGCTTGTTTACGATCAGATCGATCTGGTACGTAATCAGGATCTCGGTTTCAACAAGAATAATATGCTGATCGTTCCCACCAATGGCGACACAGCAATCGTGAATTATCTGGAGTCGGTTAAAAATGAGCTGAAGTCAGTGGCCGGAGTGCAGAACGTTGCCGGCTCACAATCGGTTCCGGGTATTTCATCCAATAACCTGTACACCGAAATTGAAATGCTCGATGGGAAAATGTCGCCAACCAATATCAATTATAATTTTGTGGACTACGATTTCCTCAGCACATATGATATTAAATTGATTGCAGGTCGCGATTTTTCCAGAGCGGTTCCCGCTGACGATACAACCGCCTATCTTATCAACGAGACTGCTGTAAAAGATTTTGGTTGGACCCCTGAACAAGCGCTTGGAAAAAAGATCAGAAGGGGACGCGAAGGAAAAATCATTGGCGTGATCAAAGACTTTAACTATCAATCGTTGCACGACAAAGTGGAACCGCTCTTGCTTGCCATGACGCGTTATGTCGGCCGGCTTGCTATTCGCCTCGAGAGCAAAGAAGATCTTCCCGCTACGGTAAATCGCGTAGAAAAGAAATGGAAAGAACTGATTCCTTATTTGCCATTCGACTATTCATTTCTCGATGTCGACTTCGATCGCCAATACAAAGCTGATCAGCAGCTGGGTAAAGTTGCAGGCGTGTTTACCGGACTTGCCATTTTCATCGGGTCTCTTGGATTACTTGGACTTACTTCATTCGTGGTTGAACGCAGAACGAAGGAGATCGGGATTCGAAAAGTACTTGGAGCCACGGTGTCCAGCGTTGTCATGCTGATCTCGCGGGAATTCATCTGGCTGATTGCTATTGCGCTTATATTGGCAACACCGCTGACGTGGTACCTGATAGAAAGATGGGAACAGAATTTCACTTTGCAAGCGGTGATCAATCCCCTTCGATTTCTGATTGCAGGACTTTCCGTACTTGCTTTCGCGTGGTTGACGATCAGCTTTCTTTCCATCAGAGCAGCAACAGCGAGTCCGACAAAAGCGCTGCGTACTGAGTAGTAGTACGGCAGTTGACACGAACCAGTTGGCAAGTTAGTCGGTCGAAATTCGAGGGAAGCATCGAATAGGTTTTTGATTTGCGCGTTAATAAAACAGTGAAGGATCTATTCAAACGCTCATCACTATTGCCAATTGTTTTTTTCCAACTGTCAACTATTCTCTTCAGTGTGTCAAACACGTCCCGCGCAGTAGACCAGAAACGATCGAGGGCGATGATGCGCGGTTTGAAGAACGAGATCAGTTCCGGCCAGTGTTCTTTGTTGAAAACGGAATAGCCGGGTAATTCTTTATATATAGAGCTGATCACGCGTCCATCGAACTGCATGTGCTGTTTCCATTCCCATGTTTCCCCCAACTCTGCATGAAGCATGGTTTTCAATTCGAGGAACTGTTGAAAATAAAGTTCTTGCAAACCAAGGTCCTTATGTTCGAGCGTGATCGCAATTCTTGAACTCTTTCCCCCGGCATCCATCCTGAAATGCACATCTTTCACTTTCGTGTGATAGTTGATCCAGTTGACCTTCATCCCTTCTTCCGAAAAAATCGGACTCATATAACGCCCGAAAGTCGTCCAGAATTCCTGACGAATGCGCGATGACTCTGCTCGTGAAAACATGCGATCAAAAATAGCGAATTGGAATTGGCCAAGGTATTGGTAAAGTTCCGATCCAGGGCGCTCGCATTCATTTCTAAACAACATGCCAATTCTGAATTTGTAGCGACAAGCCATAGCCAAAGCCAACTGCTTTAGCCATGGTTTTGGATCAACTTATGCAGTCGCAGCTCGTTTTTGACGTGCGAGAAACAACTTACCGCCCAGCCAGGAGATCGGCAGCGCAATGACAACGAGACTCCACGCGTACCATGCCGGGCCGAGGTTCATATCGGCAGTGATGATCGCTCCCGCGAGACTTAGCAGTGTTCCTATCGTTCCGAGGATCAGCGCGTGTCGCATCGGCTTCTGAGGAGCAAGTCGCGCGGTGACATAACATCCGATCAGGCTGAAAACCGCGCGATAGAAAATGACAAACAGGATCAGCGATGTGCTTACATAAAGATTTCCCTTGGGCAATACTCCGATGCCTTCCAGCAAAGCATCGATAGCAGAATGAGTGACGCCAATGAAAATGAAGCCGGCAAGTACGGCCAGGATACTTCGCAAGATGTTCGATTTCATAGTTTTTTTCGGTTTTGATAGTGTAAAAGTACGATCCCGAAATTTGCCGTTATTGAAAAAACGCGACAATGATCGAGGTGAAAAGCGACAAAAATGCTTAAATGAAGCAATTATTGTTCTTCCGAATGGCTTTTGTGCGCAGCCACAATTTCTTTTTACATGCAGGAGCGAGGCGTGAAATTGTGGCGTAGGTAACCAGCCCGGCTGCAGTTGGCTATGCGTGTAGGCAAACCGTGATAGTATATGAAATGACAAGCGGCATTTTTTTGTTAGCCGGGAGAAAATATCTTTACCGAAAATCCTCTACCATGAAAAAGCATTGCCTGGTTTCCCTGTTTCTACTCGTCACCTCCTTCCAGTCATTCTCACAAGTTGATTTCATGCCCGCACAGACCATTACACCCGGGGGATCTCCCCGGGGATTTGTGACTGGTAATTTCGATGGATCCGGAGATAAAGATCTTGCCTATACCTTGGAGCACAAGTTTGTTCTCATGACCAATGAGGGAAACCTCAAGTTTGATACCGTTAGCATGCCTGGTCTGAAAGTCGATCCCTTTGCCATCGCAGGTGGAGATCTAAATAATGATGGAGTCGCTGAAATAATTCTGTTCGACATCAACCCTACGGCAGAAAAAATTGTAATCATCAGCCATGGAACCGATGGATTCACGTTCGAGCGACTGAGTATGGGCGAAGGCGATGTTTTTCAAATTGGTCGTGAGATCCTGATCGTTGATATTAACAGCGATGGACGAAAGGATTGTTTGTTCAACCGACTCGGGTGGGTTGCGTGTATTCGAAGCAAATGCCAATGGGTCGTACACTTTCAAATCTATCAGCCTTGGTGTGGAGATTCTTAACCTTGCGGCAGCTGACCTGAACCACGATTCGAAGCTCGATTTTGTGGTAGGAACCTTCGGTACGCAAGTGATCACTTTCATTGCAAGCGATGCAGGCTATGACAAGACTATGTATCCGGGATCTTTTACTTATGGAGATCTTACAGTTGCCGACTTTTCAAATGATGGAATCCCTGATATAATGGCAAGCCAGTTTGCCGGCCAGAATTTCGAGTACTTTCTCAACAACGGTAATGGGGTCTTCACAAGATCGAATGTTCCTTCAAGCTTGGGCGCCAAGTCTTCGGTTTGTAGTATAGATATTGATGGAAACGGATTAATCGATTTTATCGGAACCGGATATTCATGGGGACGAATATTGACTTTTAAAAATCTCGGTTCATCGTTTGAAGAGCAGCCGGTATTCAACCCATATGGGTACTACGAATTTGTAAATGCGGATGATCTTGATGGCGATAACGTTGCGGAGATCATTGCCATGTCATACACTAAGCGCCTGGATATTTTTAAAAAAATTTCAGGTCAATATCAGCTCGCAAAATCAATAATCACCGGCTCAGGAGCCTCCAAAGGAATAATTGTAAGTCTTGATAATGATGTTTATCCCGAGATGATCACTGCAAGTTCATTCAACAACACATTGAGTGTCTACTATGGTAATAGTACAGGCATCTGGAAATCCAGAAAAGACTGGGTTTTGACTGCAGGTGTCTTTGATGTCGATGCGGCAGATTTTAATTCCGATGGATGGAAAGACATCGTTTTCGTGAGTAATAACAGCGAAGCATTAACCGGAATTATTCTCACAGATGCCGATGGAAACTTTTCCGATGCACCTGCTATCATCTCAAACGAAACCGGGAATGATGTGGCTGCCGGTGATTTCAATGGCGATGGGAAAATGGATTTTGTCACAGCAAACTTTGTTTATTTCGGCAATGGCAATGGCACATTCTCTTATCACTCGCTCAATATGCCTTACGTACCCCTTCACATCGTAGTCGGTGAGATCAATGGTGATGAATTTCCCGACCTGTATGTTACCGATAGACAAGCGCTACACTATGCGATCAACAATGGCTCTGGCGAATTTTCCCCAACCGCGGTCCAAACGCAAGCGGTGCCCTTTTACATCAAGGCTGCAGATCTCAATGGCGATAGCAAAACAGACCTGCTCATTGGCGAGGGTTACGGACGTAAGCAGTTCACCGTTTTAATGCCCTCGGGTACTGATGCTTTTTCATCGCGAACTATACAGTCCGGTGCGGATGTCTATTCGGTTGCCCCGGTAGATTTAAATCTTGACACGAAAACAGATATAGTTGCTTCAGCAGACGATCCTCAACACGCGTTGTTGACTTATGCTCAGGATCAAGACGGACAATTTATGTTCGATCGTAAAATCCCAATCGGCAATGCACCCAGTGAGGTACTAACTGCAGACCTCAATGACGATTCCGTTGCTGACATAGTCGCCCTTACACCCAATGAACCTTCTGTTCGTGTTGTGCTTTCGGAGGTGGCACTCGAGCCAACGGTTCTTTCATCAAGCTTGCAGGCAAACGCAGGTGCAACCACGGCCAGGATCAAGCTCACACACGGTAACGGCAACGGCCGAATAATTCTGCTTCGCGAAGGTCAGGCAATCGTCAACTCGCCAAGCGATCAAACGTTTTATGCGGCCAACGCGCAGTTCAGGACTGGAAGTAATCTCGGTAACGAAACGTATGTGGTGATGGCTTCCGAAAAAGATTCTGTACATATCACAGGCTTATTGGAACACACGATGTATTTCGCGAAAGTGTTCGAGTACAACGCGAATGATCGTCACACGCTAGTCAACTACACGTCTATCGGTGCTTCAATTTCTTTCACAACTAAAACCACTCAACAGCTCGAACCCGTCACTCCGGTAAACATGACATCAAATCCACAAAACTATGTGGTGATCAAATCATCCTCCGGGTTGAAAACGAGTTTACAGATCGTTTCAGGGAACGCAGTTGCAAAGGGAGACACCCTCTTGATCAACAGCCCGGGACCAATTACAGTAAGAGTAACGCAGGCAGGCAATGACGTTTATGCTGCCATGGATCCTCAGACCATTACTTTTTGCGCGAATCCTCCGAAGCCCGCGATTACGGCTGAAGGTTATCCCGAAGTGAAAATGACCTCAAGCAGTTCGTTCAATAATCATTGGTTTAAAAATGGTTCAGCGATCACGAGTGCCACGGGTCAACATTATGTAACAAGCAAAAGTGGCGTGTATTCGGTTAAGGTTGATGTTGGCGGCTGCATTACTGAATCCGATCCGTACGATCTGACCGTTACCGCACTCGAGCTTTCGTTGTCAAACAGCGTAAGTATCTACCCCAATCCAGCTTCGAATATTGTGCTGATCGAATCAGATCAGGAAATTCGGCATGTGAGAATCATCAATGCCCTTGGAAGCAATGTTTATGAACAGGCTGTCAACTCGATGCGTCATGAAATTTCCGTTGAGTCGCTGCCGCAGGGGATTTATTTTATCATGGTAGAAAAGCCCGATGGCCATGTAACCAAGAAAATCTATCGTGAATAAAGTATTTTCTGTTCAAAGTATGGCTTCATGCCCTTCGAATTTTTAGAAAATTGAACCATCTGCCGCGTTCCCTCGTTTTCACTACTTTCGAACAAATTTTGAAACTATGGAACTTGGCGTTGGCATGTTTGGCGACTTGCACATCAACAACAAAGGTGAAATTCAACCCGCGCAGCAACGCCTTCAGGAATTGATCGAAGAGATCAGGCTGATGGACGAAACGGGACTGGATTTTTTCGGTATTGGGGAACATCACCGGCCCGACTATGCCGTATCCGTTCCTGAGATCGTGCTGGCAGCTGCATCAACCGTGACGAAGAAGATCAAATTGGGGAGCGCGGTATCGGTGCTTAGTTCATCCGATCCGGTTCGGCTCTATCAAAATTTTGCTACACTCGATTTGATCTCTGGCGGCCGGGCCGAGCTCAATGTCGGCCGGGGAAGCTTTACAGAATCGTTCCCGCTTTTTGGTTATGATCTTTCCGACTACAATGAGCTCTTTGAAGAAAAACTTGAACTGCTGTTAAAGATCAATAATGAACAACGCGTGACCTGGAGCGGAAACTTCCGTGCTGCACTTTCAAATCAGGAGATACTGCCCCGTGCAGTTGACAACAAACTCGATATCTGGGTTGCCGTAGGAGGAACACCGGAGTCTGTTTTGCGCGCTGGCCGATTTGGACTTCCTGTGATCTTTGCGATCATCGGAGGAAGCCCTGTTCAGTTCAAACCTTTGTTCGATTATTATCGCGATGCCTACAAACATTTTGGACACTCGCCAGAGAAGTTGGAAGTGGGCGTTCATATGCATGCATTTTTCGGATCGGATGGAAACAAAGTTGCAGGCGAATACTATCCAATATATGCCGCGCAAATGAATCGTATCGGTCGTCAGCGCGGATGGCCACCGTATCAAAAACAACAATTCGATTACGGTCGCACGTCAGCGGGTCATCTTATCGTAGGTGATGCAAACGAGTCTATTGACAAGATCTTGCAAATGCATGAGCTCTTCGGACTCACAAGGTTTTCAGCGCATATGGATGTTGGTGGCCCGACTCATGACACACTTATGAAATCGATCGAGATCTTTGGAACGAAGATTGCGCCAGCTGTGAGAAAAGCGTTACACATATAATGTTACGCTCTGTTTCGTCATTTTACTATTCTCCTGCTAACGGAAGACTTGTCAGCACTTGCAGTCAATAATATAGAATAATGAATATCGAACATATCGAACCATTACTTTCCGGAGAAATTTTAGAATCGAAAAAAATCTTCGAATTTGGTTTACGCTGAGACC
>CBHROW010000074.1:0-17428 GCA_966080355.1 uncultured Chryseosolibacter sp.
TATTGAAGTAAATAATTTCTATCGACAAACTCTTTACTAAACCAAATTCCGATTAACCTCTAAAACCATTTCACGTTATGGCAAAAAAAGCGAAAAAGGCTGCGAAGAAAGCACCGAAAAAAGCAGCCAAAAAAGCAGCCAAAAAAGCTGCAAAGAAGTCCGCTAAGAAGGGAGCGAAAAAAGCTGCGAAGAAGGCTCCTAAAAAAGCTGCGAAGAAAGTAGCTAAGAAGGCGGCTCCAAAGAAAGCAGCTCCAAAGAAAGCAGCAAAGAAGAAGGCCGCTCCCAGAGCAGCAGCTCCTGCTCCTAAGCCAACGATTCCTCCTGCAACTACTTCCACGCCTGCTCCTACTCAACCGTCACAGGCTTCGTTGTGGGGAGGTTCAAGCAGTGAATCTTCAGGCTCATCAGGCAACGACAGTGGTTCGGGCTCAGGTTCAAGCATGTAAACCTTGCTCCAGCACAAATATTGAGGCGACATCGAAAGAGTCGCCTTTTTCATTTATGCATCAATCCGTTTGCCGGAATACGGCCCTGAACATTTCGATAGAAAGAATAGATGATTTCAGCCTCACGTTCGAAATCGCCTGAGGGATAAAAAGGCTCCCTGAATTTCACCGTTCGATGCGCGTAGTCAAAAGCCACCATGATCACCGGAACATGCGCTTTGGCGGCAATAAAATAGAAACCGGTTTTTAATTTATCCACTTTCTTGCGCGTACCCTCGGGTGCTATCGCAATCTTGAACGACTCGCGGGTATTGAACATCAGCGCAACCTGATCAACGAGGTTGTGTGTCGATTGCCTATCAACGGGAATGCCTCCCAGCGCGTGAAATATCCAGCCGAAGGGAGCTCGAAACAATTCACGCTTGCCAAGAAAACCTACATTGTTAAGCCCAAGAATGTTACGATAGGCAAGTCCGATTATGAAATCCCAATTGCTTGTATGGGGTGCAACAATCATGATGAACTTATCCAAATAATGATATGGAAATACAAGACCCGTATTCCACCCTTTCGCCTTCAGGAACCATCGCCAAAAAAACTCCATAATTTATTTCTGGAGAACTGCAGTGTATTTCTTTGGATCAGCCAGTGCCTTGCCCAGTCCCTTCGTTACCGAGAGCAACGCGTTCTCATCGATATGGATCGGCAACTTCAACTTACGTTCAAACCGTTCTTTGATGCCCTTCAAACGTGCATTGCCTCCTGTTATATGAATGCCGTTGTTGTAGATATCAGCAGCAAGTTCCGGAGGACATTTCTCCAAGGTCTGGATCATTGCAGTTTCGATCCGCTCGAACGTCTTCCACAGAATACCAGCGATCTCTTCCGGGTGGACCCAGGAAGTTACCGGAATACCCGATTGAAGGTCTTTTCCTTTTACCGAGAGCTTTGCATCTGCGGGCAATCCTTGCGTGCGCACAGTGCCCAGCCTGATCTTAAGCTCCTCGGCTGTTTTCGCCCCGATCAGCATGTGATGACGCTGCCTGAAATGATCTCGAATGTCCTCGTCCATGGTGTCACCGGCAGCGTGCAGGGAATGGAACGCAGCGATACCCGAAAGGGATATGATCACGATCTCCGTAATTCCGCCACCAATGTCGACAATCATTTTGCCATCGGGTTCGGCTATGTTCAGATCCATGCCGAGTGCAGCTGCAAGCGGTTCGTATAGTAAACTCACCGTGTTCGAATTGAATTGCTCGAGTGAATTTCGCACGGCCATCCGTTCCACATGCGTTGTGTCGAATGGCACACCTGAAATAATGTGATCGTAGCGCCCGAAAACAGTTCGAGGACCGCAAGCTTTTTCAACCAGTCCGCGGATCATGCGCTCAGCATTCGTCTGATCGGCAATCACTCCCCCACGCAAAGGCTTCACAGGCTTTAAAAGGGCGTGTGTTTTTTCAAACATCTCGTACGCCTCATCACCGATAGCCTTAACGTGTTGCCTGTCCCTGTCCATCACGATGCATGATCGCTCCGCCACGAGCACTTTTTGCGAATCGGTGATCAACGTGTTGTTGTTGCCGAGGTCGATGCCGAAGCTTTTTGTCCGGATAAAGTTGAAGTTCATCATGTCGCGTAAATGGAGTTTTGCTTTCTGACCAAATATCGTAACTTCCAAAACTCTTTTTTTAACATTTCATCATGTTATTTAACCCGAATGTTGCTTATGTCTAAAAACAAAGAATCATCAAGAAGAAACTTTCTGAAAAAGGCGCTGGGTACAGCGATCATCACCGGTACGTCATCATCAGCGTTCAGCTCATCACGAAAGGTGATGGAGTTGCCGCGCCCCGAACCCTTGCTGAAAAAGAAATATTCAGCGAACGACCAGGTGAACATTGCAGTGATCGGTGCCGGTATCATGGGATTCAATAACATGGGAACTTCAGTAAAGATCCCCGGAGTAAAACTTGTTGGCGTGTGTGATCTCTATACGGGTCGTCTCGATCATGCGAAAGAAGTGTACGGAAAAGATATTTTCACCACGAAAAATTACAAGGAGATGCTCGATCGCAAAGACATTGATGCGGTCATCATTGCAACTTCCGACCACTGGCACGATCATATTTCCATCGCGGCCATGAACAAAGGCAAGCACGTTTATTGCGAAAAGCCCATGGTTCACCATATTGAAGAAGGCCAGGCCGTGATCGACACACAAAAGAAAACAGGTAAGGTTTTCCAGGTGGGAAGCCAACGTGTAAGTTCTGTGGTTACTGAGAAAGCGCGCGAGCTGTTCGAGCAAAAAGTGATCGGTGATCTGATTTTAGTGGAAACCTGGAATGATCGTCAGGGGCCAAATGGCGCATGGCAGTATTCGATTCCAACCGATGCAAAAGCAGGAACTGTCGATTGGGAAGCGTTCCTCGGTGATGCTCCAAAGGTCGCATATGATCCCGTTCGATTTTTCCGCTGGAGAAATTATCAGGACTATGGTACCGGGATCGCGGGAGATTTGTTCGTGCACCTGTTCTCCGGTCTTCATGCAGTGACAAGTTCTCATGGCCCGAATCGCGTTTTTGCAACGGGTGGCCTACGGTACTGGAAAGACGGACGCGATGTTCCAGACATCATGACCGGTGTTTACGACTATCCGGAAACAAAAAATCATGGACCTTTCAATCTTCAAATGCGCGTCAACTTCGTAAGTGGCGATGGCGGTGGTTCGAAGCTTCGACTGGTGGGCACGGATGGTGTGTTGACCATCAACGGTGGATCGGTGAAGATCGAACGAAGCCGCACACCGAAGAATCCAGGCTATGGCGGATGGGATTCATACGAGACATTTACCGAAGCGCAGAAAAAAGATTACGAGAAGTGGTATAAGGCGACCTTCCCGCCTGAAAGCGAAGATAAGACGGAAGCGGAATCAGAATACAAAGCGCCTCCGGGCACCGATGACGATATCGCTCACCATACCGCGTTCTACAAGGGTATTCGCGAGAACGCCCCTATCAAAGAAGATGCGTGGTTCAGCATGCGCGCTGCCGGCCCCGCCCTGGCGACAAACAAAAGTTATTTCGAGAAGAAGATCATTAACTGGGATCCGGAATTGGCGAAAGTGGTTTAGTCATCGCAGTATTTACAGATCGTCATCCTGAGCTGAAACGAGCAATAGCGCGTGTCATTGCGAAGCATCTGTAGGTGCACTCGTCCTTGTTCAGGGAGCATCAAACTACGGATCCTCACAATGCACTCCCTCAGTCGTGCAAAGCTCAGGATGACGGATCGAAAAGATTAGAACCGATACGCTCTCGGCAACATCACGGTGAACGTAGAGCCAACGCCAGGAATGCTGCTCATCGTGATGGAGCCATCGAGCTTCTCCACGGCTTTCCGAACGATGTATAATCCCAATCCATTACCTTTCGATTTTTCGTTGGCACGGTAGTACATGTCGAAGATCTGCTCGTGATATTCAGGCGCGATACCCTGACCGTTGTCATGAATTTCTATCGTTACGTAATCGCCCGTTTGTACTGCCGTGAGCTTGATGAACGGATCATGAGTACCACAGAACAGGATGGCATTCTCGGTAAGGTTCTCGAGGATCGTTTTGATCATCGCGGGATATGAAACGAACGTGTCGTGGATCCTGATATCGATCGCAGTTTTGATATTTCGTTTTTGGATTTCATCGCGGAAGGTATCACAAACGGCATCAAAAATATCCTTGATGAATATCTCTTTGTACACGAGTTGCTGTGACCCCACATCGCTGATGGATTGCAATTTCACCAGCATCTTGTCGAGGTAAATGGCAGTCTCCCTGACTTTTTCGAAGAGCTCCAGCGCGTTCTGATCCCTGACGGTGACTTTGGCAACTTCCGCTAGGCCCAGAAAAGTTGTGAGTGGTCTTCGGAAGTCGTGTGAGCTGCGGTAAAAGAATGTATCGAGTTCTTTATAGGCCTGGCTGAGCGCAACGGTTCGCTCTTCGATCTTGCTTTCGAGTTTTTTGTTGATCTCCGCGATGGTCTGATTGGCATCGATAAGCTCTTCAGATTGAGCTTGTATCTCCTCCTTTTGCTCGGTGATCTCACGGTTTGCCTTCGCTATCTTATTGCTGTACTTGTATGACAGGTAAGCCACGAGCGATACCATCAGGAATCCAATGATGCCTGAAATAATGATGATATTTTGCTGATCGATGCGTGACCGCTGAAGCTGGAGTTCATTCTCCTGATTCAAGCGCTGTTGATTCAGCAAGGCAATCTCCTGATCTTTCTTCTCCATCATATAGAGTGCCTGGAGTTCCGCCAGCTTTTGTGCAGCAATGTCATTATGAACGCTGTCGTGAACTGCGTTGTATCGTTTGAAATGATCAAGCGCGTTGGCCCGATCGCCTTTTGCCTCATAATATCCTGACCAATAGAGCTCGTTGTTCATAGTCAATGTGCGCGACTTCGTTTCGCGCGCATAGTTTTCTGCCTTCTTCAGGTAATTTCGCGCAATATCAAATTGACCGAGCCGCGTGTAAAGTTCCCCCAGCCTGTTGTTCGAAAATCCCATCGTGTATCGGTTGCCAACCGTGGTTTCTATGGCTAGCGCTTGCTTCTGAAGATCGACTGTTTTTGCAAAATCCTTTCGGGCCGCATACACCATCGACATGTTGTAAAGACTGGACGCCATGCCTTCGCGATGATTGATCTCCTTGCGAATCTCGAATGATTTAGCTAAGAATTTCTCGGATTCATCGAGACGACCCGCCAACTGACTGAGCTGCCCGAGCAAACTGTTGCAAAGGGCAATACCATGGCGATCATGGATTTTGGTGCGGATGGCCAGCGATCTTTCAACATAATCACGAGCCTTATTCAGTTCTCCATAGCTTCGATATACACTGGCAAGGTTTCCGAAAATTCTGGCTTTTTCATAAGGAAGATTCAGCCGGTTCGCCACCTTCAGTCCCTCTTCATAATAGCGCAATGCAATCGGGTTATCAGACATAGCGCGATAAATATCCCCGATGTCGATGTACACCCGGCATACGAGCAGGGGAAGGTCTTTCGACTTCAGGTTGCCAAGCGCTTCGATGTACATCTTGAGCGCCTCCGGATATTTGCCAAGTCGGAACTCGAGGTTGCCACGCTCGACCCTGCAACTTAACTGAAGAAATTCGTCTCGCGCCTGATCCGCAAGTTCACAGCCCCTGGCGAGATGGATCTCTGCCGAATCATAGTAATCAAGGTACGCGTCTAGCTGCGAAAACAATATCCATGTATCCCCAAGTCCCTTCAGAGCAGGTAGCCTGGCATATATTCGCTGTGCCTGACGAAGCATTTGCTTTGCCTCATCGTTTTTCCATTGCGTGAGATACAGGCGCGCCATATTCCGATAAGTATAGGCAAGAAGGGGCTGGGCATTCGCTTTTTTCAAAACCTGCTCAGCGGAACGGTATGCAGTTTCGGCTGAATCATATTCGCCTCTCACGCGATACAACGTACCGATCATCACCTGGTTGTATCCGTAATATTTTTCCGGTTCGAGCGGAACATCGGCAGCTTCATTGAAATAACCGAGCGCTTCTGTGTAGCTCCCCTTCACATAATAGAAGTATCCTTTGAGTGTCAATGACCTGCGCATTCGCTGCGGGTCATTGAGTTCATTGGAAAGATCAAATGCCGAAGACGCATACTCGTAGGCTTTATCCGAGTCGTAATCGAAATAAGCACTTGAGAGATCGCACAGAACATCGACTTTGGTAGAAAGATCATTTGTTTTATCAAGAGCGATTTTCAGACTGTCTATTTCGCGCTGCTGGGCAAAGAGCTGAAGGGCGCTGAAGGCGAGAACTCCAAAAAGTAAAAAGCGTCTTTGCATGTGGGAAAAGCAATCCCAAAATTAACCATACTTTTAAGTTTATAAAGCCGAAAGTGTCAAATAATTGGCGGTTCTTTCACGTGTCAACGATTACGATGCGAAGGCTAAAACGCCAATGCTTATCGATAACTTTCTATCGTAAAAGAAAAGCTCGCGGGCGCGACAAATCGGGTGATATTTGGCCTTGGGTTAGCCGACAAGAAATTCAATTCAAGGGAGAAAATTGCGCAGCATGATAGAAGGGATTTTGGAGCAATTTATTTGTAGTTTTGATCGTGAAAAAACCAATGGGCATACCCACCCGCCAACTCCTGCACCATTCTGATAACCCTAACTAGCAATACTTTATGAACAATCGCAGATTTTTGCCATTTATCATTCTTGGCGTCATCGCAATCTTTGTGTTAATGGGAATTTCATCAAGTCTTTTTTTTACGGTGAACGCAACTCAGCGGGCCGTAATCTTTTACAAGTTCGGAGGCGGTCTCGATAAGGATAACGTGGTTTATCCTGGCGTTCACATGAAGTCGCCCTGGAATGATGTGTTTACCTACGATGTGCAGGAAACTTCGAAAGATGAAAACATGGACGTGCTGGACAAAAGCGGACTATCGATTCACGTTGATGTGACTGTGCGTTTTAAACCGTTCCCTGAAAAGATCGGCTACATCTATGAAAAGTTCAATCAGAACTACGTTGACGTTCTTGTTGTTCCGGAAGTAAGATCTGCAGTGCGCCAGGTAATGGGACGCTTTACTGCTGAGGAAATCTACTCCACCAAGCGTGCTGAGGTTGAAGCAACCATCAAAGCGGAGTCCGAAAAGGTACTGCACGCCAACAATGTTGATATGGTGGCGTTGCTCATCCGGTCGATCCAGTTGCCGGAACAGATCAGGGTTGCCATTGAAAACAAACTTCAGCAGCAACAAGAAGCCCTCGCCTATCAGTTCCGGCTCGACAAGGAAAAAAGCGAAGCTGAGCGGAAACGTATTGCAGCTGAAGGTGAGTCGCGGGCAAACAATATCATCAACAACAGCTTAACTGATAAACTGCTCAAAATGCGTGGCATAGAGGCGACCCTGGAGCTTGCCAAGTCGCCCAATACAAAGGTGGTTGTAGTGGGTTCAGGAAAAGATGGAATGCCGTTGATCCTGGGGAATAATTAGCCGTAGCTGTTGGCAAATGGCTAAGGCTTTTTCGTGCGTTCCAACGAGTTGCACATTGATTCAGCGCCTGCGGATCAAAGCGCGATCTCAATCTATCGCAGCTAGCTGCCAAAGCTTCGGCCAACAGCCATAGCCTTTTCCGGCTTTTTTCACTGCATTCTTTTACGGTAAGCGAAAACTACCCTATATTTAAAACCTTTCAATAAATCTCTTAAACATGTCTAAAACTGCAGAATTGATTATCGATGGCAAATCCTACACCCTGCCGGTTATTGTAGGTTCGGAAGGGGAAGTTGGTGTCGACATCAGCGATCTTTTGGAAAAAGCCAAAGTAATCACCCTCGACCTCGGCTACAAGAACACAGGGGCAACAAAAAGTGCCATAACGTTCCTGGATGGTGACAATGGAATTCTTCGATACCGAGGGTATTCGATTGAGGATCTTGCCGAGAAGTCGAGCTTTCTGGAAGTAGCCTATTTGCTCATTTTCGGAGAGCTTCCCAAGAAAGAGCAACTCGATAGATTCACCCACGATATCAAGACCCACACACTGGTCCACGAAGACACCAAGAAAATTCTGGATGGATTCCCTTCTACCTCGCATCCGATGGGTGTTCTGGCATCACTGTTCTGCTCGCAAACAGCATTTTATCCTGAGTCACTCGATCCGAATCGTTCGTCTGAGGCAGTTTACCTCAGCATCGTCAGATCATTGGCAAAGATGCCAACATTCGCAGCCTGGTCTTATAAAAACGCGGTAGGCCATCCGGTGAACTACCCTGACAATTCGCTCGACTATTGTTCGCGCTTCCTCAAAATGATGTTCGCTCTTCCGGCAGAACAATATGATGTCGACCCGGTTGTAGCTCAAGCGCTTGATAAGCTCCTGATCCTTCACGCTGACCATGAACAGAACTGTTCAACTTCAACGGTGCGCATCGTAGGGTCATCAAAAGCGAGCATTTATTCTTCGATCTCTGCCGGCATCAACGCACTGTGGGGGCCGCTGCATGGTGGCGCGAACCAGGAAGTGATCGTGATGCTTGAAAACATCAAGAATGATGGTGGCGACACAGACAAGTGGATCAACAAAGCAAAAGACAAGAACAGCGGGTTCCGCCTGATGGGCTTCGGACACCGCGTTTATAAAAATTTCGACCCTCGCGCCAAGATCATCAAGAAAGCCGCAGATGACGTTCTGGCAAAACTAGGTGTGAACGATCCGGTTTTGGAGATCGCAAAAAAACTCGAAGAGGCCGCATTGAAAGATCCGTACTTCGTGGAGCGCAAGCTGTATCCGAACGTGGATTTCTATTCAGGGATCATCTACCGAGCACTGGGCATCCCTGTGGATATGTTTACCGTAATGTTTGCGATTGGCCGACTCCCGGGATGGATCGCGCAGTGGAAAGAAATGCGAGAAAACAAGGAGCCTATCGGAAGACCACGTCAGATCTACACGGGTGCGAAACTTCGCCCTTATGTAGAAATGAACAAACGCTAAAAAAACGTATAGCCATGCCGTTATCAGCCTCGCGGATTGATAACGGCATTTTTTATTCTTATAACCTATGGAACTACAACAACAATTTGAAAGCGCGGTGACGCGTTCGAAAGAGCTCACCAAGCGCCCTTCGAACGAAGAACTTTTACAACTCTATGGACTTTTCAAACAAGCTACCGATGGCGATGTAAACGGGGAACGTCCGGGAGGATTCGACTTCAAGGCCATTGCAAAATATGACGCATGGGCAGAGCTCAAGGGTAAACCGAAAGACGAAGCAAAAATGGAATACATCAGCCTGGTCGAAAAGCTTCACCAGGAATACGCTTAACCCTGTGAACCTTTTCTATCAACCCGGAATTACCGATGGTGTTCTGCATCTTGAGGAAGACGAATCACGCCATTGCGTAAAAGTTCTGCGAAAATCTGCAGGCGATATCATCCGGATCACTGATGGAAAAGGTTCCTTCTACAACGCCACGATCACAAAAGCAGATCCCCGCTCCTGTCAGTTCACAATCTCCGACAAAGAGATCACGCCAGCACGACCCTTCCGAATTCATATCGCTATAGCACCGACAAAAAATACAGACCGCATCGAATGGTTCGTGGAGAAAGTCGTGGAGTTCGGGATAGACGAAATAACATTGATAGATTGCGATCATTCGGAACGCTCTTTCATCAAATCGGATCGACTCAAAAAGATTGCGATCAGCGCGATGAAACAATCGCTCAAATCCGTGCTGCCCTTCATTAACAACCTCACTCCCTTTGAAAATTTTATTTCGAAGGCCGATACCCAGCAGAAATTCATTGCCTATGTTGACGCTGCGAATCCAACGCAGTTGCTATCGGCTGCTTTGAAGAATAAATCCGTGACTGTGGCGATCGGCCCTGAAGGGGATTTTTCGAATGGGGAAATTGCGCTCGCTCAAGCCAATGGATTTACCAAGGTTGGTCTCGGCCCCAGCCGCTTGCGCACAGAAACGGCCGGTGTTGCTGCATGTCATATAGTTAACCTGGTGAATCAGTAGTTGGCAAGTTGGCAATTGGTATCGATCACTAGAAGTATCTCATTCGAACAGCGAGGAATTTGGCGAGTAAAACCCTGGTACGATTATCGGGTCGTTGAACAATTTGCCAACTGCCTTTTTGCCAATTGCCAACTTAAACCCGCTTGCCAAACGCACTTTCTCATTATCTTGTACGCCAAATAGTCAAGCGAACAAAGCATGGCACTCAACTACATCTGGGTCGGATTCTTCATTATCGCTTTCGTGGTGGCATTGATCAAACTCCTCGTGTTTGGCGACATGAACGTTTTTCCGGAAATGATGAAAGCCTCGTTCGATATGGCGAAGACCGGATTTGAGATCTCGATCGGACTTACCGGCATCATGACGTTATGGCTTGGGTTAATGAAGATCGGTGAGCGCGGTGGAGTGATCCCTATTCTTGCAAAACTCGTTGGCCCGTTCTTCACTCGGTTGTTTCCAGGAGTTCCAGTCAATCATCCTGCAACCGGAGCAATCATCATGAATTTCAGCGCGAACATTCTCGGCCTCGACAATGCCGCCACACCACTCGGGTTGAAGGCCATGAAAGAGCTACAACAATTGAATCCCAATAAAGACACTGCGTCAGATGCGCAAATTATGTTCCTGGTTCTCAACGCCTCTGGGCTCACCATCATTCCACTTTCAATCATCGCAGACCGCGTAACCATGGGCTCGGTAAATCCCACCAGCATTTTTATTCCGACCATGATAGCACATTCCTGCGCCACAACCGCGGGATTGATCTACGTTGCACTGCGCCAAAAGATAAAATTGCTCGATCCTGTATTTCTTGCTTACCTGTTTGGCATCATCGCAGCCATTGTCGGTGCCGTTGTGTATTTCGCTTCATTGTCTCAGCAAGAGCTCATGGATCAGTCGCTGCTGGTGACCAGCGTGGTCATTCTCACGGTGATCATTTCGTTCATCGGGCTTGGTGTCTATAATAAAATTCCGGTGTTTGAGACTTTTATAGAAGGTGCAAAGGAAGGCTTCGAAACTTCAGTAAAAATAATTCCATACCTCGTGGGCATTCTTGTAGGGATCGGAATGTTCCGCACGTCCGGTGTGCTTGAATATTTTACGAGCGGAATAGGCTGGACCCTCTCGCAGTTCGGTGCCGACACCGAGTTTGTCAATGCGCTCCCCGTTGCGCTGCTGAAACCATTGAGCGGGCAGGGTGCTCGCGGAATGATGATCGATGTCGCCAAACATTACGGAGTCGATTCGTTTGTCGGAAATATGGCAAGTATCTTCAGGGGTTGTGCGGAAACTACTTTCTACATTCTGGCGCTTTACTTTGGATCAGTTAATATCCGTAAAACACGCTATTCAGTGACTGGTGGATTGATTGCGGATCTCTTCGGAATCCTCGGAGGAATTCTCGCAGGATACCTCTTCTTTTTTTAGCTACCAAGGCACAAAGGCACCAAGTAATATAATAATTGCAGTCATTTCGATCTGAACCAATTGGAAATAGTGCCCTGCTCGATCCGCGAAAATCCCACTGGTTATACAACCGTGAGTCATAGAATTATTCAATTCACTTATTTGCTTTCCTGACCAATCGAAGTTATCATTGTTACATGGAAAAGAAAGCGGACATTCAGAAAACCATTTACGACAACGCGAAGAGTCACTTCCTTGGAAATTTTCCTGACTCGCTACCCATCGAGCAAGCTTACGTTCACATCGGAATGTACCTTGGATGGATAATCGATACGGGGTTATACTCCGAATATTTTGAAGACGAGGCATCAAATCAAATTTTCCGCTTTAAACGCAGAGAAATTTCATGTACGATTCTGAGTGAGATCTGGGATGGTTATCTCGGCTACGAGCTTTTCAACAAACAAGGCAACATGTTCACCTATTATTACTACGGTGGAGGCCTTTACCGGAATGACTACGATGAGATTCTCGTCAAAACACTGCCATCTATCTATCACGTGACGGACAGCTGGGAAAACTACGACAAGATCAAGACACGGGTCGACATGCGCTTCCAGGATTGGAAGAAACTCGTAGGACAATAAGGAGAAAAAAGGTGGCAATTGGCAAATGTCAGTTGGCAAGGGTGCCAGGCATTTTCATTTGACCATTTGCCAATTGTTTTTTGCCAACTGCCAACTATTCCTAACGCAGCACTTTCCCGTTCTTATCGATCACGGTTTGTTGTGTTTCATTTTTGATCGTTAACTCACCATTATCCTGGCGGAACGTAATTTCTTTTGGAACAAACCCGACCTGATAGTTATTGCTCCAGGCCAAGCCGTCTGAGCGATATATCTTGGCCAGGGTCGCAGAATATTTGTCCTTCAGGGGCTGATCGGAAAATATCAACACAAAAAATATTTGACCCGCTGCATCTGCGAAGGAAAGGCCTCTCGTGGAGCTCACTTTCTTTTCCTTAAATGATGATTTATCAACTGGAAAGACCACCTTCACGTCAGGCTTCCTGCTTGGCGTAATGGTATAGAAATACCCGTCAGAATTCACGCTGTCGTTTACATGAAGGCCAAGCGTAAACTTCTCTGGCGCGGTGTACAACGGTTTATACCGGTTTGCCATTTGTGAGCTCAATGGAATTGAATCACTACCATCAACGATCCAATCCATTGCCTTCGTGTTTTCAGCAATCGCCTGCGCCTTTTGATGTTTCTCTCGTTCGGCATAATCTTTCAGTGTTTTCACGTAGCTCTTCAACACAACGGTATTGCTATACGTGTTGGCAACAAAATGGGGATAGTCGCGGGCTTCTTCGTCAATGTCTTGTGCGGAAATGCGAGTGGCAATGCTGTCGAGTTTGTTGGCGAGCTTCAACTCAGAAGTCAGCGCGCGGAGCCTGATATGAACGTCAGCAGAATCCCGAAGCTGGCGGTTCTCCAGTAATGCCGAGCGATATTCAAGGTCGGATGTCTTTAAGCTGAAAATCTCCATCGGTAACGGTTCAGCATCGAACTTCTTTAACTGATCGTACAGCAATTTGTCAATAAGCTTCATGAGATCATTACGAACAGAAACAGAGTCTGTGGTGAGCTTATCGCGCAACTTGTTGATCTCTATGTCGTACGTGATCAGATGTTCACGCATCGGAACGACTTCTTTTTCGATAGTCGATTTTACGCGATCGGCAAATTGTTTATAATCCCAAACTGGCAGATCATCGCGGTAAAAATCGGTAATTTCAATTCCATCCTTCGGGAAATTTCGGATCTCTGTCACTGTCCATATCTGGCTGTATCCGGTTTTGCCGATGTTGCTGCTAACGGTTTTATAACTATCGAAAGCTTTGGCACATGAGTCGAACTTCGCGGAAAGCTGTGACAACGTTCGCAGTGTATTTTCATCCCCCTGCAGGAAAATTTTTTGTTCAGTCGGAAATGACGCGGCAAGTGATCGATACAGCCTGTTCGATTGCCGATACAATGAATCCGCGAGAGAAAAGAAATGCTTCAGCATCTTTACCTTATCGATCTTTTCTTTGAGCGCCTCCTTTTTCTTGTCGATGTCGAATTGAATGTCAGAAAGTTTAACACCAAACTCTCCCGTACGAAGGTCGCGTCTGTTATAGAGCTGGTAATACTCCTTATTTCGCCTCACTTCCTTATCATCGATCATCGGATACGCCTTGCTGTAAAAGTAAATTGCAGAATCCATGTTGGCGATCGCTAGCGATGTCTGCTTGAGAACATCAGTCTTTACCGATTTCTCCTGGAAGATGATGCCCATGAAGAGATAGGCATTGGGGTTGTCATCATTTTCCTTCAGGTACCGCTTGAGGAATGGTTCGGCTTGCTCATATTGCTTGGAATTCAGCAATGCAAAAATGTCCTTGTATTTAACTTTCTGTCCATATGCAGACTGAACAATTAAAAACAACACCAGGAACCTTATCAGGGCAGTTTTTGTCATGCTAATGATCTAATTATCTCCGAAATTAATTAAAATAGCGACATCAACGCATCCTTATACGCGACAAACACATCAAAATGAATAAGGAGTTTTACAAACAGAAATTTCAATCGATCATGACAACCTTGAAACCGTGGCTAGTGACCATTGCATTTTTATTGATCCTGCGGTACACGGGTGCTCTGAGCGGTATTTCCTTTCTCACACAAACGGCTGCGATGCACACGGGATTTCTCGATGCAAAAGGAGAAACCGATGCAAGCAAATCAGAAAAATTCGATTATGATTTCACCATTAAAGATTTGAATGGAACCAGCCACCCGGCCGCTGAGCTAAAAGGGAAAGTGGTCTTCCTCAACCTTTGGGCTACCTGGTGCGGCCCATGTCGGGTGGAAATGCCTTCGATCGAAGAGCTATTCAAATCAACCACCAACAAAGACATTGCGTTTGTCATGCTTTCGCTCGACAACAAACAGAGTTTTGCAAAAGTTGTAAACTTCGTTCGTGATAAGGGATACACTTTTCCCGTGTTTGTGATCAGTGATCAACTTCCTACACAGCTGCAGGTGCCATCCATTCCCACTACTTTCGTCATTGGAAAAGACGGTGTCATCAAGCGGAAGGAAGTGGGTACTGCGAATTACAATACCGACAAGTTCAAAAAGTTTTTGGAAGAACTGACGCTGGAAGAGCAGGCAAAGTAGTCAGACAAGTTCACGGTTTACCGAAATGCAGTAGGGCAAATTGAAAATTTGTTGAACCGGACAGTGAACTGTCAACCGCCAACTGCGAACCTGCATTTCAAGAAAATTCAAGCAATTCTTTCTTCACTTTCTCCATTCCTGTACTTGCTTTCTCTTGAATCATCTTCAAAAAGGGAATGTGTCCGACATCCGGCAAGTTTGGATCGACAACATACTTCATCGATTCTGTGGGTACATAATGGATAAGGCCAGCTGCCGGATATACAACCATCGATGTTCCGACAACAAGAAAAATATCCGCTTGGGCTGCGTGTCGGGCTGCAACGTCCATCAATGGAACCATCTCGCCAAACCACACAATGTTGGGGCGAAGCTGTGATCCCTTCTCACAAAGGTCGCCCATTTTCAACGCCCAACCTTCGATCTGATATACCAACGATTCATCTTTACAACTTCTCGATTCAAAAAGGCTTCCATGCAAATGAATGACTTTTGTTGAACCCGCCCGCTCATGCAGATTATCTACATTTTGCGTAACCACCGTAACATCAAAATGATCTTCAAGCTCGGCAAGGATTTCGTGACCGCGATTTGGCTTGACATTCAGCGCATTCTTTCTTCGTTGATTGTAAAAATCGAGAACCAGTGCCGGATTTTTTTTCCAACCCTCAGGCGTGGCTACTTCCTGCACATCGTAACCTTCCCACAAACCATTCGAATCGCGGAATGTAGGAATGCCGCTTTCTGCGCTGATACCAGCGCCTGACAAAACCACGAGCTTTTTCATGGCAGACTAAATGGTCATTTCTTTTTCTTCCCTTTCGCAGTTTTTTTCGCAGGAGCTTTTGCCGCAGCCTTCTTCGTAGTTTTCTTGGCCACTTTTTTCGCTGCAACTTTCTTGGCCGCATTCTTCGCTACCTTAGCAACCGCTTTCGTTCCAGCTGGCGCTTCTCCGGATGTTTTCGCGGCTTTTGATTTCTTCACTGGCGTGGCGGCTTCTGGTTTCGGTGCTGCTGCCCTCCCCCACCGTCCGCGTTTCTCGGGAGTCGCATCGGCAAGCGCAACGCATTCTTCAAGCGTGAGCTCTTGCGGGGTTTTTCCCTTGGGGATCTTCACAATTTTCTTTCCAGCTTTGATGTAGGGACCGAATCGGCCGTTGAGAACCTGGATATCGGGATTTTCGGGAAACGCTTTGATCAACCGGTTAGCATCGGCAACACGTTTCGCCTCGATGAGTTCCACAGCCTTCTCTGGTGTAATCGTGTATGGATCGATGTCTTTTGGAATGGAAACGAATTTTTTATCGTGAAGAACATACGGACCAAAACGACCGATATTGACAACTACAGGTTTCTCTTCAAACAAGCCCATGTCGCGAGGCATCTTAAACAGCTCCATCGCATCTTCCAACGTCATGTTCTCAATGAACTGACCCGGACGAAGGCTTGCAAATTTTGGCTTCTCTCCACCGTTGTCGTCAGGATTCTCACCGATCTGAACATAGGCTCCGAATTTTCCGAGCTTCGCATATACGTTCTTGCCAGTCTTCGGATCTACGCCAAGCTCTTTCGATTTTCCGACAGATGATCGTTCAACTTTTTCAGTTTTCGAAACTTTTTTATGGAACGGCTGATAAAAGTTTTCGATCATCTTCTTCCATTGAAGCTTGCCATTAGCGATCTCATCGAACTCCTGCTCTATATCAGAGGTGAACGAATAGTCGGTGATGTCAGGAAAATGTTCGACCAGGAAATCGTTGACGACCATGGCCGTATTTGTAGGGAACAATTTATTCTTCTCTGCTCCCGTGATCTCGGAATCCTCGCGCTTGGTGATCGTATTATCTTTGAGTGTAAACACGTTGTATTTCCGTTCCACGCCTTCGCGAATCTCTTTCACCACGTAACCGCGTTTCTGAACTGTAGTGATCGTTGGCGCGTAAGTTGATGGCCGGCCGATTCCCATCTCTTCCAGCTTCTTCACGAGACTCGCTTCTGTGTAACGAGGAGGATGACGCGAAAATATTTGCTTCGCTACAAGCTCATCGAGCGTCAGGCTTTGTCCGATGGCAAGCGGAGGAAGGGTTTTGCTGTTCTCTTCTTCGTCTTCATCGTCACCGGATTCGATATATACCTTCAAAAATCCCTCGAACTTGATCACCTCCCCACTCGCAATCAATTTGCGCGTGTTTGTTGAGATACCGATCGTAGCGGTGGTTTTCTCCAATTCCGCATCAGCCATCTGCGAAGCTATTGCACGCTTCCAGATAAGATCATACAATCGCAAGGCATTGCGGTCCATCCCGGGATCCATAATCGAAAAGTCAGTGGGGCGAATCGCCTCGTGGGCCTCTTGCGCACTTGAAGACTTGGTTTTGAACTGGCGGGGTTGATGAAATTCATTCCCGAACGCGAATTGAATTTGACGTTGGGCACCTTGTCGGGCCTCATCGGAAAGATTCACTGAGTCCGTTCTCATATAGCTGATCTTACCTGCTTCGTAAAGCTTTTGCGCAACCATCATCGTCTGAATCACCGAGAATCCGAGTTTGCGTGCTGCTTCTTGTTGCATGGTAGAAGTAGTGAACGGTGGTGCGGGAGAGCGCTTCGAAGGTCGGGTTTGCAGATCCTCGATCGTAAACTTTGCGCCCTTACACGACTCTAAAAATTCGAGCGCTTCATTTTCGTTATCAAATCGTTCCGGAAGTTCGGCCACAAGCTGCTTTCCTTTACCCAGATCGAAAATGGCGTTG